>JAMQPH010000035.1 GCA_023717605.1 Pyrinomonadaceae bacterium
AGTTCAGCATAAAAGATCGGATGTGGCTGTTGCCAGATCAACAAAGGCCCGATGGGCGACGGGCTGTCGCGACCTTCCGGTCCCACCATCTTCGGCCAGCGTGCGCCGAGATAACCCTGGGAGTGGGCCAGCTCTTTTGCCGCCGGCAGAATCGATTCATACCAACTGAGACTTTTCTCAAACAGTGACAACCGGTTCCACAACGCGAAATGGGTTGCATGCCACCAATGCATCTCGAGATGAAACTTGCCGTACCAGCTGTTGACGGTGAGTCCAGTCTCCTGTGGCGGTTGGCTTCCGGCACACTGAATCGCCGTCAGGTATTGTGACAAAACTACCCGGCGTTCCAACTCAAGAGCGCGCGGATCTTTGCTGTCAGCAAGTTCCACAACGCCGCCTTCGCTCCAAAAGCTATGCCAGTGATCGGCGCTTGCTGCAAACGTGGCCCTCTCTTTCGGCAACGATAGGTCTAACGGACGAGGCGAGAACCCCACAACAAATCCGAGATGCGCACCTGGTCCGCGTCCGCCCAGCAAGAGCGAATGCGTATCCACGGACACCAGCCTGGCCGGGCCCTCCCAAGCAAGCGCAACGAAATACTCATGTCGGTCGAGAGTGCGACGAAGATCAGCACGGCCGTTACTGTTTCTAATAAGTGCAGTCTGATGGCGGTCGGGCTGTTTCCAATCCGCGGCCTGCATTGACGGTGATCCGTAGGGGAAATCGAATCGAACGGCCAACCGGCCTTCATCGATCAGCCTTGACTCAACTGAGACCGCTAGCAAATCCAGGTGAGGATGCACCGCCGTCCTGACAGTTACAGGTTCTCCTTTGAACCTGAACTTACTCGTCAACACGCCGCGCCAGAGGTCCAACTCCTGTTTGATATCGGACAGATCGCCGACCTGAATCTCCCTTTTCTGACTTCCCGTTCGGCACAGTCCGATCTGGCCAAGATGAAGTCGATGCGGGTTCTCGCGTAACCAGTTGTAAAGCTCTGTCTGTCCCTCAGAACTTGTTTGATAGCCGACCTGGCGTCCATGGGTGTCGTACTGAGTTAACCGCAATCCCCTGGTTTCAAGACCAGCCGGCGCCGGACGAGTGTGCCACCCCCATTGCGACATAGTGCAAAGCGGCATCGCGTTCTCATACTCTTGCGGGAACGTTTGTAATCCCGTTATGTCTCCGGTAAACGCGAACTCCCCGTTGCCGACTGTTAGTGGCGATAGGGGATCAAGACTTACTACGCGGGGATTGTGGCGGCTGACGAGCGCTGCCCTGTCAAATTTACTCTTGCGAAACTGAGATGATGAGTTGACGGCTAACGTCTCTCGCAGGTGTTCTCTTCCATAAGCCCAACCGCACAACCCCGCAGAACTGACTAGGGTTTCGAGAAAGCTTCTACGTGAGACCATGTAGTTGAAGTGATCCTGTCACGTAAAGAGAGCAAGGACGTCGGTTGCCCATCTAAACTCAAACATTCATCTGGGTTAATCGAGACTCACTGCGCCCACCAAAAATTAAGGGATTGGACAACCCGAAGGTCATCCAATCCCTTTTGCGAGCAACCGAAGTGCGAATCAGGCTAGAAGATAAACTTGAACCCAATTTGAGCACGTCGTGCGTAGTTGTCCTGCGGACCGACGATTGATCCGAACGAAGCTACTGTCGCGCCAGTAGGCGGAGCCAGGAAGTATGGTTCATTGAAGGCGTTGAGAAGCTCAAACCTCAATTGGAGCTTCATGGTCTCTCGAAGGATTATGTCCTTCTTGAGGGTCAAGTCGACATTCTTGATGTAGTCCCTGCGGACGTTCGCAAAACGATAAGGCAGAGTCCGAAGGTGACTAACAGGCGTTGCGGCTGTCGTTGCCGCGGTCTGTGCAGCGGTTCTTTGAGCCGCAGTTGCGTTCGCGGGGGTTACCCCTGATGGCAAGAAACTCGGCCAGTCAAGGAAAGATGCGAAGGCTGCGGTGTTGAACCAGGCAGTCGTGTTTCGCTGGTCTGAAGGTATGGCGACTTGTCCACCTCGATAGAACAAATCACCCGAGGTAACACCTGTCGCTATATTGAAGGTTCCAAACTGGACTGGGAAGCCACTCTGCAGTTGAACGGTACCGCCAATCTGCCAACCACCGAAGAACGCATTGGACCACCAATTCGGGCTCGATAAAAAAGCCTTATTGGTTCCGAAGGGGAGTTCGTACATTCCGCTGAAAGCGATCCGATGAGGGGAATCCTGATCGGAAATCATCTTGGTGGGTGTCGCGTCACCCTGGTTTAGATACTCAGTCGCTTGCAGCCATTTTGACCAGGTGTAAGCGCCTTGAACCGTGTATCCCTTTGAGAACCGCTTTAGCACACTGAACTGACCAGCGTAGTACCAGGACTTGCCGTCATTGTTAGTCGTCAGAATACTCGTGAATACTGGGAAAGGACGCAGCAACTGTGATCGAGCAATAGTAGGGTTATTGAGTCCGGTGCCGGGCACCAAACCGGCAAACGGATTCGTTACCGTACCTCTCAAGAAGGCGTCATTGGCGACCATCGCTGCGGTGCGCGAACTGTCAGCATTCAAATACTGATTCGGCAAGGCATTGATGTCGCGGACAATTTCAATGTCGTAGCCCCTGTTGGCGACAAACTCAGCCTCGGCAAGCCAGCCACCAGGAAGCTCGCGCTGAATACCAACCTGCATGCGCGCCTGTTTCGAGACGCTGGGGTTTTGATTGAAGTAAGAGATTGCCTGTCCCAGATTGGTCAGCTTACCCAATGAGTTGCCTGTCGGCTCCAGAATTGCAGTGTTGGCAAACGGATTGGAAAACGTAAACGGTAGCGGAGAACCGTTAGGAGCAGTGGAAAGGAGAGCAGTGGTGGTCCTGGTGTATCCCGCTTGAATGACGTCGCCACGTCGCTCTCCCAGGAAGCCGGCGAACAAACCAAAACCGCCACGAATGACAGTCTTGCTGTTCAATTGATACGCCACACCCAGGCGGGGCAGGAACGTACCCTTAGGAGTCTCATAGAGACCGCTTCCGGTATCCACGCCGGCAAATAAGAGACCCCCGGTAACATTTATCTGCGGCAGCAGTGCCTTCAAAGCAGGATCGGTCAGGGCTGCGTACCTGGTTTGCACTGTGCCTTGAATGGGCTGTACGAACGATGCATCGAAGCCGGAAACACTCTTATTTTGTCGTTCCTCCAGCGGGGTTTCGAGTTCCCAACGCAGGCCGAGGTTCAACGTCAGCTTGTTGTTGACGCGCCAATCGTCGTGGACAAAGAAGCCCCAGGTCTTGGAAAACTCAGAGTAGTCAGCGCGCCGAACAACCTGCAGAGTTGTCGGGTAGCCCAAGAGGAATGACGCAAAGGCTTGCAAACCGTTTACTTCTCCTGCCGTGCTGGCGCTATTCTGTCTCGTGTAAGTGTTGTCAAAGATAAACTGCGAGGTTTGGTCGTTGCTCTGGAAGTTATCGTCCTCACGATAGATTCTCAACTCAGCGCCAAACTTCATAGAATGCGTGTCCATCGATTTGTTCATGACGGCAGCTACTGAGTGGGATCCCACCGGCCGGAACTCATTTGACATTCCGTTGCTCAACGTGGTGTTAGTGGGGAAGTCAAAACGTGGAAAGCGTCTTGCCGCTTCGGGAACAATATTATTGAGGGACGCAGGAAATCCGAGAGTTGTTAGGTCGAATCCCCTGGCATCAGGTTCCTGATCCTGACCGCGAATAAACCGGTTATAGCCATACCTCACATTCAGGATCGTGGTCGAATTAAACGTGTGAACGTCGTCGAAGACAGCCTGACGCGCGGCGAACTGGAAGTTGACACCGGAGTAAGGAGTAGCGGTATAGTCGTTGTATGCACTGTTGCGGTCGTACCAGCTTCCGCGCACGAAGAACTTGTTGTTGTCAGAGAAGTGCTGGTCAACACGGAACGTGTAATTGTCGTACTGCTTGGTCCTTTCAGTTAAGGCTGAATCAAAAATGTTTCCCACCAGCCCGGCCTTCTTGGGTTGTCCAAACTGGGCGGCAATAGACCTGGCGATTGGATTGATTCGCCCGGTAGGAATGATCCCTCCTGCAAAAGCAGTTCGATTACATACTGCGTTGACCGCACATCCGTTCCCTCCTGGGCCCGTACCTGTGCCGAAAGTGCCGGTGAGCGGATCGAAGATCGTTACTCCGAGACCCGAGAAGTTACCGTTTTGCAGAGCCGCGGTAGGAACCCAGCTCAGACTGCTGGCATCAAAGCGCGGTCGCGAGTCACGAATAGCCTCAAAGCCAAACAGGAAGAAGGTCTTGTCTCTTCCGTCATAGACTTTTGGAATTCGAACCGGACCATTCACGCTGAAGCCGGGTCGGTTTGAATAAGTGAACGGGCGTCCCGTGGGAGGGTTAGCCGATTTTCCGAAAAAGTCGTTTGCTGAAATGCCACCAGGTTCTAACCAGAGGTAACCAGTACCGTGAAAGGCGTTAGTGCCTGACTTGATGCTGATGCTGGTGACGCCCCCCTCGGTGTTGCCGAACTGAGCATCAAATGTTGCCGTCTGCACCTTGAATTCCTGAACGATATCACTGGGGGGAACATACGTAGCAATCACCTCGTTGGCGTTTGCAGTGGCAGTGCTTGGGGCGCCATCGATCAACAAGTCGCTACGGTTTCCGCGAGTGCCGTCAATTGCATAACCGATGATGTGCGTCGGCTCGAACGGACGATCTAATTTGGTGCTGCCCGTGTAGGTGACGCCCGCTGAGAGTCCTATCAGCGTGTAAGGATCGCCGTGGACCAGCGGAAGCTCTTCCACACGTTTCGCATCTATTGTCAGTCCAAGATTCGCGTCCGCTAAGTTGAGGTCCCCGGCATCTGCGGTGACGGTGACTGTCTCCGTTGTACCTCCGACTTCGAGCACTATCGCCAATTCACGGGTCTCATTAATCTGGAGCAGCACTCCATCCTGGATGTATTTTTTGAATCCCGGCATCTCGACTACCACCTGGTAGGTTCCGGAGAGAAGATAGTTGGCCAGAAACAAACCATCGTCGTTGGTCGTTAAGGTGACCGATGTGCCTCTGGCGATGTCCGTAACTTTAACGGACGCGCCGGGCATTGATGCCTTGTTGGGATCCATGACTCGGCCGGATATCTTTCCGCGAACGTCTTGAGCATGCAACGACGTCGGCGCAAGGAGAACCGTTAATACAAAAACCAACGCACACAAGGTGTATGCAAGTGAGCGGGATCTCGATGTCATTTCTATCTCCTCCTCAGTAATAAAAGCTCCAAACGGTAACTGCAGGCCGGTGAATAGCGCAAGCTGTTTGCTTATCAGCATCCTGCAGGCCAAACATCACTTCTGTTTGCGTTCGAAAAACTACTCAGAAAATTTTCAATACAGGAATAGCTTCAAATGAAACCCGGTCGCCCGCTTGATGCGATTGGCGTATGTTAGCTTTCGACCTGACCAATTGACGGAAATTGGGCACAACCGCTTATGTAATCAGCAAGGATGGACTGCGAAAACCCTGTGTTGTGAATCTTGATTTGAACCTAGTAACAAGCGGTCTTGAGCCGCCACGTTTGATGGCCGCATTCTGTGTCAGTCCTGACTTTCTGTCAAGCTGTTTTTCTGACCAATTAATGGAAACATTTTTCAGGGGTAATACCACATCGCTTTGCTGAGCTGCGTTTGCAAGAATTGTTCCCTGTAAAAACAAACCTCAAATTCGCCGTTTTTGCGGCCCTCTGACTGACAAGAGCTTTTCTAATACCCAAAAATCTGGATTTAGACCTGCGTTTTTGGACGAGCCTCTTAGAGTAGTTGGTATAGCCAATTCGACCCTTTTGCTAATATGCGACCATCTGGAGCCCTGCAGTAAACAGGTCCATCGTCTCTTCCCGGCTTTTAGGAAAACCCCAGTGGGAGGCGGGAATAGGAATCAGTGGAAGGATGATCTATTTGATCAGGCTTTCGCAGGCACTCGCAGCAGTTCGGAGATCCGTATCGGCCGCTTCAATTCGACACTCTTACGCGCAGCGATTCCGGTCAAACAAGACAGTGAGCCTGCGCGAGAATCCGGTAAACGCATATATGACGGTACTTCAGTTTTCCTGAAGATGAGATCACGAATGCGTGAGTCGCCGCCTGAGTGACCACCCTCGATGTCAGGAATATCGATCTTCTCGCGCTGACCAAAACTCCTGGTCAGATACATCTCCGTTTGTTGTTCAACTGGCCATGGTTGCCGCTCATAGTCGCGAACTTCCAGTCTTCCCAGTTCGCCGTTGAAGGCCAACCGGTAACCTTCAATAGGCATGAAAGCATTCAACGAGTAACTCATATGAGCGCCATTTGAATACTTCACCACGGCAGACATGGTGTCGTAGATATCTATATCCTCCTTGAACACGCAACCATCCCGGTGATAACCATCGGCGTCTTCACAGTCAGCATAGAGCGCCATTCGCGTGGCGTTCTTTGTCATGTCATAAAAGAAACGGCAATTGGAAGTATGGGGACAGGCGCGGCAGTGAGTCGAACGAAACTTTCCATTTTTACCGTAAACCTCCAACCCTGCCTGAGCTGATACCTCAACCGGGTCCGCGTCCAGCCACCAGTTTATGAGATCAAAGTGGTGAGTAGCTTTGTGAACCCAGAGGCTGCCGCCCTTCGACTTCAATCGATGCCAGCGCCGGAAATAATCCGCCCCGTGTGAGACGTCAAGATACCAACTGAAGTCAACCGAGATGACCCGTCCGATTGCGCCTGACATCAGGACCTCTTTGATCTTCTGGTGCTTCGGCGCATAGCGATAATTGAAGGTAACCACAATCTTCTTGTTGCTGCGCCGCTCTGCGTCGAGAACCGCCTGGCACTGTTTTTCGTCAATCACCATTGGTTTTTCAGTCATCACATCAAGCCCGCGATCCAGCCCGCGGGCGATGTAGTTGCTGTGAAGACCATCGACAGTAGTTACCATGAGCAGATCGGGTTTCGCCTGATCACACATCTGATCGAAGTTCGTGAAGGTGGGACAGTCCACTCCCATCATCTTCCTGGCGACAGCCGCCCTTTTCGGATTGATGTCACAGAGTCCGACAAACTCCAGGAGATCAGCGTACTGCTGTACTAACGGCCTTCCCCACATACCTATGGAACGGTCACCAGTTCCCACGATCGCGTAACGCCGTTTGGCGGGTGCCGCGACAGTTGCGAGCGAAGCCTCGGTCAAAACAAGCGAGGCGACAGCCGCACTCCCGGCCGTTTTGACGAAATCACGTCTAGATACTTTGTTCGAATCGGTCATCACATAGTCTCCAGGTTTTGTGCGTTGATGCTCAGCTGGCGGTCTTACACCGAAGGTATTCCTTGATGCCCGGCCAGCGGTCTTACACCGAAGGTGTTCGCTAATTGCAGCCCAGGGTTGGCCTCAACCCTGGGCGCCAAGTCCTAAATGAGAAGCGAAACTCTGAAAGAGTTCGCAAATTTGCCGCGCGACATTCGCCAACACCCTTGGAGTTACATCGCTACCTCATTTTCGAAGTCTAACGATCGCTGAGCCGTTTCCCAATGGCATAGCTTCCACCGGAACGCGTGTCTAAAGGCAATATCTTCTCACCGTATCGAACCCTGCAAGCCCCACCCGATTTCGAACGAAGCATCGCCGCGGTCAACTTCCCATCTTTCCAGGCCATGTCCAACTCAAATCCTCCTCGTGCCCGCAGCCCCGTTACCTTTCCTTCTGACCAGGCATCGGGCAAAGCCGGCAAGAGTTGCACAACTCCATCGCCGCTTTGAATCAGCACTTCACCTACGCCGGCTGTCGCTCCGAAATTGCCGTCAATCTGAAACGGCGGATGGGCGTCAAAGAGATTCTCATAACTCCCACCTGCAAACGTCACACCCTCCTTCGCCCGACTGCCAACCGGCGAAAGAAGCATCGAAAGAAGTAAATGTGCTCGATTGCCATCACCAAGCCGCGCCCATAGATTCATTTTGTACGCGAGCGACCAGCCGGTAGAGATATCGCCGCGCGCTTCAAGCGTCTTGCGCGCCGCCGCAGAGAGTTGCGGCGTTAGTCTCAGAGTGATTTCGGAACCAGGATAAAGTCCCCACAAATGAGAAACGTGACGATGGGTTGGTTCTGCTTCTTCGTATTCTTCGAGCCATTCCATAACGCGCCCGTCCGAGCCGACCCGCGTCGGCGCCAGACGAGATTTCTTCTCAGTTAACTCCTGGCGAAAGTCAGCGTCCACACCAAGGATACGCGAACTCTCAATGCAGGCTTCAAACAAATAACGCAGCAACTGCATGTCGATTGCCGGGCCCATAACAACATGAGCGACCTTGCCATCAGGCAGTCGAAAACCATTTTCCGGAGAATTGGCAGGCGCTGTCACCAACCATTTGTGCTTTGGCTCTTCAATAAGCATGTCGGCGTAGAAGCGAGCCGAGCCCTTCATGATCGGATACGCCCACTTCAGGAAAGCTTTGTCGCGTGTGAACAGGTAATGGTCCCAAAGGTGCTGACAGAGCCAGGCTGAACCGCTCGTGGTCGAGCCCCACGAAGCCCCTTCGCCCGGTGCTGTGAATCCCCACGGGTTGGTAATAACATGCGCCACCCAACCGCGCGCATTGTAATAGAGTTTGGCCGTGCGCGCGCCGGGCACCTGCAACGAATCAATCAAAGCAAACAGGGGCTGGTGCAGCTCCGTTAGATTAGCAACCTCTGCTGGCCAGTAGTTCATCTGCACATTGACGTTGAGATGCCAATCAGCGTTCCACGGAGTCTGCACTTCTTCGGCCCAGATGCCCTGCAAGTTCGCAGGCAAGCCGCCGGGACGCGACGAAGAAATCAGGAGGTAACGTCCGTATTGAAAGTACAAGGCCGCGAGTCCCGGATCTTTTGTGCCCTGGGCAAACGCCTGCAAACGGGCCGGCATGGGCTTTGAAGAGACGTCGCTATTTGCCGGTCCCAACTGAAGACTCACGCGGTTGAAGTAGTGCTGATAATCTTTTACGTGGGCGGCAACAAGTGTCGCGAAAGTCTTGGTGGCGGATTTGCTCAGGTCGACGGCTGAGGCGGCAACTGGATCAGGAGTCCTACGACCGGCAAAACCAATGTAGTCAGTGGCGGCAGTAACAAGCAAGACAACTTCATTTGCGTTCTTGACCAACAGCGAATTGCCGTCAAGGGAAACCTCACCACCCTTATTGAACGCACGCAGTCGAGCGGCATGCTTCATTCCCTTCCCATCAGTGCCATTGTTCAGTTGGCCGGTCATCAACAAACTATTGCCGCCTTCACCTGAAACCGAAAAACGCTCTGGGCGATCTAGTGAAGCGTCGAAGTTTATCGAAGCGGGCTTGCTGGCTGATAACCGGACGACAACGACCTGATCGGGAGCTGAAACAAAGGTCTCACGCGAATAGAGCACCCCGTTCTGTTCGTATTGAACACGGGCAATCGCGTTTTCGAGATCCAGTTCGCGGCGGTATCTGCTGACGCCATTCTCTCCTGCTGGGAAATTGATCCTAAGATTGGCAAGGGTTTGGTAGGAGCCGTACTGGGCGTCCTTGCCGCGGGCTCGCGCTGAACCGGGTCCCTGACATGTGAAATGTTCGTAGACCAGTTTTTCGGCTTCGGCGTTCTTTCCTTCAAGCAGTAGCCGTCGGATTTCAGGGAGATACTTTGCAGCATCCGGTCTATCGGCATCTTGTGGAGATCCTGACCACAGCGAGCTTTCATTCAAGATAATTCGCTCCTCGGCCACGCCGCCGAAAACCATTGCACCCAGTCGTCCGTTTCCGAGCGGCAACGACTGTGTGAATTGAGCAGCGGGACTGTCGAACCAGAGGAGCAGGTCTGCAGCGTTGTTGGAGGCGGTGACAACAGAACAGCAAAACACAGCACAGACGAGCAGCTCGGTGGTTGTAGTTAATGCTCTGTGCTTTGTCAGCATTCTTGGTTTTCCCAACCTGCAAATTAGAGCAAGTTGAATCGACTGACTCACCGCGCGTTAATTTGCAGGTTGGGAAGGGTAGTTTACCCGCCGCAACTCTTGTTAGCGTCGACTTTCGAGTTTCCCACTTACCGTGCGGGCGTAGGACCCACAGTTGTCTCAGGGATCAACCGAATCGGTCCCAGCAATCCGGACGGGATCGGCTGCACCTTGTCCATGTCCTGCGCCTGGAATCGATCTCCATAACGCAGGTTCAGGAGACGATAGTCGGGCAGGCTCTGTCCTGCCATGTGATTCATGGCAGTGTTGGCAACCATGATGCGAATCTTGTTCTGCCCCGGACGCAGTAGACTTGTCACATCAAGGGAATAGGGTGGGCACCAGACTGACCCTACGCGCTTGTCATTTATATACACAACCGCCGCTTCCCGTATCGGCCCTTCCAGCCACGCTTGCATGCCGGCCCGCAATGATTGCGGCGTTAGCGGGATGCCTTTGCCAAAATCCAAACTCAGCGAAAGGCCGTTCTGGATCAAGTCGCGAGGCACATCTAGATCCTTCTCGTAGCTCGCAATTCCCGAAAAATAACGCGTGGCTTCGTCATCGGTCCATGAGCGCAACTCTTTCCATAGAGTCGCACTCTTGGAGCCGACCGCAACTCGCCAACCCGTGCTCAAATCAATCGTTGTCAACATCGCTGGCTTTGTCGTGGCCTCGGGAGCCGACAACCCCCGCTTGGAAAACACTAGAACTCGCGACTCGTACGGTTCCAGATCGAGCCGCACAGTTGAATAGTCCAAAGTCTCCGATTCGTCCTCCGCTGGTTTCACACTTCCATCGAAAGAGTTCCACCATTCCGGTTTCATCCCCGCGACGCGAAACGTCGCCTTCTGGTAATTCGCTAGATTGGAGGTGTTGGCGATGAAATAAATTTCAGCATCGCTGGTCTTCCGATGGACAAAACCAATTTCGACAAAGGGTGTCTTAAGCTGGACATCAGGCAGCAGGAGACGATTCATGGTTTTGCCGAGTTGGAACTTTTCATCTGCGACAAAATGACCGGGAGCATTCGGACCATCAAACAACTGCTTCGACAGAACGACTATCTGGTTGTGGTTTTCCGTGGTTGCCAAAAAGCCCGGCAGTTCTGAAGGAGTACGTCGCGTGGCAATTAGAATTCCGCCGCCGCGCGCAAACTCCTCCAGCTTCTGGTAGGTGTCGAGTGGGATTCGTTCGACGGAGGGCAGGATGACAACCTTGTATTTGTTTTGTCCGAGCACGAGCGAGCCATTTTCCACACGCCCTACTTGCTTGAACGAGTCGTCGTCGAAGAAGTCCAGGTTGTAACCCGCTTCGAAGATCGCAGGCATCAGGTTAACACCGACGCGTTCGCGCAGGACCTCGATCAAGTGAGGATTGCCGGGTGTCATATGCGCCCACCCATCATCGTTTGGCAGATACAACGCAACGTCGTTGGCCGGCTGGCCCTGGCGCATCAAAAAACTTACCCGTTGCAGGTATTTCGCAACGTCAGGCATGACAATCCACCAGGGGTTCTTCTCGTTGAAGACACCTGCCGCATAGAAACGCCAGCCCGGATACTCGACTCCCGGAGCGGTATAAGGCCAACCGTGTCCGATCAATTGATTGATTCCCTGCAGGAAGTGCAGATCTGCTTCAGCCTTGACGTCCAGAGGGGTGGCGCGGAATGAAGGTGAATGCAGCCAGGTCCAGGTCTCCGAAGAAGCTATCGGGCGGCTGTAGAGATGACTCGCCGAAGACGCCCAACGCGAAGCGCGGACTACTTTCCACTGCGATCCTTCGCCATCCGGAATATCCGCAAAGGCGTTACTCGAGATCGTCGCTGCCGGAACGCCGTAATCCTGAATGCGGAAAAGCGTGCGGTTGCGTTTTGACCACTGTTGCAACGGGGCCAGAAATCGCTCGTTGAGCAACTCGGTAAGCGTCATTCCCCAGTCACGTCGCAGTCCTCTTGTCTGCGCTCCCATCTCGTTAACGAGAGCCGGAAGGTGAGGCTTCAGATCGTAACCGCGACGCCGTTTAAACTCTTCTAAGAAATCGTGGCTCCAGTCAGAGTTATAAACTTCCAGGCTATCGCAGAAGATCGCATAAGGCGGATTCGATCCGAACGCTTGCAGCAACCGATCGCCGACGGTTTTTAGATAAGTATCGGTGGCCGCGCGGTTCATGTGATCCAGCACGAATCCTTCGGCTCCGACTGCCGGACGTTTCACCTGCATGCCAGTGCGACTGGAAATGAAGAATAGAACTTCATGAGGGCCGGCGGGGACAGCGGGAAGCCGGACAATACCTTCGTTTATGTCTGTCAACTCTTTTACGCTGTCGGACGCGAAGGAAGAACCTTCGATGCGAGCGAGAAAGGCGGTCAGCAACTTTTCACCGGCGCCAATGGACGGAACTTTTACGCGACGCGAGCTGACATCAACCTTTACATGTTCGTACCGAAGTCTCCCCGCAGCATGGTCGATGGACACAGTTGGTCCGCCAAATGGCCAACCGCTTCCCAAGGTCAGGTCAAACCGCAGCCCCAGCTCCCGAGCTTTTGCTGCGGTGAAGCGCAGCGCATCGATGAACTCGTCGGAAAGGAAAGGTAGGATTCTTCTGTTGCCGCCAGCTTCCTCGAGCACCAACGGATAAACTGGCTGCACCTCGAAACCTCCGATGCCGCCTTCCTTCATCAAACGCATTTCGCGCTCGATTTGCGCCTTTTCCACCGTTGGACCAAACCACCACCAACGCATCATTATTCGCGAATCATCCGGCGGCTGAGCGAAAGCGGCTTGCAAGTCATCAATTGGGGACGCGGTGACGGACCTGAGGGGCGCGCAAACAAGGAGTAGCAAGAGAGTGAACGAAACCAGGTAGTCCACACACCCCTTTGAACAGATTCTCATCGGCCTCCTTAGTAAGAGAGTGAATTCAGACGTCAGTGCCTACTTCAAAAGAGAGCACGGTAACCAAAACCGGTCTTCACCCCGCTAAGGGTGGGATGTCCTATAAACATCTCACTCCTAACGGAGTGAAAACCTTAGAGCCATTGAAAACAAACCTGAGTTCGTCCAGGCACGCAACGCGAGGCTCTGTCGCCCCGCGTCGCGGACGCGGCGGTAAGCTCGAGAATCAAAACTCGATTCTTACTTTGCCCTGGAATACGCGCGGCAAGTTGACCTGAGCGCCGATCTTGCCGAAGTTAGCTGCGGTTATGTTGGTACCAATGTTTCCGAAACGAACATTATTGAAGAGATTGAACGAATCAACCCCGAACCCCACGCGTAAATTTTCGCGAACTTGAAAATTCCGGGAAAGACTTAGGTCCTGATTGAAGAAGTGCGGGTTGCGAAGCCCGTAGGTACCTGTCGCCTGGGTGTTACCGTAGGTGAACGGAGCCGGAGACATGAAGGCATTCACATCGATAAAAGGAGTGGCACTTGCCACCGGCGCATTCACGTTGCCGTTGCCCCAGTCTCCGTTGATCCGTACAGATCCGGTAAAGTTCGGATTATAACTGGCCCAACATGTGCCCGCCTGGGGCACATTGCACGTAGCTAGGAAAGGCCCAAGCGGCGTGCCCGAGGCGAATCGAGTGATCCCGGAGATCTGCCAGCCACTAACCAGCGCTCGGACTACTTTGTTTTCGGGGTTGAACATGCGGCCCCTCCCGAAGGGCAGATCGTAGGAGTAGAACGCGTTGAAGACGTGCGGTATGTCAGTGGTGGAGAGGTTCGTCTCTTGCAGATACGCACTGCGACTTCCATTGATGGTTCCCAGCGCTTTACTGAAAGTATAGTTCACGTTGAAGGTCAGCCCGTTTGAAAGACGTTGCTGGAGAGAGGCCTGCAGAGCGTTGTAGTTCATTTGACCGACGTTGCCGTAAGGATCAGCGATACCACCATACTGCGGGAACGGGCGCAGGGCCTGCGCGATTGAACCCGAGAAAGTCGGGTATGGCAGTCTGACCTCCGGAAAAATTGCTTGGGCCAGCGCAATGTTGGCCGGGGTCGCATTTGCATTGAGCAGGTTCTCTAACCCCAAATATCTGGGGTCGATCTGATTTGACCAGCTGCCACGGCCGGCCCCGGCAAGCTGTTTGCCATTGCTTCCCACGTAAGCCGCAGTCAAAACTAACGAAGGAGTGAGAGAGCGCTGGATCGAGAGGTTCCAATTCTGATAGCGAGGCGGCTGGCTGTCCGGTTCACCATAGGTCAGGGTGCCTCCCGTTCCTCTCCCAACCGCAAACCCGCTCTGATACGTCTCATCATAGATCGGCCCCGTCGCAAAGGGCGGGATGCCGCTCTGCCAGAAAAAAGCCGGAATGAATGAGCCGTTTGGACTGGCGATTGGTGCGTTGGCGTTAATACCGGTGAAGCCTGTACCTGTGCGCGCGTTCTCCCGTCCTCCGACCGCGCCGCGGCGCGTGTACATGATTCCGTAAGCCCCTCGCAACACCGTCTTATCGTTGTAGCTCCACGCAAACCCGACGCGCGGGCCTAAGGCACCGTAATAGGTATTGATAATCTGACTGCAATTACAGCTAATGGCATCCGGCGCGACACTTCCACCAAACCGCAAGACCCCCGGACGTCCTCCAGCAGCCGGGTTCGGGGCGTTCGGATCCAGAAAGGTAAAGTTGTCGTTCGCTTCTGTGTAGGGCAGCATGATGTCGTGACGGAGCCCAAGGTTCAGGGTAAGGCGTGGCGTCACCTTATAGTCGTCCGCTACCCACCAGGAATAGCTGCTGAACTGTGCGACCGTAGAAATAACCGAATCCTGGTTGACAGTCGCTGAATTCAGAGCACCCAACAAATAGCTGGCATACGCGTTACCGGTGGCGCTAAGCAGTCCACCCGTGGCGTTGAAGCCGGCAGTCTGTAGATTGCTGAAGTTCGCAATAAACAGGCTTCCGGTGTCGTTGGTTTTTGTATTGTCCTTTACCCGCTGGTACTGGAAGCCAAATTTGAACGAGTGCTTGTCCTTCAACCACAACAAGCTGTCTTGAAGGGTGTAGTTTCTATTGTCATCCTCGAAGTCTCTGGAGTCTGTACCGCGCCAGCCACTTGGAGCGTTGGCTCCCGCAAAACTTGCTTCCAGGAAAGCGTCGCTGGCGTCACCTGGAGGCAAGCCCTGGAGGCCCGACTTCGTTGACCACTTACCGTCTGAAGTAGCGTTTGTGATGGGAACGAAGAAGTGGTTGTAGCCGAAGCTCAGTTGGTTAACCAGATTGGGGCTGATTGTCCAGTTGTGCTTCACCTGAATCACCGTAGGGATTTCTGTAACTAGCCGGGTGTTCGTATACGGCAGAGGCAACACAGTCGAAGGATTGGTAGTGACGACCTCTCTGTATGCCCCGGGCTGACTTCTCTTGCCATGTGTATATAGTCCCGAGAGACGGTGATTCTCAGTGACGTTATAGTCTACTTTCGCGTTGAAGCTATCGTTGTTATAGGCGACGGGCACGGACCCCAGGTAATTGTTTTGAATGCCCGAGCTGGTGGGTAGG
>JAMQPH010000327.1 GCA_023717605.1 Pyrinomonadaceae bacterium
TGCGAATTGCGGCGGAGGGAATCGAGGGCGCCTTTGTCGAGGACAAGGGCGTGACCGTCGCGCTGCACGATCGGTTGGTAAAGCCGAAGCAGCGTTCTCGATTGAGGCGGCGCGCCTGGCGTGCGCTTGCCCCATGGATCGAGCGAGGATCCGTCAGTGTTCTGCGGGGACATCGCGTGTTGGAAGCCAGATCCTCCAGAGCAGGGAATAAAGGCACAGCAGTGTCGATGCTGCTTCGGCGACCGTGGGCACGCCATCGAGTGCCGGTCTATTTTGGGGACGATCATACGGATTTCGACGCATTCTCCGTGGTACAAGACCGGGGACTTGCGGTTCGAGTCGGCGGAAGGCGTGGGGCGGTCGGTGAAGATGCCTGGATACCTCACCCCAAGAAACTCCACTCAGTTCTTGACTGGCTGGCAACAAAACAACAGATGGAGGAAACCGACCTGAAGTGATGGTTTTTGTGTGACACAAGGTTACAGCGAGTCCTCATGGAGAGGAGCTAATGAAAGCAGCCGTTTACTGATGGCTTCAGCAACAGTGGGTTGATACTTGCCGTAGTGGATTGTGTTCCACTTGATAATAATGCTTTCAGGTTTCCCCCGCCAAATCACCACCGAGTTTTCTTAAGGTGAACCGCAATGAAACTAGCAGAGAAGGTCTTCGCATGTGCGCTCGTCGTGGGGATGGTTACCGGGCTCATATGGGGGCCAGCAGACCACACAGTACAAGCCGCGGAACAGACCGGCGAGACGTCGCGGAACGTCGCGTCGGCAAGCCCAACATGGTCGGGTGGCGCCGCAGTCGGATTTCTGAGCAATACACTGGACGGGACTGCCTTTGCGTTCAATTTACACGCCGACCGATTCTTGCAGCGGAATGTGTCGTTCGGCCCGCTTCTACAACTCGGCTTTACAGGAGACCTGACCCAGATCGGGTTTTCCGGTCAAGGAAAGTATTGGATCGATCTTCCCGAGACCGACAACCGAGCCAAGGTGGTGCTGCAAGCCGGGATTGGGTTCGTTCACGCGGATTATTTTCGAAACGATACCTCGTTCTTGATACCGCTTGGAATAGGGGTTGACTACGCGCTGAATCGGACCGTAAGCCTCACGGGGACATTTTTGCTCAACTTTACTGATCTCGATACGGGGCCACGAACTGATACGAACGTGATGCCCGGTCTCACATTTGGGGTCAGGTTCTAGCACCCGCGGCCTGCGTTGTGTCCCGACACGGCAAAAAACCGGAAGACCAATAACGAGTGTGGTGCAGGCCGGATTAGTGCATGGCTTCAGCTGAAGCGAAGAGGGGAGCGGTCCTCTGCTTTAACCAGCCTAACCGGATAAACCAGAGAAACCAGCCAAACCACAAACGAAGAGTATGGCCTTTTTCAGCAGATTGCTAAGGGCGATCGGTGGAGAGTCGTTTGGCGAGGCGATGGGCAAGTCGGACCATGCCGGCCGAACGATCGGCTGGATCGAGCAGCACATTCATGACATGGAGGCGGCTGGAGTCGGCCAAGGCGGCGGTGAGCCCTCGCTCAAATTCCCCTTGGGTTGCGACCCGCGTGCCGATTCCGCCTCCGATCATGTCGCAGATCCGTTCATAGCGCCACTCGTGGACGTCGTTGAAGGGGCCGTCGAGAATCTCCCGTTCAGTGGAGTAGCCTCGATTGTTCAGCACGACGACGATCGGCGTTTGACCATATCGCACGGCGGTCGAGAGCTCCGTTCCCGTCATTTGAAACGCGCCGTCGCCGACCAGCACGATCGGTCGAAACGTGGGG
>JAMQPH010000335.1 GCA_023717605.1 Pyrinomonadaceae bacterium
TTGGCCTCCTGAAGGACGAGGCCGCGCCGCGCGTCGTACCGCTGAACGGCCATCGCGAAGGTGAAGCCGAGCAGCAGACCGAGCAGACCGAGCACGGCGCCCTGAATGCCGCCGATCTGTCCCTTGCGCGCTGCGTCGTTCGTCGCGTGCAACCGCAAACCTAAGCGGTAGCCCATCTCCGCAAACGCGAGCGTCAGGGCGATGATGAGCAGGAACACCGCCAATTCGTTCCCGAAGATTCGGGCCATAATGTTTTCTATCATAAGGCCGTTAAGTCTCCCCAGCACCTAAACTTGCTACATGGGTGCATCGTCGCTGCCGTTCCGACAAGCGTCGCGATGCCCCCGGTCCGAACATGATTGGCATGGCCAGAGGGACGAAAGCAACCCCTTCTCCGTCTGCGTCGCCTTTGCCACCTGAGAGACCATATTCGCCGAAGGTGACGATGCGAACAGTTGAAAACCGATACGGGTAAGAATGATCCCACCGACAATTTGGACCATACTGAGCGAGACCCTGAACAGCCGCAGCAGGACAGTCCCCAAGAGCAGGAAAAAGACCATCAGGAGCAGGGCATAGAGACACGACTTCCACGCTACTCTGCGTTGCACCTTCCTGAGTGAGCGCCCGGCTGATCGTGTAGTCGATCCGATAACGTTACAGCTAGATCATTGAAGGCTATTCTAAACCTATCATTCTAGTGGCCCAGATGGCCTAACAGGTTGCGCATTGGCCCGCTCGAGATCTGGATCAGGCCATCAAAAGGTCGATCAAGTTCCAGGATCAGAAAGATTGCGCTTGATACCGAGAGAGCCACGATTAGCATGGTGACAACTACTACCTTGTTCGAGGGTGCAAAGAGGCTGAAGCTAAGAAAAGTGATGCTGAGCCAAACGATTACAGTGATTAGGAGCGGGGTCACGATTGACGGGTCTCCGCGCGCGGCGAGAAGCATGCGGGTCTTGCCGAGCTCGACGGCCGTTTCTAACGCGCGGGCCTTGAGCGATCGCTGCACATCGTCTTTCGGGGCCAGGCTCTCGATTGAGGCATACAAATCCTTCCCCTCCGGGATTGCCGGATCAGTCTTGCCCGTCTGAGACTCTTTGTCTGGCCACATGCGAGGGATCGCGCTCTCGACTACGCGGCGGAGTAGTTCGCGCGGCGCACTCGCTTCCGGACCGTAGAGTGCGAGCGCGCGGTCGAGGAAAGCTACCCTGCCGGCAATCAGGATCACTTCGTTCCTTTGGGTGTCGTACGAGCCCTTTGCTGATGCAACCAACAGTCCGAGCAGCAAAGCCGTCATCGTCGCAATCAACCCCATTCCCAATCTCACCACCTCCTTCGTTTCCGTATTGAGCTGATGGTTAGGAAGTGCGGAGTGCAGGCGCATACCGAGCAATGAAGATCCAAAGATGCATGCAAACGCAATCAATCCAATGAACGTGGAGCTCATCATTTCTCCCGTCCTGACGCGACGCGGGCATCTCACTGCAAAGTCCGAGATTGGCCGCGCGCCGGTCGAAAAGACCTCTCAATTGAATCGGAAACTCAGGCCTGGATTACTGGGCCAACGGAATGCCGGCCGCCAGCTCATAGCGAATCGCAGCTCGAATTTTGTTTTCGATTTGGAGGTAGCGAGCCACTTTCTTCCCTGGCAACACACCGCTAAGCCTCGTCGAGTAGGTCTTGCGCATTGTGATCTCGTCCTGATCAATGGCCAGCGCCTCATTGGTCAGACGGATTGCCAGTTCGTCGGTGAGCGCGTTCTTGTTGTAGGCGTCTGCATAGGCAAGAATCGTTTTCCCCAGGCGATCATTGAGACTCTGAAGATCCTTCTGATAGGCGTCATAAATCGGCCAGAACGCTTTTCCCTCTGCATCGTTCAGATCCATGTTTGCGGCCACCACGAGCTTCTTGTCGGCCTTCACCTTCTCGAGCAGGATTTGCATGTTTGTGTCGGCCGGCTTGTCCTGCGCGAAAGCGGGGACAGCAATCAGCGCAACGAGACAAAGAATCATTACTTTTACCAGTTTCATTTGTTCTCCTTTAGGTCTGGTGCTTTGTACTTGGAACTTTGTACTTGGAACTCTGTACTTGGAACTTTGTAGTTGTGTTTAGACCTTTTTTACTTAAGGATCTCAGATCTGAAATCTCAGATCTGAGATACAAAGCACCAAGTACAAAGTGAATAAGATTGCACGAACTTTGACCTATCGCTGGTCTTTAGTCCAGCAATTACAGCAGAAACCGGGTCGCCTATTTTAAAGGCAAGCGACCGGTCTGAACTGTTGCGACACGGCATTCTTGAACTAGCTGATCGCGCTATTGCCGCCCCATTGCCGCGGCCAATACCTGTTCGGGTTTGACCATGTGGTCGGCGTTTTCCTCGCCTTCTCCCACTTCGAGAGCAATGCCTTTGATCGTACCGTTAAATGCATTGCCTCTCGCACCATAATCCGGCGAAACCGGAGCCCCGCTGTCCTCGCCGACATCGAGGCCATCATCGGCGGAGTAAACTATCGCGAGTGTGGCAGGGACGTCTCCTTCACCGACCTTCTTGCCGTCGATGTACAAGGTCACCTTGCCGCCCTTACCCAAGCCGCCGCCGGCATAGGCAAATTCCATCCGTACCTGGTGTTCTCCAGGCACGACCGGATCGGCCGACTCAACGAAAGTATTCCCGAAGCCGCCATAGTTGTAGCAGTATTTGAGTTTTCCTTCGTTGAAATAAAGCGTCCATCCACCGATGTTCGCGCCTTGTGAGATGATCACGCCTTTTGCACCGCCATCGGGCACGACGATCTCGGCAGAAACTGCGTGTGATTTGTTCTTGATGCTAAGAACGCAGTTCTCTGAAAGGCGTCCCATCCCCGGAAACAGGAGCTGGGTCGTTCCCCTTATCAGTACAGGCCGGCCAGCCGTATCGGGATTCATCTTTTCCATCATGCGGTCGTCCAACGGCAGCACCTTGTACCTGCCCGCTTCGATCAGCCACAGCCTTTGAAGCTGATGGAGTTTCTCCGGATTTTCTTTCGAAATGTCCTTCGCCTGGCTCCAATCCCCGGGGCCGTAAAGTTCCCAAACGTCGTCATCAAAAGCCGGCGTCGGCGCATGTAGGTCGGCCCAGGGTGTCCGGTGTTTCGTGACCGCCGTCCATCCCTTCCAGTAGATCCCGCGGTTACCGAACATTTCAAAGTATTGGACATTGTGTGCTTCGGTCGCCGCAGCATCATTGAACGAATAGACCATGCTGGTGCCTTCGATCGGATCTTGGCGCATTCCGTTGACCGATTCCGGTTGCGGAAGGCCGGCGGCCTCGAGGACAGTAGGCGCAACGTCTATAACGTGCGTGAACTGCGAACGGATCTCGCCCTTGCCTTTGATAGTGCTCGGCCAGTGAATAATTGTGCCGTTTCGCGTTCCGCCCCAATGCGACGCCACCTGTTTTGTCCATTGGTATGGCGTATTCATCGCGTGTGACCAACCCACCGCGTAGTGGTTGTATGACTCGGGCCCGCCAAGCTTATCGAGTCGTGCGTTCAGGTAATCAGCCGTTTCGAGTGCTTGGAGCCCATTGAAGTAACTCATTTCGTTGTAGCACCCGTTCAACCCGCCTTCCGCGGAAGCGCCGTTATCGCCAATGATGTAATAAATGAGCGTGTCGTCCATGATCTTCAGTTTTTCCAGGGCGTCAAAGATCTTACCTACATGGAAATCCGTGTACTCCATAAAACCCGCATACACTTCTGCCTCGCGGCGAAGAACGGGTTTGAAATCTTCCGGTAGACTATCCCATGCCGGAATCTCGGCGTGGCGCTTTGTAAGCTCACAGTCCTGCGGGATAACACCCAGTTTCTTTTGCCGTGCAAAGGTTTCTTCACGCAGCTTGTCCCATCCGCCGTCGAATTTGCCTTTGTACTTGTCAGCCCATTCTTTGGGTACGTGGTGCGGAGCGTGCGTCGCCCCCGGTGCGAAGTAAACGAAAAACGGCCTATCCGGAGTCAACGCCTTTTGCTGCCCGATCCATTTGATCGCCTTGTCAGTCATATCGTCGACAAGGTGATAGCCGTCTTCCGGACCTTTCTTGTTTTCGACCGGAACGGTGCCTTCATAGAGCGATGGGTACCATTGATTAGCTTCGCCGCCGATGAAGCCGTAGAAATATTCGAAGCCGCCCCCGCCGGTAGGCCAGGCGTCGAACGGCCCGGCCGGGCTCGTCTGCCATACCGGAACTTCGTGGCATTTGCCGAACTGAGCCGTAGCGTAACCATTGAGATTTAAGGTCCGCGCCAAGGGCGACATTGAATTCGGCAGTACCGAACAATAGCCAGGTGCTCCGGTTGCGATCTCCGTGATACCGCCCATGCCTGCGGAGTGGTGATTCCGTCCGGTTAACAATGCCTGCCGTGTCGGCGAGCAAAGCGCGGTCGTATGGAAACGGTTATATTTCAGCCCGCCAGCCGCGAGCCGCTCCGCGTTCGGTGTTTGGCACGGCCCGCCAAATGCGCTGGATGAGCCAAATCCGGCGTCGTCAATAAGAATGACCAAAACGTTCGGAGCTCCTTTAGGCGGCCGCAGTTGTTCGATCGGCGGATTTGTCGTATCCGGATCCTTTGCGTCATAGGTGATCAATTTAGGCCGAACCGTGTTCGGCATCGGAAGATGAGATCGGTGTTTGTTTTCTGTTGAACTCATTTACTTTCTCCTTTTGCGTGTTAATGTAGCAGCCTGGCGCCCGTTAACGAATCAAAGTTTCTGAGCATTTTGCTGACGTTAACAATATATGTTTTTTGCGGTGGTGGTCCTAACAACTGTTAGTTTCTTACAGGGGATTTGGAATGATGCTAGCTCAGAAAAGTTGCTCGGTAAATGGCTGCGCGACTCCACGATGGTTCATTGGGAAGCGTCCAGCGTCTGACAATGGGAGTCGGTTTGAGGCCGTGGCGGCTACTGCCGAAATATCACTACGATAAATGCGAAAATACCAAGAAGTGAGATTACTGCTGCAAGCACGGCCGCCAGCGAGTATGGGACATGAACATACTGGTGCCTGAGTGCCTGCATGTCACGTCGATGACTGATGGTCGCCAGCAACAAAGCTAACAAACCAATTCCGATCATGAACAGCCCGTAGCCTCGCGGCCCGATTAGCCCGTCGTGTTTTTCTCCCTGTCCTTTCTCCACGAGGTATTGAAAGAATTTGTAGATCGTAAAGCCGAAAGTAATGAGCGAGGTTGCAGTTCTTATCCAGGCCATCAACGTTCGTTCATGAGCCAGACGTGTGCGGTCCAAAGCAAGTTTGGTCGCATCGGGAAGCGCGCTGCTTGTCACGGTAGTCGACAACGAAATCCTCCTTTCAGGAAAAACCTGGCGGGTACCGGTCAGCGCCGCCGTGCGATTCGATTCACCGGTCCACGAATTAGGAGGTAAGGAACCAGAGCCAGGAGTACCGAAACGATGATTGTTTCACCTGGATAAAACCAACGGAACACTATGTACTGATAAACGATGTCGATGATGAGGGCGATGATGAAGACCTTTCCTACTGCCCGCCAGCCTTCCTTGATCAATTGACCACGAAGCGCAGGCTCAGTAAAGATCGCCCAGAAGTAGGCTGGTCTGCCTTCCTTAGCATCTTTCAAGCCGGCGTGGATAGCGAAGATTGCCGCCATCGTCGGCTGCAAAAATAGGCGGAACTTCATTGGCCCACTCACGCGGCCAACCAGGTCTTCCGCTATGCGGGAAAAGAGCTCATCGATCATGTTTCCAGGATCTTACCTTTCTGCTTCAGCTTTCTGACGGCAAGTTTGACCTATTTGACTTTTTCCAACCGGCTCGCAGGTGACACAAACCGCCTACCTTTCATCGCTCTTTTGATGGCCAAGCAAAGGTCGGACGTTACGCGGGGCTTAATTACATAGCCGATCGCGCCCGCCTCAAGCGAAGCCGAGATGTAATCCGGATCTTCGTGCACAGATAGGAAGATTATCTTCGCCTTTGAGCCACGTTTCCTCAGCTGCTGAGCTGCTTCAATCCCATTAACGATGGGCATCGAAACGTCGGATACAATGACATCGGGATTTGTGGCTGCGGCAGCTTCGAGCAACGTTTGACCGTCGCACACCGCCCCTACCACCTCATACTCACGTGAGAGCCACTCGACAATCCTATCGAGCATTGCTGAATGATCATCAGCTAAAAGAACCCGTACCCTGGACATGGGAGACCTTTCAGTGTTGTTAACACTCCGACTGTAGACCATAAGCACATGCTG
>JAMQPH010000350.1 GCA_023717605.1 Pyrinomonadaceae bacterium
AGAAGAGAAGGCAGCAAAGCAGTAGGCAGAACGCCGGCCGGAAGACGGGGAGATGGGGAGAAGGGGAGACGGGGAGATGGGGAGAAGGGGAGACGGGGGGACGGGGAGACGGGGAGACGGGGGGACGGGGAGACGGGGAGACAAGGAGACGGGGAGACAAGGAGATATCCTTATCGTCCGTACCGTATCCCGCTTTGTGTTTTTCGTCCGCCATCAACTAAGTCTCCTCAATACACAATCTACTGATCGCCTACGCCCCGCTTCACCCTTTCTCCCTTTCTCCCTTTCTCCCCGTCTCCCTTTCGCCCCATCTCCGTGTCTCCGTGTCTTTTCCTCCGTCTACACCTCAACATCACAAACTTCCTTCGGCTCCAGACTCTTAAGGAATTCCACAACCTCATCGTGGTCGTACCTGGGATCGTTGGCTTCGATCACCAGGAAAAACGTGTCGCGCGAAGCGAGCTTGAAATTGGGAGCATTAAAAACGGGGTGATACGGCTGCGGCAATTTATTCAGCGCTAGCATCCCGAACACCGCGGCGAATGCAGCGCACAGAATGGTCATCTCAAACGTGATCGGGACGAATGCCGGCCAACTGTTAAATGGCTTACCACCAACATTGAGTGGGTAATCGAAAACTGCAAGATAGTACTGCATCAAGAACCCGCCCAGGCCGCCGATAATGCCTCCGATCAAAACAATGATGGGTAATCTTGTGTGGTGAAAGCCGATTGCCTCCCACAACTCTTCGATCGGATAAGGCGAGTAGCCATTGATTCTTCGGTAACCCGCTTCGTAAGTCCGCCGGGCGGCAGCAACCACGTCGCTGGGGTTGTCGAACTCGGCCATCACGCCGTACAGCGACGGGGAGATGGGGAGACGCGGAGACAGGGAGATGGGGGGAGCCGGGGACGCGGAGACGGGGAGACGCGGAGAAGCGGAGATATCTGTATCGTCGTCACCGTACTCCTCACCCGGTTTGTCTTTTTCGTCCGCCATCACTACGTCTCTCTAAAACTCAATCTCCTCATCTCAGCCACTCCGCTTCACCCCGTCTCCGCTTCACCCCTTCACCCCGTCTCCCTTTCTCCGTGCCCCTCGTCTCGCCTATTCCTCCTCAACCCCCGCTTCCGGCAGGATGGTTCGCATTTCAAAAATCGAAATGATCGGAAGGAACCTGATGAATAGGAACAGGAGGGCGAAGAAGAGCCCGATGGTGCCAAGGAACATCGAGAAATCCCAGCCTGTCGGTGCGTACATACCCCATGACGATGGCAAAAAATCTCTGTGCAGGCTGGTAACGATGATCACGAAGCGCTCGAGCCACATGCCGATACTCACGACAATCGACAACAGGAAAAGCACGAGCAGATTCTTACGGAATCGCTTGAACCAAATAATCTGCGGCGCCAGCACATTGCAAAGTATCAACGCCCAGTAGAATCCTCGGTAAGGCCCACCTATTACCCGGTTATAGATCATGAAGCGCTCATAGATGTTACCGCTGTACCAGCCGAAGAAAGCTTCCATGATGTAGCCGTAAGCGACGATCAAACCGGTAGCCAGCATCACCTTGGCCATGAGCTCCATGTGACGCATGGTGATGAAATCTTCCAGGCCGAAGAGCTTTCTGAGCGGAATTGTCAGTATCAACACCATCGCGAAGCCGGCATAGATAGCTCCGGCAACGAAATAAGGTGGAAAAATCGTGGCATGCCAGCCCGGAATAACGCCGGCGGAGAAGTCCAAACTGACGATCGAGTGCACCGAAAGAACAAGGGGAGTCGCCAATCCGGCCAGGAGCAGGTAAGCCATTTCGTAGCGATGCCAGTGACGAGCGGAACCTCGCCATCCCATGGCCAGCATTCCATAAATAATTTGAAACGGCTTACTCCGAGTGCGATCACGCAGAGTGGCGAAATCAGGAATCAAGCCGATGAACCAGAACAGCGCCGAGACCGTGCCATAAGTGGAGATCGCGAACACGTCCCACATCAACGGACTGCGAAACTGGGGCTGGATCCCCATCGTGTTTGGGTAGGGGAACATCCAGTAAAGCAACCACGGGCGACCAGCGTGCAGCAGAGGGAACAGACCGGCTGAAGCCACAGCAAAGAGTGTCATCGCCTCCGCAAAACGGTTGATTGAGGTACGCCACTTCTGACGCAGCAGCAGCAGGATGGCGGAAATCAGGGTACCGGCGTGACCAATACCAATCCACCAAACAAAGTTGATGATGTCGAACGCCCAACCAACGGGTACGTTATTGCCCCAGATTCCAATGCCGGTGAAGACAAGATGCGTAATGGTCAACAGCAGGATCTGGACCAGAATGAACGAGATACCAAAACCTACGAACCACCACAGCGGAGTTTTCCGCTTCAAGACCAGCGAGCTGATCTTATCGGTGACTGATGAAAAGGTCAGCCCCGGTCCGACCACCGGTACAGTCGTGTGGATTGGTTCTTCTATGTATGGTTCGTCTGCCATTGAAACCTGTTAAGAGTTCAACCTTGAGGTGAACGTTTTCCACGCAACAAGCTAAAGCTTGAACTTTGAACTACCTGTGTGATCTCAGCACTAAGCGATCTCCGGATTCGGATTCCGTAGCGCGCTTAGATATGTTGTGCGCGGCCGCGTGTTTAAATCCGACAGCAAAGAATAGTTGCGCTGGTCGGCCTTCAGTTTCGCGACGCGGCTATTTGGATCGTTGATGTTGCCGAAGACTATTGCCTCAGTCGGGCAAACGGCCTGGCAAGCAGTGACGATCTCACCATCACGAACCGGCCTATTCTCGAGTTCCGCCCCAATCTTAGCTTCCTGGATGCGCTGGATGCAGTAAGTGCATTTCTCCATCACGCCGCGACTGCGCACCGACACCTCAGGGTTGCGCATCAACTGATATGTTGGCGTCTCCCAATCCTGGTAAAGCAGGAAATTGAAGCGACGAACTTTGTACGGGCAGTTGTTCGAGCAGTAGCGCGTGCCGACACAGCGGTTGTAGACCATGTCGTTGATGCCCTCGGCACTATGAACCGTGGCATGAACCGGGCAAACGGGCTCGCAAGGCGCGTTCTCGCAATGCATGCACGGCACCGGCATAAAGTGAGTGCCCTCAGGATTGCTAGGCTCGTTACCCTGGAA
This sequence comes from Pyrinomonadaceae bacterium, assembly GCA_023717605.1. Taxonomy (GTDB): domain Bacteria; phylum Acidobacteriota; class Blastocatellia; order Pyrinomonadales; family Pyrinomonadaceae; genus PSRF01. The sequence goes on from JAMQPH010000350.1 coordinate 3,145, forward strand.
GTAAGTGTCAACGCGTAGCCAATGCATTTCGCGGCTTCGAACCACTTGTTCCTTGCCGACTATGGGAATGTTGTTTTCAGACTGGCAGGCGACGATGCAGGCGTTGCAGCCAACGCAACTATTCGCGTCAATCGCCATGCCCCACGCATAGCCTTCATACTTATGCTCGTCGCCATAGAGGGTTTCGTCGGGAGCGGGCACGTGGGTTTTCTCGTGACCGTGCTCGCTCTTCGGATCACCGTGACCTTCCTTCAAATACTCCTCCAGCGTATTCGTTCGCACAATGTCGCGCCCCTCCATGCTGAAATGGAGTTGCGTAACGGCGAGCTGAAACTGTCCCAGCGCCTTCTCGACTCTGACTCCTGCGGCAGTCCAGGGCGAATCCGAAGTGCGAATGGTGTAGGCATTGAAGCCCCGTTTATTACCGACGCGACCGGCGCGTTGGCGGCCATAACCAAGATGAACTGTGATCACGTCGTCGGGTTGACCGGGCATGATCCAGGTGGGGCAGGTAATCGACTGTCCATCATGCTGAACCGTAATTTGGTCAACGAGAATCTCGCCACCCTTCCAGCCAATTGTATTTTCGAGACCAAGACGCCTGGCAGTGTTGGGACTAACGAGAGCAGCGTTGTCCCAGGTTAGTTTGGTCAAAGGCTTCGGCAGTTCCTGTAGCCAACCATTGTTGGCAAATCGTCCGTCGAAGATTGATGGGTCAGTGCGGAAGACAACTTCGTAGGTGCCGGGTGCCGGGTGTTGGGTTTCGGATACAGCCGGGACTGCAGGCGTCCTGCTTGCTTCGGAGTTGTTCTGGCTTTGACTGCTAAGTGAAACCGTCTTCACCGGCAGTGCGCTATTGGCAACAAATCCATCGTGCAACGCCTTACGCCACCATGCCTCAAACTCAGCCGTCGGACTCGCAGCGGGAACGGCCGCTGGTTGCTGAGCAGAACTCGGCGCGCTTCCGACTGCCTCCTGCCGTCTGCCTCCTGCCTCCTGTCCTCCCGCGCCACGCCAGTAATCTCGAACGATGTCATACCCTTTGCGGTCGTATTGTTCTGAGAAGACTGCCAGAACCTCGTGGGCGGTTTTTGAATCGTACAACGGCTCGATCAGTGGCTGAACGATCGTCGCCGTGCCGTCAAATGAACGCGTGTCGCCCCACGACTCCAAATAATGTGCTTCTGGTATGTGCCAGTGGCAAAGTTCAGAAGTTTCATCTTTGTGCGAGCTCAGATGGACGCGCAGCATCTCGGGCTTGAAGAGTCGGTGCTGATCGAGCTTCAGATCAGCCGGGGTGTTGTAGGCAGGATTGCCGCCGAGGATAACCAACAGTTCCACGCGGCCTGCGTCAATGTCCTGAACGAGATCACGCAACGACTCTCTTTGATCGACTGACTTCACCTCAAGAGGATCTGTATAAGAAACGGTCTTGCCGATATTGCCGAGCGCAGCGTTCATTGCATGAGCAAGCGCATGAACCGCCGCCGGCGCTTCGCTCCCAGCAATCACGATGCTGGTGCCTCGGTGCTGCTTAAGATCGCGAGCCAGTGGTTCAATCCAGCCACTTCCGTGATGATCCATTGGCGCTGTCTGGCTCGGAGATGAGGTGGTAGTTGATGGTTCCTGAGCGCCAAGCCGCGCAGCAAGTTGGGAAGCAATTCCTTCCAACTCGCTCGGGCGCACAGTCCAGCGATGATCGGCGCTCGCTCCCGTAGTTGTTGGGGTCGTCTCAACGACGTAGAGCCGGCTCATTTCGTGTTTCCCTTTGGTAACGCGCCGGTGGGCGGCAAACTCACGCGCGTAGCGCAACGTTCCGGGCGCGCCGGAAAGGAAATCGGCATCGAGCGAAAGAATCCGCTCGGCCTGATCAAAGTGATAGACCGTGTTGACGGGCTGTCCGAAGGCTCTGATCGCACCGGCCCTCGCATTGTCACGATTAACAGGTTCGTATTGATGCCACTTTGCCTGA
>JAMQPH010000353.1 GCA_023717605.1 Pyrinomonadaceae bacterium
TATGTCAGCTGTTCGCCTTTCCGCGTTCCCGTCGCTAAGCTCGCCGCTGCTCAGGCTGCACTGCGCGAAAAGCCATAATCTGTAGCGCCTCTCTTCTCTTCATTTCTAAATAGAAGCCCGTTCTTTTATTTAAAACTGTTGACAGAATTGGCTTTCTTTTAAGATAATTTACATCTTTCAGATAGCTAAAGGTGACATGGAACCGCGTATTGCAGAATTATTAGTCCGTGGGGGGATTGTTTCACGCGATCAGCTTATCCAGGCCCAGGAAAAGGAGCGGGACAACGGTTCCAGTGTCATTAGAGAGCTGGTTCGACTGGGGTTCACTACCGAAGATACCCTTACCGAGTTTCTTGCCAAGCAGTTCAATATTGAAAAAGTCGATTTAAATCCTGCAGAAATCGAGGATTCGGTCTTTAGCCTCGTCCCGCCTCAACTGGTTCAAAAGCATCAGCTGGTTCCGGTAAAGCTTCTTGGTTCCACTCTCACGGTGGCCATGGCGGACCCGACAGATCTCGTCGCAATCAACGAAGTAAAGTTTATCACCGGCTACGGGGTCAGGGTCACGTTGGCTCCCCCCTCGGCGATCAAAAAAACGCTCGAACATCGTTTCGGCGGCGTAAGCTACGACGAGGTTTTGAAAAAGTTTGGCGATGGGGAGATGGAGGTTATCCACGAAACCGATGACGTTAACCTCCAGGAACTTCAGCAGGCCACCATGGAAGCGCCGGTGGTCACCTTGGTGAACGCCATCTTGGCGGACGCGGCAAAACGGCGAGCGAGCGACATTCATATAGAGCCTTACGAAAAAATCTTTCGGGTGCGGTTCCGAGTGGACGGGGTACTTCAGGAGATCATGAGCCCGCCCCTTCGGCTCAAGAATCCTTTGGTGTCCCGCCTCAAGGTCATGGCCGGGCTGGATATTGCCGAGCGGCGTCTCACTCAGGATGGCCGGATCAAGTTGAAGATGGGGGTCAGCGGAGAGTTGGATATCCGTGTCTCCGTACTGCCTACCTTATTTGGTGAGAAAGTCGTTATGCGATTATTGGATAAATCCAATCTCCAACTGGATATGTCCAAACTTGGTTTTGATCCCCAAACCCTCAAGGACTTTCTGGAAGCGATACACAAACCGTACGGGATGATCCTTATCACCGGTCCGACGGGGAGTGGAAAATCAACAACGCTCTATTCGGCGCTCTCGGAGCTCAACAAACCCGACGTTAACATTTCTACGGCTGAGGATCCCGTTGAGTACAACCTAGTTGGAATCAATCAGGTCCAGGTCCGGGAGCAAATCGGCTTGACCTTTGCCGCCGCTCTTCGGTCGTTTCTTCGCCAGGACCCCGACATCATCATGGTCGGAGAAGTCCGTGATCTTGAAACCGCGCAGATCGCCGTCAAAGCCGCGTTGACGGGTCACTTGGTCCTCAGCACCCTGCATACCAATGATGCTCCTTCTACCATTGATCGCTTGATCAATATGGGGGTCGAGACGTTCTTGCTAATTTCGTCCATCAATCTCATCGCGGCCCAAAGGCTGGTTCGGCGGATTTGCGAGAAATGTAAAGAGCCGGTGGAAGTGAGCCCAGAGATATTGATCAACTTGGGCGTGGACTCGGCCGAGGTTGGCGCGGGCTTTTCCACCTTTAATGGGCGGGGCTGCGGCAATTGCAACGGCACGGGGTATCGAGGGCGTTTGGCTATCTATGAAGTGATGGTCATGCACGAGGGGATCAAGGAGTTGATTCTGCGGAACGCGTCGGTGGTTGAGCTAAAGCGAGAGGCTGTGAAACTGGGCATGAGCACGCTGCGTATGAGCGCCCTCCAGAAGGTTCGGGAGGGGCTAACGACCATTGAGGAAACCGTTCGCGTAACCGATACGGATAAAGGGTTTGGATCGGTTTTCTCATTGGGTTTCTGACGCCGGGCGGTTGACCGTTGAGCACAAACGTAGTGCTAGATGTCGTTAATCGAAATCGATTTGTAGCTTAGGCTTCAAGAGAGGACGGAACGCAATGGCAATATTCCTGTGGGAAGGAAAAACCGCGCAGGGACGAGTTCTAAAAGGGGAACTTGAAGCTTCGAACCTGGAAGCCGTTTTTGCGATTCTGCGCGACCGCAGAATTCGGCCGATACCCAACCGGATTCGGGAAAAAGGCAGGGGATTGGATACAGAAATCAAGATCCCCGGCTTTGGCGAAAGGCTCAAGGCCCGCGACCTTTCTGTATTCACCCGGCAGTTCGCTACGATGATCGACGCCGGCCTAACTATCGTACAATGCTTGGATATTCAGACTCAACAAAGCGAAAGCAAGGT
>JAMQPH010000039.1 GCA_023717605.1 Pyrinomonadaceae bacterium
GGCCTCTTCCTGAAGCAATAGGAATCAGGCCCCCTCGATCCAACTCTCGGTTAATATCCAATTGCTCATAACTCGGCGTGATGCGCTCCGTATCCGGCGGGACCCACATCTGGATGAAGTGCACGTTCTTGTCTTTCTGCGGGTTCATTTCGGAATGCCAGATACCTGTGCCAGCACTCATCCGTTGGGCAAGACCGGGATAGATGATCCCGATATTTCCTTCTGAGTCCTTATGCTCCAGTTCCCCACCGAGGACCCACGTCACAATTTCCATGTCTTCGTGGGGATGCGTACGAAATCCTGTGCTGGGCTTCACTACATCATCATTGCTCACTAGCAGCAACCCATGATGGGTGTTCTGAGGGTCGTAGTGATCAGCGAAGCTAAAACAGTGGTGGGAATTGAGCCAGTCGATCTGAGTGTGGAAGCGCTCAGTGCTCCGCCGAATGTCAATTTGGGTATGAGCCGCTTGTCCAGAGGTCATGTGAAAATCCCTCCTTCCCGCAGTGACGGCTATTAGTCTATGCAGGGTGTCTTCTCTACACGATCATCCAGCCACACTCCCGATCAATGCGAGGGTCCCACGCGTCGGCCGTGGGGGGCCAGGCGTCTGCGTTTGAATCTGCTCGAGCGCCATTTTACAAATGGCTGTGTCCTCGGCGTCGACCTCCCGGCCAGCGCGACGGCCGCGGCGTTACGCTTTCAGGAATGCCAGTAGGTCTGCATTAATGGTGTCGGCCTCAGTCGTGGGCATGCCGTGCGGAAAGCCCTTGTAGGTTTTCAGCGTGCTATTCTTCAGCAATTTTGCCGACAGCGGTGCCGAATCGGCATAAGGCACGATCTGATCATCATCGCCATGCATCACCAGGACCGGCACGGTGATTTTCTTCAGATCTTCAGTGAAGTCCGTCTGGGAGAAGGCGACGATGCCGTCATAATGTGCCTTGGCGGCTCCCATCATGCCCTGGCGCCACCAATTCCAGATCACCCCCTGAGAGGGTTTCGCACCAGGCCGGTTATAACCATAGAACGGTCCGGCCGGCACATCGTAATAGAACTGAGCTCGGTTGGCGGCGACCTGCGCCTGAAACCCGTCAAACACTTCCTTGGGTAGCCCGTCCGGATTGGCCGCGGTCTTTACCATGAGCGGCGGCACCGCGCTGATGATCACCGCTTTCGCCACCCGGCTTCTGCCGTGGCGCGCCAGGTAGTGCACCACTTCGCCGCCGCCGGTCGAGTGGCCGACATGCACCGCCTCCTTGAGGTCAAGATGTGCGGTTAGCGCCGCTAGGTCGTCGGCGTAATGATCCATATCATGGCCGCTACCGGTCTGGGTGGAGCGGCCATGGCCGCGCCGGTCGTGGGCTATGACGCGATAGCCGTTCTTGAGGAAGAACAGCATCTGCGTGTCCCAATCATCGGCCGACAGCGGCCAGCCATGACTGAAGACCACGGGCTGTCCGCTTCCCCAGTCCTTGTAATAGATCTGTGTGCCGTCTTTAGTTGTAATGAAGCTGGCGGGCTCCCTCTTCTTCTGGGTACGCGACAGCGTAGTTGAAGCCTTATCTTTGGCATTGGCAGCAAACGTCACTGCTGGCAACGCCGCCGCTATCAAGGCGGCACCACCGATCAGGACGTTGCGCCGCGAGATCTCTTTGCCACTTTCGTTACCTCCAGCCATATTTGGCATGGCCATCCCTCCGTGTGGGTTTGTTTGATCTACTGTCCGGCCCATGAGCGCCTTTCCTCTGCATGTTTTTGCATGAACTGATAGTAGGGGAAGGTAGGATGGTCTCAACAGCTAGAGGTGTCAATGACTAAGGAATTGGCAGTCGTGGCCTGTTCTGGCGGAAGTGAGTGTTCTCATGGTGGCGGTTCCGTGAATAACTATGGATATTTGTGAGTCGTGGCTTCCGAATGGAGGGTTAATCAACGGGGCTCAATAACCTGTCAGCAAGAAACCTCGGTCAGTCTTCAACAATCGAAGTTCCGTTCATGCTGCGTCGGCCAGTTCAAAACTAACTACTTTTGAATCGAATGGACTAGCACGATAAGCAGGCAAGATCTGTTTATGCTCATGTCGACAAACAAGCATGTGTTTCGGGATCGTGGGAGAATGATACGCCAAGTCCAAAATCACGCAAACGCCGGTCTTGTCTAGAGTCCGCTCTTGTGTCTTTGCCTGATCCATGAAAACTCTATTTTTAAAATGCCGGCGAGCATAGCCTCGCTTCAATTCTTGTTGCAGCCGTCATCCTTCACTTGGGGGGAGTGAGGTCGATCCCTGACCTTCCCCCTGGGGAACCGAAACGGGCGGTAAGCTGGAATCTGGGTCAACGGAGAGAGTTCAGATAAGAAACCAGAGCAGAAATTTCTGCGTCATTGAGGTGCCGGGTAGCCGTCATGGTCGTTCCGGCAATTCCATCTTTGATCGCTCGCGCCATCTCCAGATCGGTCCGCCGTTTCAAGACGGACCAATCGCGAAGATTCGGAGGGACTCGACGGACGGAAGGACTGGCAAAAGCCATGAATGGGGAAGGCACATAGCCGGGTGGGCTTCCGAAGAGAAGGTCCTGCTTGACATCGGTGTACATATCCGCGTCGCGGCCGTGGCACGTGTTGCACCCCCCTTTCCCGTTAAACAGATTGCGACCATCGGTGATAGGATTCTCGGGGAACACGAGGGGCGGCGGTGGCGGCGTAACCTCCTCGATCGCGCTCGGCCGAGAAGAGGCGATTTCCGATTCTTTGTGCAGCGTAATCTGCGCGGGCTCAGATGAGGGCTCTACGGGCGTCCGTGCGCCGTCGTACTTCCAGTGGATGTGGGTTTCTTTGGGACTGAACGTAATGGTGAGTCCGATATCGGAGTATTCCCAGACCTCCTCACGTCCTCGCTTCTTGATATTTCGAGGTGTGCCGAATCTCTGCACGATGTCGGCTCGACTTGTCCCGGGTTGAGGAGTCAAGTCTTGAACGAGTGGTTCCTGACGTTGAGGAGCAGGAGGAAGATCGGAAGGGAGAGAGGAAGAAGAAGGTCCCCGGGCCTCTTCTCTGTGTTGCCTTGGTAAATGAGCCAGGTTAGATTGATCCACGCGGAGCAGGCGCCAGACCGACGTTGATCCGTCCGGGCAAGCGGGAGAGTTCGGTTCCTCATAGATCATCTGAGTAGCCACGAGAAGACGTGACGTATCCCGATCTTGAGCATATCCCCGCAGTTCGTTGAGGGCTGCTTCAAACGCGCGTGTCCGACCTTCTTCTGCCGTACGGGCACATGATGCGACCCCGACAAAGTAGAGTTCTCCCCCGAATCGAAACATGGCCTGTTCTGTCCAGAAAGGACGATGGGACGACTGTGCTTGAACGGAATCGATCGACGTGCTGGTGAGTAGAGGTACGGCGAGGGCACAGACAGACCATTGAGCAAGAGACTTAAATGCCCGAGACGTCTGCATGTCGGACAGCATACCACGAGGAGGGTGTCTGGTGATGCGCGAGCATCGCCTGAAGGTAGGCCATGAAGCAACACCCTTTGTGCAAGCATGGGTGACAGTCCCCTGCGGCAAGCTCGCATCTTGTCGTTAGGCAATCGCCTCGAACAACTCCAAACCCCACGGTATGCCCACGTAGTGCGCTTTAGAAAACTGAATTACGATACCTCGTTACCAGAACTATTTGTTTTTGGAACTGGTGAAAGGATATGTCAAAGCCCTTGAAAAATCGACTCCTCCGGTTTAGAGATTGAGAGAGGTTTTTGATCACTGCAGGGAGAGCTGCTGAGCAAGTAGAATCAGCAACCCATAGACCCGCCCCCTTCCAGAAACCCGATCGCCCACAGGTGCGCACCTCAGTGATGATCAGGCGCCCGTACTGCCAGAACCCTTAGATGTTCTGGCAGTGCCCTATCAGGCTACTCATGAGACACTCTGAAAATATAGGGCGCGTGTTTCGTTACATCAGCGAGCCTGGATAACCACCGCGGTTCAATCATGGTCGTGGCGTTACCGATGAAGCAGTACCTGGACATCGTCGCACTGGGAGAGCGTCTTCGGATCAAGCGTTCGACGCTCTATGTCTGGGCCGAGCAGGGCATGATCCCGCATTTGAAACTCGGGCGGCTCCTGTGGTTCGATCCCGATGAGATCGAGGCGTGGCTTCAAGCCCACCGGCAGGAAGCTACCCCAGAGCCCACTCCCGCCATGCGCCGGCGCGGTACCGACAACGTAGATACCCTCATTGCCGAGGCCAAGCGTGCGGTCTATACTCCGTGTCACGGGAAACCAGACCAAGGCAGGGCCAAACGAAAGGGGGACACCCATGGCTCTGTATAGGCGAGGACCAGTCTGGTGGATGCGGTTTAATTATCAGGGACGACAGATTCGCCGGTCGACGGACGTGACGGATCGGAAACTTGCGGAGCGGATCTATTTCAAAGTACGAGGTCGGATCGCCGAAGGTACCTGGTGTGATCGGCCAGTCGTGCCACACCGAGAGGTGAAGGACTTGCTCGAACGGTATTTGCGAGATTACTCGGCGCCGAATAAGGGGGCGATGACGCACCGTCGGGACCAGAGTCTGGCCGCGCACCTGCTGCGCGCGTTCGGCGACATCCCCATAGATCAGCTTCGACCGGCTCAGCTGGCAGCGTACAAAGCGAGCCGACGCGCGCAGGGCCTGGCGGCCAAGACCATCAACGACGAGCTCACCTTGTTAGGGCACGCCTACAAGCTCGCGGTGAGGGAGTGGGAATGGGCCACCGACAATCCCGTGCTGAAGATCACCAAGGAGAAGGTCCGCAATGTGATCGAGCGCTGATTGACCCCGGAGGAGGAGCAGCGGTTGCTAGCCGCCTCCCCACCCTGGCTCCAAGAGATCATCGTGTTCGCGCTCCACACGGGCATGCGACGGGGGGAGATCCTCACGTTGCAATGGGCTCAGGTGGATTTGGCGCGCCGCACGCTCGCGATCCTGGAGCAGAAGAGATCCTGGAGCAGAAGAATGGCGCTCGGGATACGTTGCCGGTCAATGACACGGCGATGGAAGTCTTACAGGCTCGCGCCGCGGTGCGAACCACCAGCGCGGCCTTCGTCTTCGTCAAAGGAGCGGACCACCAACGGAATGCGCGCAATCTGTTGCGGGCCTTCTATCCGGCGATGCGCAAGGCGGGAATCACGCGGTTCCGGTTCCATGATCTCCGGCATACGTTTGCGACCCGGCTCATCCAAGCCGGCGTCGATGTCTATATGGTCCAGAAGTTGGGCCGGTGGAAAACGATCTCGATGGTCTTGCGCTATGCGCACCATCAGCCGGAGAGTTTGCGGGGCGGGGCCGAGGTCCTGGATCGGCTGCGGCGAGAAAATAGCACAAGGCTAGCACAATCGGTCGGGGCGACGAGTGGGGGGATGGCGTAAGTGGTTGAAAACTGGTGCGCCCGGCTGGAATCGAACCAGCGACCCTCAGCTTAGAAGGCTGATGCTCTATCCAACTGAGCTACGGGCGCCCCTCTAGGAAATCAAGTACTTACGGTGTCGGGACCTCCTGTTCGGTGCCTGATTCTACGTTATGTGACTGTTTATGTATCATTCTGTCAAGCGTCGCTGCGTCCGGCGTCAGACCCGCAAGCGACTCCACCGCCGTGCGCAAGTGCTGTGGACTCAGGTGCGCGTAACGCAGCGTCATCGAGAATGATTTGTGCCCCAGGATTTCCTGGATCTCTTTCAGGGGGCGCCCGCGCATGGCCAGGTGACTCGCCGCCGTGTGCCGCAGGTCGTGGAATCGGAAGTTGGACAACCCGGCCCGCTCGACGGCCTTCTCGAACCCCGTCCGGATCTGCCCCCAGTCCGATCCATCCTTGCGCTTGAACACGCGCCCGATGCGTTTCTGCGCGTCCAGCTCCAGAGCGGTGAGCGCCGCGCCCGCCGCCAGGTTCAAGGGCACACCGCGCGGCTCCCCGTTCTTCGTCTCGTATAAGGTGATCCGGGCGTTGAAGCCCAGATCCGTGTCGAGTTCGATACGCTCCCACGTCAGATTCAGGATCTCGCTCTTCCGCATGCCGGTGTTGATCGCGAGCGTGACCATGCAGGCCAGGTGCTGGTTGCGAGACGCCGCGCAGGCGGCCAACAGCTTCTGGATCTCGTGTTCCGTCAGGTAGCGCGTGCGCCCGTTCGGCGCCTTCGGGAGTTCGATCTCTGGCACCCGATCGAGGTAGTTCCACTTCCGGTGTGCCAAGCGGAGCAGGTGCCGCAGGACAGTCAGGTCATTACGCACGGTCCAGGCGCTCACTTCGGTGATGCGCCGCTCTTCATAGGCGGCGATCTTCTCGGCCGAGAGCTGACGGATTGGCAACCCGGCCCCGAAGGCCGGGAGCAATCGTTTCTCCAGAATCCATTTGTCATTGCTGAGCGATCGCTTCCCGTGATCGCTTTTGAACTTGAGATACCGCTCGGCGACGTGGCCGAGCGTCACGTCCGCAGGGCGGTCCGTCTGCCCACCCCGAATCTGCTGTTGCCGCTCACTCAGCGCCTTGAGCGCAGCTTCTTCCGACGTCCACGCCGAGGAGAACTTGCGCTCTCGCTGGCCGTTGTTCGCGAGTGTATACCCGAAGGCGACGTGCCGCACGCGCTTCCCGAGCGGCCCCCTGCTGGTCCATTCACGCCGGATTATCTTGGCCATAGTTGTTCCCCCTGTCCACAACTCCCCTTGCTAGATGGTTCAAGTTTGGTACAAACTCCTTGGACTGCCATGAAGAAAACAGCCTTATCAGAAAGCCTTGGAAGCGTGTTTCGGCTTCGGCCTAATCCCATTGTCACAAAGACGAAGAAGCCTATCAAGGAGTCGGTGAATTCCTGGACTCTCCTAGCTTTTCCTGACCAGAACACTCTTGTCCTGCAGCACAATCACAGCGACTATAGAATTGAAGTTCCCGCGATCCACGTGCGCGGACATGAGCCTCCCGACATGATCGTGATTCGGGGCCAAGTATTCCTTAACGATGGACAGAAGTTTTCGTTTGAACCCTTCACCGAGGGAATGTCCGTTAATGACCCAGCTAAGCTGGTCGAAGATCCGACGAATAGGGAGAGCACGAAACTGTATGCCATCCTCAAGCCTCATGAAGGCAAACTGGTGTCTGTTCGATTTCACAAGGGGGAAGATGGAACGGTGTACAGTTCCATCGAAGCTATTCTCCAAGAGGTCACTCCTCACTTCGTCAAACTCCACAAAGAAGCGATGACGATAACATTTGAAGGAACCCAACTCCCAAGTATTAAGATTCCTGAAGTTAAGAAAACGATCCACCTTTCATTCATTCTGTACGAAGAAGATGACGAGAAAGATAGCCGCCCAAGGCTCGTCATCAACCACTACCATTGGGAACCAGAACTCTAGCCCTTCCAAAATCTCATGAGTAGTTCATCACAACTTACCCCGGCCACTCCGGCATCGGCCTCAGCATCCGCTCACGTGCCGATTTCCCCCAGGAGATGCGCCTCCTCCTGCCGTTGAATGTCCTCAAACGATTCCATCGGTCAGCCCTCCTTCTCGCTCACGCCGGTCTGCTCGGTCGATTTTCTCGCATAGATCACGGCGGTCATCGTTCCTTCCTTGAGAAGGTGATCGTGCTGTTCGGATGGGATCTTGTGACACCGAAGTAATAGGCGTCCCACCGTGCTTGTGTCGCCTCATAGTCGTAATCAGAGTCGAGATCCATGAGCATCGTACGGAGATCGTCTTGTTTCTTGTCACGTTTCTCTGCGGCAGTCGATTCGCGCATCCCCCAATAGAAGAGGGCGGTGAGACACGCGATTTGGAATCACACGGGGACGGGATCGGTCAGCAAGACATAGACCCAGAATCCATATATGAACCAGTACCAGGCCGTCCAACCTCGCGCCACCCACCGTTCCCGGCGTTCGTCCCGTGCGATCTCTTTATCCAGTTTCGCTTTCCATTCCACTTGTTCTTGTGGCGTCATGGCGTTCTCCTGTAAGCGTTGACGTTGTCGTGGTTCCGCCGTCGCCAGTCCCGCACATACTGCGGATGTCGCGCCCGCCACCGCGCTCGCTGCTGGCGCACCTTGTCGGGGTGCTCGCGTTTCCAGCGCCGGAGATAGGCGAGCACTTTGTGGCTGGTTTGCGCCATGGTCATCCCACCAACTCTGCCACCGTGACCTTCAACGCCTTGGCCAACCGCCGCAACGTGTCGAGTTTGGGGTTGTCCTCCACGCCCGTTTCCAATTGGGCGATGAATGCTTGGCTCACCTTGGCCCGCTTAGCCAGTTCTGCTTGAGCCAGCCCCATTCGTATGCGGAGTCGCTTCACATTCATAGCTAGTGTCATTATAAGCCCCGCTTATTGCAAAGTAAAGCCCTATTTTCTCGCTCCAACTCTCTCGTTTTCCCCTAGCTACTGGTCGCGCTCTCCGTCGATCGCCCGTCCTGGGTCCAATGTGGAGTTCATTTTCACGGCCAGCTCGGTTGCAGGGGCTCATTTGTCTGATTTGTCATTGCGTCTCCATCGTTTCATAGATGTGGAGATAGCCGCAATAGTCGAAGCACTCAAACGTGTACGTGTTGGCAATCCATACGGCAATCAGCATCGCCAAGGCAGGGTCCGAGAGTTTGACATAGCGATGAATCAGGGCCTCAATCTGCTCCAATTCATCGGCCAAACGCACTGGAGCTGGCGTCTCTCCGGTGTGTTGCGTTGCGGATTCTGGAGCTTCTAACAGGTTGGTCATCTGCATTCTCCCTTTTGGTAGTTGCGCGCCCGTGAGCGTGCTTCTTAGTGGACAATGATTACTTAGATTACATATCACTATTGACCGAATCGGCCAAGGGCAGAAGTTCCACCACCTTGTGGATATTGTGGATAACATGCCAGGTCCGCGCTCCGAGCGTATGTGAGCGTTTTGTGGCTTTTCCCTCGTCGTGTGAGTCGTGGGTGTCCATGCTAACGTCTAAACCTCCCGCGTCGTTTAGGTTGTCCAACGTGCGCCCCCCAGCCTCCTCGGCTGGTAAGGTGGAGGTGTCGGGTGGAGGAGTGAGGCGTAGAGATAAGGTACCTCCCCTTCGCCTCTCACCCCTTGCCTACCTTGGTGCGCTCCCCAATACTGCGTCGTAGCAAGTCCTCTAGGTCCTGCTCCCGTATCCGCCGTAGCGTGCCGACCTTGATGGACGGCAGGGCACCACGAGCGACCCATTTCCACACACAGCTATCTGAGCAGCCCAGCTGGTGGGCGACTTCCCGAACAGAAACAAGGCGATCCATAGAACCTCCGTGAGCAACACCCTGCCTGTCTGTCTCGCGGCAGGGTGGTTGAGGGTGATGAGAGAACGACTGGCTTAAGGAAGGGCTACCACGGGTAAGTGGTACGGGAGGGTAGGACTTCCAGAACAGGCTTAGCATTGCTAAGGTCCCCCTACTAATGATTATACCACAGTGTGTCCTTTCTGACACACTCCGTCAGCCCGTGAGAAGCATCTCCTACGCGAGACGGGAGCCCATGTCGGCCTTCTGGATAGCTTCATGTGATTGTCCCCCATATACGGGCTTATACCACACTCCCATAGACTCCTCGTTTTAGGTGGAATCGAGAGAGGTAGTTGTCCACAAAACTGGATGACAACATCTAGACCTGGTGCTTCCTGTTGGAACGCCTAAACCCCAGCGATGCGGGAGCCCTCTTGAAGAACACAACCAGTTTCCAAGCCCTACCTTGACACCTCCCCACGGACGGCCTACCCCTCCCCATTCCGTAGGATAGCGGTTCTCTCGGTAATGCTCGTACCATGAGTCGTATGAGCGACAGGAATCCGGCCATCTCGTGGAGAGCGATTGTGTATGGGGTGGCCATTGTGTACGGCACCACCTTTGTGTCGGGACTGGTGTTTGCCTTCGCCGGGATCACGCCACAGACGCATCACGTGGCCTATCCCCTGCTTGCACTGTACACGAGCGCGGTGGGAGTGGCTCTCGCGCTCAGGGTGGCTGACACCACGCGACCCTCGTATCTCGTGGCCATTGGGGTCGGTGTCTGGCTCCTCAGTTCGACTAGTGTCTTACTCGGAGCACAGTCCGTTACCGGCTGGGTGACAAGTAGTGCCTTCATCGCGGCGACGGTGATCCTTGGCAGACTGCTCGTTGGGAGCAGCCTAGACAAAGTTCAAACACCTGCCAAGTCGTATTCAACCCTGGTTCAAAGAGCTACTCAGACGCGCAGAAACGCCTAGCAAGGTCATCAGGTGTATAGTCGGTAGGTTATTCGCTAACCAAGCGAGGTGGCCCATGATGCGGGCGATGTCAGATATTGAAATCATTCAGGACGAGCTGATTAGAATCAGAAGGCGCTGCCGAGTGTCTTGGATCATCTTATGTGGAGGATTTCTCCTGGCAGTAGTTCTCGTCCCCATAAGCTACGGGGCGGCGAGAGCTGTTGGACTCGCGTGGGTGATCTTGAGCATCGCCACGCGGATGTCGGTCATGATGTGTACTTGTCCTCGATGTCACAAGAATTTTTATGAGCGAGCATTTTCCCCCGGGTGGACGCGGGGTAGATGTGCGAACTGTGGACTCAGCCTCGAGGAAGGAAAGCGAGAGGGATGAACAAGCAGTCGGTGTTCATCAGAATTTTCGGCGCGGAAACTTTGACCTTCGGATCGGTGGGGAGCACCGCTCCTTGTGCTACTTGATTGTTAGCTCGTAACTTTCAGGAGGCAGCTGGCTACTAACAAGAAGAGTGCACTCGCCCTACGATACAATCATTTCCCACCTGCAGCCCTTGCGCCTTCGTTCGCATCCCTCCTACAATACACCTCCCCGCGAGGTCCCTATGTCCTTCACGAT
>JAMQPH010000390.1 GCA_023717605.1 Pyrinomonadaceae bacterium
CAGGAGGACAAGGGTAGGGAACAGCCGTGCGCGCTCGTCGGCGCGATAGCTTTCGGCATCGCGTTGTCTTGCCCGAGTGATCGTCATGCGGCATGGGGGATAGTTCCTGGAAGGAGAGTGTGATGAACGTTATCACCACAACAGGTTCTACAATTTTGCTGGCTGTTTGCAGTGTGGTGTTTATGGGCGTTCCACCTCGGGCTATCGCAGATCCTATTATCCCAGGTTACACCGTAACGCCCTTTGCCAGCATTGCACTTCCACGAGGCGTCACATTTGATAGCAGCACTGGCAATCTCTTTACCATGGATAGAGATGCGGGAACCGTATTTCAGATAGCGCCAACTGGCGCAATCAGCACCGTTACAGATTTGCCAGATTTATCTGTAGGATATGTTGGACCTCATTTCGATCCGGTGTCCGGGAATTTGTTCGTGTCTGAGTTTGATAGCCATGCAGGAAGTACGGTACTGCAGATCACCACTGATGGTGTCGTCAGTGTATTTGCCTCCGGTATCCCTTCACCGCACGGTTTAACAACCGATTCAGGAGGAAACCTCTTTGTCTCGAGTTTCACTCACCTTTGCCCTGGATCGATTTTTAAGGTCACCCCAGGTGGGGAGATAAGTCCTTTTGCTTCAGGATTATGCGATCCTGATGGAGTAGTGTTCGGGCCAGGAGGCGACTTATTTATCGGTGATAGAGGCACAAACCGCATCATGAGGGTTCCTTCTGCTGGCGGTCCGGCTACGGAGTTTGCCTCAGGATTCAATAATCCAATCGCAGTCACTTTTGACAGCATGGGGAATTTATATGTTGCAAACTTCGACGATGGAACCCTCTCCAAAGTCAGCCCAACCGGAGTAGTCAGTCCCTTTGGGAACGGATTTGCCAATCCAGTTGGGATCGTCTTTGATACGAGCGGTAACCTATTTGTGGCTGACTTTGGGGCTGACCTGATTTACAAGGCGCAGCAAGGCGTGGTCAACGACTTCGTGACCTTTGATCCGTTCCCCGCCACCTTCACCTTCAAGCCCGATCCCACGGTGTGTCCAGCAGGGTTTGTGGGCACATTCAGCTTTGAGGCCCGGCTGACCAACATCAGCGAGAGTTCCCTGACCGACCTCGTCGTAGCGGTCACCACCCTCACCAACGGCAACCTGCTGCAAAACGCCCATGGCGGCCCAGGGGGTGTTAGCTCCCGCCTCACGGTGCCGCAGGAAGATGGGTTCAGCGAGGGCGTGCTCAGCTCAGACGAATTCGTCGATGTGCCATTCATCATCTGCTTAACCCAGCGCCGCCCCTTTCAGTTCTTCGTGGATGTTTTGGGTATTGTGGATGCCAGCATCCATGCCCAAGCTAAGTACACCTATCCATAAATATAATGACGTATAAAATGTGGACATTAAGGGCGTTTCATAGCATTATTCCCTCCACTGGAGGTGAAGTGTGCCAAGAAAAAGCCCATGGATTATCACACTCTCGGCCGCAGAACGGGAGAGGCTGGAGGCAATGGCACGGAAATATACGTCATCGTATAGAGACGTCATCCGAGCCAAGATTGCCTTGTTCGCTGCAGGCGGTCTGGACAACGATGAAATCGCGGCACGGCTCGATACGTCCCGGCAAATCGTCAGCAAGTGGCGGAAGCGGTTCTTTGAAGAACGCTTCCGCGGCTTGGAGGAACGGCCTCGTGGCGGGCGCCCGGCCCGCTTTTCCCCCCAGCATCGTGGTCGGCGTTAAAGCCTTGGCTTGCGAGTTGCCTCATCAGCACGGACTGCCCCTGTCACGGCTGAGCCTGGCGGACATTCGCCAAGAGGTCGTGCGACGTGGTCTGGTCGCCTGCATCGGCGAGAGCACGTTGTGGCGATGGCTGAGCGAGGATGCGATTCGCCCCTGGACGCATCGAACCTGGATATTCCCACGTGATCCGGCCTTCGAGGAGAAGGCGGGCCGAGTGCTTGATCTGTATCACGGCGAGTGGGAAGGAAAAGCGTTGAGCGACGCTGACTGCGTACTGTCCACGGATGAGAAAACCAGCATCCAGGCTCGTCGCCCCATTCATGAGAGCCTTGCGCCGGCACCGGGTCGAACGATGCGCGTTGAATTCGAATATGAACGCAAAGGCGCTTGGGCCTATTTCGCTGCTTGGGATGTCCGACGTGCCCGGATTTTTGGTCGCTGCGAAAAGACGACCGGGATACTGCCCTTTGAACGCCTTGTGGCGCAGGTGATGAACCAGGAGCCGTATCGATCTGCGCCGCGGGTATTCTGGATCATGGACAATGGATCCTCTCATCGCGGTCAAGCCTGCATCACTCGCTTGCACAAACGCTGGCCGAGTATTATTCCCGTACACACGCCGGTGCATGCCAGCTGGCTCAATCAGATCGAAGTGTACTTCTCAATCATTCAGCGCAAGGTGCTCACCCCCAACGACTTTCAGTCGCTGGCGCAACTGGAGGATCGCCTGCTGCGCTTTCAGGATCACTATAGCGCTACCGCCCGACCTTTCGAATGGAAGTTCACCCGTCATGACCTCCAGGTGCTTCTCTCGAAAATCCAGGCGCACGAGCAAATGCTTGCCAAAGCTGCGTGAGCGAATACGTCATCGAATTTATGGGACAGGGTACTTAGTTAGACGCGAACCAACTGTTACAGTTCCCTAGGTTGCCCTTCGAAAGAAATCTCGCCTAGCCCCGCCCTTCGACTACGCTCAGGGCATGCTTTTTCAAAGAGGGGACCATGATCGCGCGGCGTTACTTATTCTCAGTGTTAGCGTTGACCCGTTGCGACAGTTCGTCCACTTTTTTGCCGAGCTTCGCCAGATTCATGATCTGCGCGTAAGTTTCCTTGTATTCCGGCAAGGGCCTTGCGGGCGTGCCCCATACAAAGACGCCGCGACGCACCAATTTACCCG
>JAMQPH010000395.1 GCA_023717605.1 Pyrinomonadaceae bacterium
TGTTGCCCTGATTCTTGAATGCCTCTCCCTTGTCGTCTTCTGAGACTCGCGCCGGAGTCTCAACCTCGCCTGGTCGCGGTCTTGGTCGGCGACGATCGGGTGGAGTGTTCCTGGCGATTTCAACCGGCCTACTCACCGGCCTGGATTGCCTTTTGACTATTAGCATCGCTGCCCCGCCCACTACATCGCGTACTCGTTGCGGTCGCTTAAAGACGATCGCCGCTCCGCCCATGATGTCCTGCCCGCGGAAGGCGGCGCTGGCACCTCCGGCGATGTCCTGAAGCAACAAAGCACCTACTGATGTGGAGATGACGCCGTTGAAAACCAGGGCCACAACGAGCATGGCAGCAGGCCAGCGACGCCGTCGCATATCTTCAGTCATCATCCCGTTCAGTAGTCTCATAAAATCTGTGCGACCTTACCTCAACCAAAGTGAACGGATCTTTCATCTTTCAAATCCGTCGTCGCAATCACTATCAGTGCAATGAATATCAGGGCATTGACAATCATGTGTAAACCAAAATCGAAGAGGCTGTGGACACCCACGCCCACGATTCCCAGCGTTGCTCCGAAACTCGCCGCCCGTCGAAACCGACTTGGAGATCTAAGAGTGATCCGTGCGCGTTTCAAGAGAACGGCGCAAAACCAGATACCAATTGCCGCGCCGATGATCCCGCCACTCGCCAGGAGTTCGAGGTAGTCATTGTGGGCCTCCTGAGGCACTAAGGTTCCGGAAGCATTGTGGTAACCCGGAATCGCTACCCAGTAGCCACCCATTCCCACTCCCGCGATGGGATGCGCTTTTGACATCTCCCAAGTTGCCTGCCAGATTTCTTTCCTGCTTACCGCGGCGGGATCGAGTTCTCCCAGCCCCGACTCAAACCTGCTGACCAACCGGTCACCGCCAATCCAAAGCGTACCGCCAACCACGCTCACCAGCAGTAGCGTTAGCAGGAAGACACGGACCGGCAACAGTCTCACAACCCGGAATACTCTAAAACCTCCGCGGCTGGGATCCGCCGGCGGAACAACGACTGGAAACAGCAACACTCCGGCAACTACCTGCGCCAGCATTGCCAGCAAACCTCCACGCGAGTTCGACAAGACAAGCGCGGTCCAAATTGGTAGTAGCGATGCGAAGTAGATCAGCGCTCTCTCTCTGAGCACTCCGCCGCCCAGAATCATCCCCAACGTTAATCCGAAACCCATCTCCATTAAGAATGCAAAATGATTCTGATTTACGAATTGACCGTAACCCTGGCCTGGCTGAATGAGCGGTAAAACAAAACCAGCGCTGTGCTGGGTCGTTTGTCGCATCATCCCGAAGATTGCACTGGCTACGGTGACGCCAATGATTACGTGGATCACGATGCCGAGCCGATTTTCGGTGGATGCGTAGCGAAAGAGGAGTGCCGCTGCCAGCGCTAAGGCCAGAAGTTGAAGCGCGAAAAACCGGGTCCCAAATGGATCGGCACTGATGGCGTTCCATGAAGCGTGAGTGATGCCCGGAACAGTGGCGTTGCCCACAGGTATTGTTTGTAAGAAAGCAAATACGATTGCAAGAGCTAATGGGATAAGGAGCGCCCGGTCGCCAATACTCCACGAACCGCTCAACAAACTCTCGACTATAGCAAGCAAGCTGAGAGCTACAACCACGCAGACGAAGAAAGCCTTCCACCACGGCTCAGCGGTTCCATATGGAACAGCCGTGAACGCTATTAGCGCCAGCAGCGATACAAATATTGCTTTTCCAGAAATGTCAGCGAAACCGCTAACTCGATGTTCTACAGGTGCCAGAACGCGACCGGCCGTGTTTGCATAATCCATCAGCCTATACTCTTTCCGGCCCCGACCGTCATCGTTAGCTCGCTGGTATCCATGCTCTCCGCGACGAATGAGTTCAGAATTCTTTCACCAGCTTCGGCGAGTTGACCTCTGAATAACTCGCTTAGATAGTTCATGTCGACGAGCAGCGGATCGCTTTCAAACGCTCGATAGAGGTTCATCCACCCCCACTGTCCATTCGCGGTGGCTAATGGCAATCGCAGACACCAGAATGAGCCCGAGTCGACCACGTCTTCTGCAACTATGGGGGTCCGGCTCCACGACCAGAAGATGCGGCCGTTGCGCAATTCGAGGCCGCGCTGAGCCCGCTGCTTTTCGCTGGCGCTGACCGCTCGCTCGTTTACCTCGCCGCCTGCGGGATGCCCAATCTGCATGCAGGCATAAGCAAACTCACCGGATTCCAACAGATACGAAACGGCGTCAAATAACTCTCTTAAGTCAGCGGCCTTGGCAAGCGCCCGACTCGCGCGTCGAACGCGGATGTTGTTGGCCACTCGGATACGCCGGTCGCCAACCGTACGCTTTACACCGGCCTTCAACTCATCCACCTCGTGATAACGAAGGTTGCCCACCGCGATGATCACGACAACGACAACTACAAAAAGAACAAAGCCTGTCGAACGGGCACCAGTTTGAGTGAAGAGCATCGCCAGCAGACCAAAAGTCGCACAGACAGCATATAACACCAAGGCAACTTGACGTTGCGACCAGCCGCGAGCGAGCAACATGTGATGTATATGTTCGTTGTCTCCTTCAAATAGCGGCTTACCACTTACCAGACGTCGTGTCATCGTTACTGCCGTGTCAACCACGGGGAGCCCGAAGGCGAGCGCCGGGATCCCTACCGCTACGGCCGTAGTCGCCTTTTGTGTCCCCAATACCGACAGTGCTGCCAGCGTAAAGCCCACGAAAAGGGCTCCTGAATCGCCCAGAAAGATCGACGCTGGATTGAAGTTGTAGCGGAGAAATCCGGCCAACGCACCACAGAGGACGATAGCGACTACGATCATTAATGGCGCTTCCCGACTGAAAGAAACCACCAGGATCACCAGTGATGAAAACAGCGCTGCTCCTGCGGCGAGGCCATCCATTCCGTCTATTAGATTGAAGGCGTTCGCGATTCCCACCAGCCATAGGACGGTGATTAAGAAAGAAAGAGTGGATGGCAGCTCAACAGATCCCACGAACGGTACAGACAGTGCCTCGATGCGTCCGCCCAGCGCATAAAACAACACCGCGATGAGACCAAGCGTCGCAAACTTGACACCGGCATTTGTACCTCGCAAGTCGTCATAGATGCCAAGAAGCAGAACCAGCGTCGCCGGAATCAACCCCACAAATATTTGCGGTGTGAATTGCCGCAGCGACTGCGTGAGCAGGTTGTCCACCATTGGCAGCGTGGACAAGGCAATCAGGCAAGACAGATAAAGTGCGACTCCACCAAGACGCGGCACTGCCCTGCTGTGAGTCTTTCTGCCGGCGATTGGGAGGTCAAGTAGCTTGAATCTCTCGCACAGGCGGCGGACCAGCGGAGTCAGAATCAGCGATGAAAACGTTGCGATTAGAAAGAGAGCGAAATAGGTATTCAAAGGGGGAAACCTCCGCTAGCTTACGGAAAACAGTGTTGGGTGTCGGGTACCGCAAGTGGCATAGACTTTAGTCTGTGTTAACGGATGAGTTGGAACGCCTTGATTGAGCTAGCGTGGCTTGAAATCACAGACTGAAGTCTATGCCACTTGCGGCACCTGTCTTCTGCTCACTGAGACGATTCGAGCAGGTGAATCATGCGCGGCAGTAGTGTGTCCAATGCAAACTTGCCCGCCAGTTCAGAACAGCTTCCTTTTTTTAGAGACTTCTGTTCTGCTGCTTTCAGGATCAGATCTACCACACGATCGACATCGCCGTGGCGTGCTGAGTACATGGCAAAACCATTGGTGGCCTGGGCTGCGATGTCGGTGATGTGACTTTCGGCTGGCCCAATATAGAGGAACGGAATGCCTACCGACAGGATGTTGTACACCTTGCACGGATGAACGATTCCGGAAAACTCATTGCCCATCACAACCGTGTGGAGATCGGCGGCCGACAAGGAACCCGCCAACTGTTCGAGGGACTGGTAGGGAAGGCTCGAGATCCCTGTCAGCTTGTGTCTGGCGGCGAATGCTCTCACCTTCCCTTGTTCGGTACCGCCGCCTACAAAACAGAACGCGATCTCGTTTCGCTTTTCCAACCTCAGTGCTGCTTCGAGGAGCGTGTTGAGCGGATGACATGGGCTGTGATTCCCCGAGTACATCACCACAAACTTTTGACTTAGATTGTGTCGCTCCCGGAAGGCTCGCCTGCCCGCTTCGTCAAAAAAGACCGCATCGCCGTGTGCCCAGGGCGGCAGCACAGTAATCCGGTCCTCTGAAATTCCATGTTTCAAAATGCGTTTCTTCATGAACCGATCAAGCACGACAACGCGGTTAGCATGTTGCAGGCTGTAGCGCAGCAAACTCTTGAGGATCTTTCCGGCGAACGAATTTTCTTTCAGCCAACCGGCGGCAATCGCTTCGTCCGGGTTGAGGTCCATGACCCAGAAGAAGAAGCGACCGCCCTTAATCTGAACAAAGAGTGAGCCAAGCAGCGAGATCAGCGGAGGTGAGGTCAAGGCAACCACCACATCAAAGCGCGGTAGCAGAAGCAGTCGCAACGAACAGTTGATCAGGAAGCTGGCGAAGCTGACAGCTCTGCGCCACTTTGAGTGCTTTCCCAGCGCTAATGAGGGAATTCGAATAATGGTAATTCCCTGCCAGGTTTCACGACGGTTAAAGCGTATGCTCGGTTCATCGTAACCACGATCACCGGCAATGACTGTGACCTGGTGCCCTTCCTTAGCCAATCCGACAGCCAGGTGAGTCAACTGCTGGGCCGTCGCCATCACGTCAGGATAAAAACACTGGTTGAGAAGGAGCACCTTCACGGAGGTTAGATGTGGAGTGCGGCGGCAAGCGCAGCGCGACGCCGCTTTGGTTTCTTCAGATATGGGCCTTGCCAATCCAAAGCGGCGTCGCGCTGCGCTTGCCGCCGCACT
>JAMQPH010000396.1 GCA_023717605.1 Pyrinomonadaceae bacterium
TGCACGAGGTTCCGCAGCGAGAGTCAACGCCGTTTCACCCTCGCAGCCCTTATGGCATCAGCAAAGTTGCCGGCTTCGATCTGACGCGCAACTACCGCGAAGCGTATGACATGTTCTGCGTCAACGGCATTCTCTTCAATCATGAAGGACCGCGACGCGGATTTGAATTTGTAACCCGCAAGATCAGTAGTACGGTGGCCCGTATCAAACTGGGCCTGGCTTCCGACCTCCGACTTGGCAACCTCGATGCCCAACGCGATTGGGGCCACGCTAAGGATTACGTCCAAGCGATGTACATGATGCTGCAACAACCCGAGCCGGACGACTTTGTGATCGCGACCGGAGAATCCCACAGCGTTCGGGAGTTCTGCGAGCGAGCCTTTGCCGAGGTTGGCCTTGACTACCGAAAGTATGTGGTTGTTGATGAACGCTTCCGCCGGCCCGCCGAGGTCGATCAACTTATTGGAGACTCTACCAAAGCTCGCAAAATCCTGGGGTGGCGTCCGAAATATACGTTCGATGAATTAGTCAAGGAAATGGTCCAATCTGATCTCGAGACTCTATTGCGAACGGAAGGGCGCGAGATATCGAAGCAAAGCAGCGCTCCGTGACAACTGCAGAACCTCCAGGTTTTCTTTACCTCTGCAAGGTCCCAGTATTACAAATTCAAATCTGAGACAAAACATGAGAATCCTTGTGACCGGTGGTGCAGGTTTTATTGGCTCTCACTTGTGCGAGCAACTAATTAACGAAGGCCACGATGTAATCTGCCTGGACAACTTTTTTACCGGGCGGCGCGAGAACATTCTTCACCTGCTTGATAATGCGCGCTTCGAACTTCTCCGCCATGACGTGATAGAACCCATACTCCTTGAAGTCGATCAGATCTACAACCTGGCCTGCCCCGCGTCGCCTATTCACTACCAGTACAACCCTGTGAAGACGGTTAAAACCAGCGTCATGGGCATGATCAATATGCTGGGTCTGGCCAAACGGGTTCGGGCTCGCATTCTGCAGGCGTCGACGTCTGAAGTTTATGGGGATCCTCTGGTCCACCCGCAACCCGAAGAGTATTGGGGCAATGTAAATCCGATTGGCATTAGATCGTGCTATGACGAGGGCAAACGTATTGCCGAGACATTGATGATGGATTACCACCGGCAAAATCACGTCGACACGCGCATCGCGCGAATATTCAACACCTATGGACCAAGAATGTTGGAAAACGATGGTCGCGTCGTGTCAAATTTTGTGGTGCAGGCGCTGCAGGGCCAACCGTTGACGTTATATGGAGCGGGGGATCAGACGCGGTCGTTTTGTTACGTCGATGATTTGGTCAGAGCCCTCATCAAATTGATGAACACTGACGGCTTGCATGAACCCGTGAATCTGGGTAATCCAACGGAGTTCACCATTAAGCAGCTGGCGTCTGAAGTGATGGAAGTCTGCAAATCAAAGTCAGAGCTAGTCCACTTGCCGCTGCCTGACGATGATCCAAGGCAGCGTAAACCCGACATCTCCCGAGCTCAGACTTTGCTTGGCTGGACACCCACTATTCAATTACGCGCCGGGCTCGAAAGGACTGTCAACTATTTCCGTCCGCGAATTCTAGGCGAGCCAGGAAGTGTCGGCTAATTTTGGAGTGCGGCGGCAAGCGCAGCGCGACGCCGCTTTGGTTTCTTCAGATATGGGCCTTGCCAATCCAAAGCGGCGTCGCGCTGCGCTTGCCGCCGCACT
>JAMQPH010000469.1 GCA_023717605.1 Pyrinomonadaceae bacterium
CTTGCTTCGAACCGTTGCGGGCTTAGGTGCTCTCTACCAGCCGGAAACGGCCTTGTTTATTATTCGGCGCGGAGTTGCGTGGAGATACGTGGAGGGTTATCTGCTTATGGTTCCTATTGAACTTACTGGCGCTAGTGAATCTCAGGGGCGGCTGGTGAAAAGTGAGCATCGATTTGTGCGTTTCTGGACCGAAGGCACAAGCAAAAGCCAATAAAAAAATCTTTTGAGCAGACTAGCCTGTTCGTTAACCTGTAATACTTTAACACCGGAACACCTCTCTTGCTCACCACGCTCACCGCGTTGATATGTGCGGCGCTAGACACAACGATGCAGAGACTTACTACATTTCTTACTACAGTAGGCTTTTCGGTGAAGTGATGAGTATCTCTAAGTTATTGGGTAGATTGGAGGCGGCGATCGGAATCGAACCGATGAATAAAGGTTTTGCAGACCGTTAAGACCTTCTTCCAACGAAGGCCACCGAAGGCCACACACATACAAACACGGTGCATTTCAGCAATTGGCGGCCGCTCTCTAACTGCCCTTGGCCTCCCATGTACTCGTGTGGTGGCCACAAAAATGGCCACAGTGCTACAGTAAAGCAGGACCACCTTTTATAAGTCTCGATGTCGGAAATCACCTGATCGGTTTTTGGCGATACGAGGACTACGACAGAAGCAAACACTCCCGTTGCGCCAGATCTTCATGACGCCGAGTGTTGCCGGGTTAGCCGAAGTAGTGGATAAAGCCGTTACCCGGAGGCGACGAAGTATTCGAACCCCCCATTGTCCCACTGAAGCGTGAAGCCTATCGGAGCACTATCCAGTATGAAACGGAGGAACCATGAAGCTACCCAATCAACCTGAGAACCCGGAGATCCAATTAGTAGAGACTACGAGCGGTGAGGTAACGCTGGCGATTGACGGAGGCCAGGCAATGCAAGCGTGGGAACGCGAGTTGATGCATGAGACCGCTGATATCCTGTGCACGTATGGCAGTGTTTTTCTCGAAGTTGGTCTGGGATTGGGTCTCTCAGCTCTGCGTATTGCCAGTAACCCGGGCACACAGCGACATCTCGTCGTAGAAAAATACCCGCGCGTGACAGAACTCTTTTATGAACGCAATCCGCAGGTCCCGGCATCGCTCGAGATTGTACATGCAGACATTTTCGCGTACGTGCAGTCGATCCCTGAGGCAAGTTTCGATGGGATTTTCTTCGATCCGGCCTTGCCACCGCCGGTTTGGGATGACGACGGGTTGTGGGATGCATTCGTCCCGACACTGGTGCGGACATTACGTCCCGGAGGAGCATTTATCCCATTCTTCTCGACGATCCCGGAATTGCGTCAGCAGTTCGTACGCTTCTTCGACCGGGTGATTGTCGAGCGGCGGCCTTTTAATGCCTATCCTACAACACACTACACGCCGGCGACATCAGGTGATGCATACATTCAATGCTTCATACATACGGGGTTGGATCGCATCACCTCCGAAGATGTTGAGAAGTTCAAGACCAAGCGCGCCAAAGAGAAGAAGCTGGCACAGGGAAAGAAAAGCAAACGAAGCACGACAGGACGGAAGCCACCGAAGCATTGAGGCCAGCGACAGTCAACCGCGAGTTGGCGCTTTTGAAACACCTATTCAGCCGCAACGAGGAGTCAGTGGCCAAGAATCCCGTTAAGAAGGTCAGTTTTCTCGATGAAGACAACGAGCAGACCCGAGTGCTCAACGCGGAGGAAGAGAAGTTGTACCTGCTTGCGGCATCGCAGCCCCTCCAGGACATCGCTACTCTCATGCTGGAAACAGGAATGAGGCCCGAAGAGGTGCACCGCATCCGCCGCGAGAACGTTCACATCGGGCAAGGCTATGTCTTCAACCCTTTCGGCAAGACAAAGGCAGCCAGGCGAAAGGTGCCGCTCAGTGAGACTGCTTCCGCGCTGCTATCGAAACGTCTTGAGAAAGCAAAGGGTGACTTTCTCTTCCCAGGGCGCAGCACTGACGGTCCCATCGTCAAGGTGAATGCAGCCCACACGGCCACGCTCAAACGTTGCAAGGTCGCGCCCTTCAGGCTGTACGATCTTCGCCACACGTGGGCCACCCGCTCAGCAATGGCAGGCGTTGATCTCGTTACCCTCGCGGCCATGCTCGGTCACTCGCGAATTCAGATGGTGCTTCGCTACGCACACCCGACCGAAGAGCATCAGTTTCAAGCGATGCGAAAGCGGGAAGCATTCGTCGCGCGTAGCTGAAGAAGCCTTCATTCGGAGCTTACTTGCTTTTGCCCTGCAAGGTACTGCTCGCCTTTTGGCGTGATGCGAAAGTGTCTCAAGTTGTAGTGTGGATTCTCTGTTTTGCCGTCGGTCCACGCCGAGACGTGAACGCTAATGAGGTCAGCTTGGATCATCTCATTCAACACGCTCGCATCGGGGTAATGAAACGAAGGATTGTCCTCTGCGAAGAAGGCTGGGTGGGTCGTAGTCGTTCACGGTTTTTGGGTCCGTAGATTCTTTGTGCAGAGTATCAGCGAGCCAAGATCCATTACGAAGATACTGGAGCACTTCGAGTTTCTTTTCCTCATCGGTCATTAGTGGTCTACCTTTCATCGCCGGGACTCGCAGCATTCTGGCCAACCTCGCGCACTCACCTTCAAAGTGGGCACAAAAATGGCCACACCTCGCACACTCACTGTTAGTGCCAGGAGCAGCAGGTCATTGCAACTCACTGAGTGTGAGAGAGTTAATTGGAGGCGGCGATCGGAATCGAACCGATGAATAAAGGTTTTGCAGTCTTAATAAGTCAGTTTTATCGCGTTTAGTTCCGTTCGCTTACGTCTTATCTCGTCTGCACTTAGTCCCGCTGGCTGTCTCATCCTGTCTATGTTCGTTTCATTCCGTTTAGAAGCGTTCGCACACTTTTCTGCACACTCGGGGCTCTTTTTATATGTGCGCTTTCGTTAACGGTTTGAGGGTCACTTTCAACCTAACCCTAGAAGGGCGGTAACGTCTCATAAGAGCGCGTTGCCGCTCTTTCTTTTTACCGCCTTGGGCAAAAGAAAAGCGGCAGACCCGAAAGCCTGCCGCCCAGAGAGACGGAAATACCCCTCTGGGCAAGTCTGCCCCAGACTCCCCAAAAGAGTTGTGCCAATCTTTTTCCGTCGCTCACACTTGTGGATAAACGACTAATGAGATACTGATTCAGTTTTGGATCGGGATGAGGTGAGGCATAGAGGGGAGACAAGATCGGCTATTAATTGACCGGCTCCAAGGCTTCAGCTTCCTTTTGCTTTGTTGAGACGAGTACTCGTGAGGCACAAGAAGTCTTGGGTTTTTCAGGAACCAAAGACGAAGGGTAGCAAGCGCCCTGTTACCATCCCGACCAGTCTGAGCCGAAAGCTTGCGATTCATAAGCGCATTCAGGCAGAGCGCAGGCTTAAGATCGGCAGCGAGTGGGAAGCACACGATCTTGTGTTCTGCGGCGCGTTCGGCACACCACTATCGATCCCGAATCTGACTTATCGATACTTCCGGCCCATACTCATTGCCGCGAAGTTGCCCCAGATCAGGCTCTACGATTTGCGACACAGTCACGCAACGTTGTTGTTGGCTGCGGGTGAGCACATAAAGATAGTCAGCGAGCGCTTGGGCCACAGCACGATCCGGCTAACAGCCGACACTTACTCCCACGTCTTGGAAGGAATGCAGCAGGGAACCGCAACCAAACTAGAAAACATGCTCTACGGCACTTAAAAGAAGCGGGCCGACAAGTGTTGTGCGACAACACCCCGCAACGTAAGGCGGCAGGCTTTCGGGTCTGCCGCTTTTCTTTCGCCTCGGGTAGAATACCCGCCCATGACAAGATGCTGATGCAATCCTCGACTCTGCCGTTCTCTACACCGAAGCAGAAGTCTTTGCCGAGTTTCAAGAAAGCTGCGAAGCAGAGGCAGAGACGCCAGGACAACAACCGAAAGAATCAAGCGGGCCACTGAAGATCTCTTCCAGCTATACGGGCGAAGGAAGCCTTGCTCCGACCAGTAAAGCGGAAGGCTTCTGGGTTGCTGTTTTTGTGGGTCTTTATAGGTCGTAGACCCAAGAAACAGAATTTTTCAGACTCGAAAGCTGACTGAACTCTTATACACAGTCAGAGTGTGAAGGACTGATCCAATCACGCCTTGGTTAAGGCCCCGATCTTGCCTTCCGCCAGGGCTTTTGCACACTTTAAGCCCTTTTCTGCACACTTCATACTCAATGGACCATCCAGTACTATCTCGCTAACTTGTTGAATGGTTGAGGTTGTGATTGGAGGCGGCGATCGGAATCGAACCGATGAATAAA
>JAMQPH010000476.1 GCA_023717605.1 Pyrinomonadaceae bacterium
GAAGGCCGCTCTCGAGGGTAACGTCGGAGAAGGTACCGTCGCGGTTGTTGCGCAAAAGCGAGTTGCGCATCGGCCATTCCCACCCGCCGCGCATCACGTAGATGTCGAGCCAGCCGTCGTTATTGAAGTCGGTTTGGACGGAATTGATACCGCCGAGCTGCTTCGCGAGATGTGAGCGAGTGGATACGTCGGAGAACGTGCCATCGCCGCTATTGCGGAATGCCCGCATCGGTTGGCACGGGTCGAAACTGGTCTCTACGACGTCTAGAAATCCGTCGTTATCAAAATCATCGACGATTGAGCCCCCAGCGGCATCCACCGTGTCCAGGCCGAGCGAGGGAGCAATGTCCACAAACCGGCCGATGTTCTCCTTCGACTCGAAGGCCGAGGGCGGGATCAGATAGGACTTGGGAACTTTGTCGGGGTAATCTCCGAGCGTCTGGTAGGTGACGTTGAGGAGCCAGCGGATCTCCAGGCTCGAAGGTTCACGCTCGAGGTAACGTTCGAAATATTCGATGGCCCGTTCGGAGCCCGACCGCAGGGTGTGGCGCGCGGCAATCGAGAGCGGAAAGATGCACATGTCGGCATTGTGATTGTTGGCGCAGTTCTCAACCTCGCCGCGCCGCATATGGGCTATACCGAGCGCAGCGAGGTCGATGGTCTCCATGGCGGCCAGCTTCTGGTTCTCGCTCGAATGCTCATGCGCGATGCGGACGCCCTCCTCGAACTGAGTAATCGCACCCGATACGTCGCCTTTGTAGAGACAGACAGTGCCCAGGGCATTGTGCAACCTAACGGCCTTGGCTGGATCAGCCGACTCACGCACGCTCTGCAATGCGCTCACGATATTGCTGGTGGCCACTTCGATAGACGCGCGCCTGACGTCGCAGAGCGTTCCGAGGCTGGTTCGCTCGGCGGGTAGCCTCGCGAAGCTATCGATGAGATTGAAGCCGGAGAAATCGGGCAGACCAGTACCTCCCTGTACTTGCTCTGGTGGTTGCATTTGCCCCAGACCGGTCGGCGAACTCAGGACCAACGACACAACAATCATTGTTAGGAGAACCGATCGATTCAATTAAATACCTCGATTATGGGGTTGCAGTTGTTTTATGGGATCCGTCGCAGATTCTCAACTAAGGTCACTTTGAAGGTCAAGAAGTTCCACTAAGTATTTTTCGTGTTCGTTCGTTTGATTTCGTGGATCGTTTGTTTTCAATCAAGCCGACTCTCAAATTAGGACACCACCTACAATTGGCACATCTTTGAGATCAGCCATGATAAGGTAGGCAAGCTCGCACGACTAACTTTGTGAGATCTGGGGTGCTGTCATAACCCTAAACATATGAGAAAACCTGTAATTGCGGGAAACTGGAAGATGTACAAGACGGTGCGTGAGTCGGTTGAGACCGCCCTCGCTCTGAAGCCGCTGGTAGCCAATGCTAACCATTGCGAAGTGGTAATTGCCCCTGTCTTCACATCGCTGAAGACGGTCGCGGACCGGCTCGAAGGCTCGAACGTCCGAGTGTCCGGTCAAAACTGTTCGACTGAAGTAGAAGAGGGTGCACACACCGGTGAAGTTGCCGCTTTCATGCTTCGCGACGCCGGGGCCAGTCATGTTATCGTCGGCCATTCCGAGCGACGTCAGTTCTATTCCGAGACGGATGAAATGGTGAGAAGAAAGTGTCAGGCCGCCATCTCCGCAGGCCTCACAGCGATTATGTGCGTTGGAGAGACGCTCGATCAGCGAGACCAGGGAAACGCGGAAAACGTTGTTCGTAGCCAGCTAAACGGCGGACTCACCGGGTTGACAGCCCTTGATCTCGACCGTATCATCGTCGCCTACGAGCCCGTTTGGGCAATCGGCACGGGACGCACAGCGACGCCGGAGCAAGCGCAGGAAATGCACGCGTTTATCCGGCGCGTTTTCGCGGAAGGGCACCCCGCGACATCTGCCGAAGCGCTGCGAATACTCTACGGTGGTTCGGTAAAGCCTGAAAACATCGCAGGCCTGATGGCTCAGGCGGACATCGATGGGGCACTAGTCGGCGGCGCGAGTTTGAAGGCCGACAGTTTTGCCAGGATTGTGAATTATAAGAATGGGTAAATGGTAAATGGTGAATAGTAAATGGAAAGACCGCGAGCACCGCTAGACGGGCCGAAAAGCCGCAAGGCATTTGCGATTTACCATTTACGGTTCACTATTTGCCATTCACTATTTACCATTTACCATTTACCGGAGAATTGATTTGCTAACTTACATCCTATACGGACTATTCATTCTGTCATGCGTGGTTTTGGTGGTGGTGGTCTTACTGCAGCCTGGCAAATCGGGCGCGGGGGATTTGTTTTCGAGCAACCTTTCGAGCACAGCCTTTGGCCCACGAGGCACAGCGAGCATTCTGGCAAAGATAACAATCGGCGCGGCGGCAGCATTCATGCTGATCGCTTTGATGCTCTCATTGCCGGGTGTAACGGGTTCGCATTCTGTCTTGCAGTCAACGGAGGCTGAGTCGCAACCTTCGCCAACGCAAACGCCAAGTCCGCAGGCGACCGCATCCCCGGCAACTTCCGAATCGCCAGCTGGGACAGCATCACCAGCAGCTAGCCCGAAGTGAACTGAAGTTTCATCAATGCGGACGACCGTGACTAGCGGAGACTTTTCACCGCGACAATACTCGCTATACTGCTATCTGATAACTTAAGCCGAAGTGGCGGAACTGGTAGACGCGCACGTTTGAGGGGCGTGTGAGGTAACTCGTGGGGGTTCGAGTCCCCCCTTCGGCAAACCCCATCTAAGCCCAATTATATCAAGAGCTTTCCCGTGTTTCTTGGACCACTTGAAAAGACGCGTTCAAGCTCATCTAAAACCTTCGGCTCAGATCGAAAACCTCATTTGAGGGCGTTCTAGTTGCACACTCGGCGCCAATCCTCTAACTTCCCACGTTTCACCTAGTTACATTTCATGGTGTCTACAGTGCCGAATCCGTCGACGGATATCCTTACTTCCGGATTATCAAGCTCTACATGAGAGCGCCCTCACAAATACCAAATTCAAGGTATTCCTCAGACTCTCCAGCAACGAATAGAATTTACCTGCTAGTAGTACAAATGACCGAAGCATCGTCAACCGCTTATAGGGGGAGATGGTTCGGCGTCTGCGCGCGTTCAGCACTTGTAAACTTTTGCTTGCGAAACCTTCAGCAGTCTAGGGATGGAAAGTGCGGTATCAAACCACTTCTGTAGAGCTTTTGAGCTTCAATCTTCAAACACGCCGGAGATTCAAAAGAACGACGACGGGTCGATGGACGTTTACTTCGGCCCCAAAGCTCCCGAGGGTAAAGAATCGAATTGGGTTCCAACAAATGCCAGGAGAGGTTTCGAAGTGCTGTTCCGCCTGTATGGCCCGAAGAGGGATTTCTTCGACAAGAAATAGGTTCTGCCGGATAATCGAAAGAGTGAACTAACAATTGGGCTCTAGATCTGACGTATTGCGGGATGCAGCGATTATTCAAAGGAGTGACCGGCCCGCTACGAGCGATCGAGCAAGGGTAGCTTTGGTGCGAAATCGAAAACTACGGCGCCTCGTTGAACACTTTCGCGGCGGCGTTAAGAAAGTTTGAAGACGGGCAGAAATAGCGAAGCAGTAATGCAAAAGGAGGACAACGATGAAGATCAAGTTTCTATTTATTCTGGTGGTTTTTTTGCTGGCGGTCCGGCCGGCCACTAGCCAGACGGTCACCTACAGCCTTAACGATACTCCGTTGTACACGGTGCGCATGCCGGACGGATGGAAGTTTCAGGCAAAGGCAAATCCGAGAAATCCGACTACCAAGCGGATCTCCGGCACCGCACCGAACGGGTTGGTTTGGTTCGGCGTTTGGG
The DNA here is from genome assembly GCA_023717605.1 of Pyrinomonadaceae bacterium. Lineage (GTDB taxonomy): Bacteria > Acidobacteriota > Blastocatellia > Pyrinomonadales > Pyrinomonadaceae > PSRF01. The sequence goes on from JAMQPH010000476.1 coordinate 3,883, forward strand.
TCGTTAAAGACGTGAAGACGGTCGATCAAGCCTATAAATATGTCCAGGCCACCGCAAGGACGCTGATCACTGACGCCAAGGAAACGAAAGCGGCGCACATCGGTGAGGTCAATGGAATGAAAGCCAAGTACTCGCAGCACACGGGGACAATGAAAATGCAGGACGGAAAGTCACAGGTGTTCGATGCCCAGGTCGTCCTCTTCGAAACCGGGTCCGGCAGGGTCGGTATCGCGGTGTGCATGGCCGACACCGAAGGGCTGAAGGCTGAAAAGGCGAACATCGACGCTTTTTTCAAATCGATCAAACCGGTCAAGTAAGGGAGGCGTAAATGAGATCTATTAAGAAACAACTTGCGTTATGGCGCATTGTTCTGATCATTGGCGTGTCGGCAATCGCAATACTGAGCGCGGCCCGGGTTAGCCCAACTGCAATAGCAGGCCATCAGGAACGGCAGGACTATCTGGCTCAACAAACAACCGCCGACAACGAAGATGCGGACGACATACACAGCGAGGACAGTAAAGCTGCCGTCGGCGAAGGCGTCGCGCTGCTACAGGACTTGTTATATGACAGGCGCAGCCAGTACTGGGACCAGCGCGTCCTGCGTCGGCTCGAACGTAGCGATGAGTACCTGGACG
>JAMQPH010000049.1 GCA_023717605.1 Pyrinomonadaceae bacterium
GCAAGCCCAGCGTTGGCCTGATATACATACCGGAGAGGAAGACGTCGCTCAAAAGACTCAACGACTTTTCTCGTCTCGTCCATTGAGCCATCATCAATAACGATCAGTTCAAAGTTAGACCGGTCCAGAGTCTGCCCGAGAATACTTTGCAGAGTTTGCGACAACAATTCGGCGCGGTTGAAGGTGCATAAAATAGCGCTGAGCGACGGTGGATACATAGCTGCGTGGGACCCTCAAGCTGCGTAAGACTCTAATATAAAAAAAGCCTCGCCGGGCGACAGGTGCGGTCGATGCGCAAGAAATTCTTTCATTTCCGCGCGGGCTTTATCATGTTGATAATAGAACCCAGACTTGCGCAGCGAGTGGGCGATCGGCACCGCGTCGATGATGCCCATCTTGGTCAAATCTCCAAAATGAGAAGCGTCATCAATGATGATATCGAATCCTTCGGGAGCAGTTTTGCGAGCGACCACGCTTAAAAAGCGGTGTCTTCTTGCGCACCCTGATACACGTGGACACGCTCTTCATTAGAGATCGGCGGTCAGTATGGTGACGGTGCGAGCGGCAAGGGTACGCACCTGCCATTCAACTTTCAGCTGCTTCGACTGCCATGAAATGCGCGAGAGATCCCCGCCGCCGTGGAGCGCTACGAGGCATTGCTGCCTGCTTACTCTTGGCCGAACTGGGTGCTCGGGCCCGCAGGGCCATGAGACTTTCCTATCCGCTGATCGCGGGATCGAGGCCTAATTCGCGCATTCGATCGCGTCGGAAGTCGCAGGTGGCACAAAGTCCCGACCATCGTCCAACAGCCAATGACTTTCGGAGATGGCGCCAATCCGGTCCCGTCCATGCCTCGTCGAGGTTCGGTCGCTCAAGGTTTAACTGCCCAAGACGTATTCCCTCACAACAGGTGCCAATCTCACCGTTAGACAGAACGGAGACTGTCTCGAAGGGGAAGTGACATACCCAGCTGGCCGAGTTAGCTCTTTGCGGGCGAAGTTCGGCACCGCTACCCGCAGAAATGCTTTCTTCATCGCAGCGTCGTTCTGGCTCGTCGCTTTTAGCGGAAAGACCTGTTTTGACCTCAATCGTCTCAAGAAGTGTTTTCCCGGCTTCGGAATCATCACGCGCCGTACCGGTTGAGGCGCACCTCCTGAACCGCCTCCAGCGCCCCACGGCCCGGCCGATAGCCATAAGCCGTCGGTTCCAGGGCCGCCTCGAAGATCGCCTGCTGTGTCCGGTCTCACGAGGTACCGAGACCCCAAATGAACCAGATTTGCTCCGCCAAGTCGTTGCGTTTAGGGGTATCACTTCAACGAGGGCCGTTCTCGTTTCATCGAGATTCGGCGGCAGCCGGACATTGATCCCGCGACGTGCCGCCTCGCCGCGGATCTGGTCGAAAACTCGATTCGCCGCAGCCGCGTGATGTACAAGCGACTGACTCGTTTGTTCGCCAGTCACTGGGTTGAATAGCCGGTATTGAACGCTGTCGACGCCTTTATCTACGAGATCCAGAATAGCCAGAAGGTCGTCGAGATTGTCATAGAAACAGGTCACCAGTGGAAAAATCTTCAGCTTTGACCCGGCAAGACGACGCCGGGCAGCAACGAGCATTTCTAAGTGTCGTTCTACCTTGTTCCACGGAAAGTGACGAACCCGTTCGAATGCAGCTCCGATACCTTCCAACGAAAAGACGAACTCGTTACATGCCAGCGCGATGAGCTCCGCTCGCTCCTCATCCATCAAAGTTAGATTTGAAATCACCTCGAGATGGATCGACCCGAGTTCGTGAACTCGGCGGAGAAAACGATTGAAGTGCGGTGATGTCAGTTGTTCCCCCTGATCAGTTCCACCCAACCGCACGCATCGGACGTGGGGCAGCAGATGCTCCATCACATAATCAATGAGCTGTACTGGTGACTGTTGGGCGAGTAGGTCGTACACCCCGCGAGCGCAGTGGTCACAACGCAAATTGCATTTTCCATTGAGCGAAAACATCAACTTCTTCGGTGGAACCCGCCCGCTGAAATCCTGCAAGTCCGTATCAGCGTCGGCATTCCACAACCCTCTTGTGTCTGGCCGAACTGTGTGCGATTCAACGCCATCCCAGAGATTCATACGGAACTCCTTTCTGCAAGGTGAGTGAATATCTAAATTCTTGTGATGTGTCAAATGGACATGCAGAGCGGGACGGTATTCTGCCTGTTCAGGTTGAGTAATCCTCCGACACCCAGCCCCCCCTGCCATGCACTACGCCGCGGGTTCCACCTCCTCTTGTTCAGGACAGACCAGCGGCGGCAGTTCGGCGACCGCGAGGGCGTCGCGGAGCGCCTGCGTCGGCATGCGGCCACTCAGCGATAGCCCTGATGGCTGCGTTCGAGGTTCTAGTACTCCAAGAAGCGATCGAGGTCAAGTTGAATCTCCGCTGGCTCGAGGTACCCAGGTGGTCCGGCCGGCCACGCGGAAGCACTCGTCGAGGAGCGTGCAGTTCATCCGCGTATTTTCATATCGTGGCTTTATCGCAATAGCCAGCAAAGATCTGCCACATTGGCGACCGGCGGATCGTAATCTATGGCGGTTCCGCGATCGGCAGTGTTAACGGGCTGGTGGACTGCTCGTTACCCGAACTAACAAGGGTCCTGAAGGCAAACAGCAAGCTCTATATAATCATACACGAAAACCCGCTAAAAGAATGAACTCCGTGAGCACTCCCTCTGGTTAAGATCTATAACCCCTGCATATGCGCACTACGCGAGTGGCATTTTGCGTGCTTGACCAGCGGGTGCTCCGACTAGATCGTAGATCTCCTACGACTTGAGTCATCTTCGCCGCTTCAAAATTCGGTACTGACGTTTCCTTGTGTTAAGATGCAAAATTATTTCAAGGTATCATTAATATGGCTCAATCTGTGCGTGTTTGCTAGCAGGCCGACTGTGGGCTCATATTGATAGTTGCGCAAAAGTCGCTCAATCGGTATCCGGATGAGCCGATCATGAAGTAGAGCCTATGAAAAGCCTCTTCAAGCGAAAAATTAAATCAACTCTGGCGAGCTTACTTGCAGATCTTCCGGCCTTCACAAAGCTCCGACAGGCGGTTTCAATACCGCATCAGGCAGATTATCGGATTGATTACGGGCGACGCCCGCACTACGCAGGTGCGTCCTGTCCGCGTTCGTAAAATTGGGAAGAGAGAAAGGATACAGGCTAGTAGGCATTCAGCGGCTTGGATTTAACTCGTTATTTGTCGGTTCAGGCGTGGGCGAGGATCTCCTGGCGGAAATCTCAGCACGGCAGTGCTTCGAGCGGCATCCGGTTCTTAGGAATTGGCGGCCGAACTGGATTCTAGATACTTCAGAACGGCCTGAGTGGAAGAATATCGTCGAGGTATGACACGACTCCTCATTAGTAATCCAAGCAGACCTTATCATCGATCGCAATGTCACTTTTGGCCTTTACTGCCTTAATCGGGCCTCCCGTGCACCGATACAGTTTCTGAACTAACTGTTGGTTTCTCCTAGATCGTATAAAGATACTTCAGACCCGTTTAGAAGTGAATTTCCTTGCAGTTCAGCCCAGCTTCCGCCACGACTTCACCCACGCCTCGAAGCGATTACCGAGAGCCATACCGGCACTTTGGGTTTTTTCGTTTCCGGGTTTACGTGAAAGGTTCTGAACGTCTAGTTTACTACTTTGAAAACTGTTGAGAGTATACAGCAATGATTGTTGTTTAATTAAAACCGCTTCTCTCATGAAATCTTTATTCTCAATAACGTTATTGGGTCGTATCCAAAGTGAATTTTTGGGCGTGAACAGAGAAAAGCAATCAATAAGAAGCTCATCAGTTCCCCAGTTAACTGGCTCTTGACTAATACACTGTAA
>JAMQPH010000051.1 GCA_023717605.1 Pyrinomonadaceae bacterium
TGGATCGCGAAGTCATGACGGAAACCATGGGCTGTTTTCTTAAGGATGAGGCTGACATTGGTACATTCATGACAGAGCTCGACGCCGGTCGTCTGGAGATGGTCGATGGAACAACGCCGCAGATAGAATAGAGGACCAGAGAATCCCACCCACCGCAGTGGGTGGATGGTTCAGATCCGGCCTACAAACAGTGATTACCGGGAGTTCTAAATCCCACCAACGGCAGTTGGTGGATGCTTCAGATCCAGCCTACACAGGCAGGCTTTCGGAGTTTACAAATCTCACCAACGGCAGTCGGTGGGATTCAAGAACCGGTCCGGAGGTCGCGCTAGTAGGTTGGACCTGAACAATCCACCCACTGCCGTGGGTGGGATTTCCTAATCTTCAAACACCATTGAAGATCAGCCGCATTGAGCTCAATGGCCGAACTAGAGAACGAAAACCTGGTCTTATTCTGCCGGGCCTTGCGAGAGCACGGTCTTATAGTCACGCCTGCGGAAGTTGTGGTAGCGGTCACAACACTCCGATTGATCGACGCGTGCGACCGCACCGAAGTTTTCCTCAGTTTGCGCACCGTACTAACATCGCGCGTCGAAGACTTTCCCGTCTTCGAAGCGTTATTTGAAACATTCTGGAATCGGTTGCCAGAGAAGCTGGTTCAGCGGGAAGCGACTTCGAACACCAACTCTCACGCTCAGCCTCTTTCGCAAAAACGCCCGACCAGGGGGCTCGCCTTTTTTCTCAAGAATTGGACCACCTCACGCGGTGCCGATACCGAAGCCCTTAACGTGCCTGAAGCGAGCGACATCGAGTCCGTCGCCGAAAAGGACTTCACTGCGTTCGGTAACGATGAACTGGAGGAGATCGCGCGCCTGGCGCGCCGGGTCGTAAAGCGTCTCGCCAGGAACCCCAGCCGGCGTTGGAAGCCTGTGCGGAACGGACGGAGAGTTAATCTGCGCCGCTCGTTTCGACAGTCTCTGAAAACCGGCGGCGAACTGATCGAGCTGTCCTACAAACAGCGCAAGCCAAAGCGGACCAAGCTGGTCGTGATCTGCGACGTGTCAGGGTCGATGGACGTCTACAGCCGGCTTCTGCTGCAATTCGTGTATGGACTACAAAACAGTTTTGCGAAAGTCGAGACATTCGTCTTCAGCACTTCGCTGTCACGAATAACCGGCTATCTAAAGAATAAGACCTACCAACGAGCACTTGAGCGTCTGTCATCCAAGGTTCGCGGCTGGTCCGGAGGCACTCGCATCGGTGCAAGTCTTGCCACCTTCAATGCTGAATGGCTGCGGCAGGTTGATAAACGCACAATCGTTATCATCCTAAGCGATGGCTGGGACACAGGGGAGCCGGAACAACTTGCGCAAGCGCTGGCCCAGTTGAAGAAGCGCGCCGGTAGATTGATCTGGTTGAATCCGCTTCTAGGCAGTTCGACTTATCAACCGATGACCCGCGGGATGCAAGCGGCACTTCCTTTTATTAACGTGTTTGCCCCGGCGCACGACCTGGCCAGCTTGCGCGCGCTTGAACAGCATTTAGTCTTGTAGAGCAGACAATGGAAGAACTCTTCGAAGACATCGAGAAACTCGCAAAGGTCGAGAAGCGAGTGGCGATGGCCACACTGGTCGCGACCCGGGGAACCAGCCCGAAAAAAGAAGGGGCGAAGATGTGGGTCGGCGAAGCAGGTCGGATCCTGGGTTCGGTCACGATCGGAGGCTGCGTAGATGCGCGCGTGATCGCCGAATCGGAAAAGGCACTTGCTTCGTTCGAGCCGCGGCTTCTGCATATGGACCTGGCGGATGAGGATGCCTGGGAGATCGGGTTCTCATGCGCCGGTAATCTGGATGTCCTGATTGAGCCACTGGACTTCGCCGATCCTTCCAACAACCTGGCCCAGTTATACAGGTTAATGCGCGACTCGATCGACGAAGGCAAATTCGTGGTGCTGGTCACACCTATGAACGACCCAGGTTCTAAGCTCATGGTTTTTGAGGACGGAATGATTCAGGGGACACTGAGGCATGAGGAGCTGGATCGCGACGCCCGCGCAATGGCGCTCGGGCTGATTAAAAAGCGAACTTCGTCCATGGTTTCACTTCGCGCTGACTCTACGCCGGTCGAAGTCTTTTTTGAAGTGCACGGACCGCCGCCGACCTTGATCGTTTTTGGCGCCGGACACGTCTCCATGCCTCTGGTAAACCTGGCCCATGACATGGGACTCAAAACCATAGTAGTTGATGGCCGGCCGCGTTTCGCTACGAAGGAGCGCTTCCCTGATGTTGACGAGATGCTGATCGGAATTCCTTCCGAGATTGCCCAGACGTTCGCCTACACATCTTCAACGTTTGTCGTGCTAACAGCACACGATTACAAGTATGACCTCCCCGTGCTCAAGACCGTACTGCAGACCGGGGCGGCATATGTCGGGTTGCTGGGTAGTAAGCGTCGGGGCAAGGCAATTAAGGAGTTTCTGAAAGAGAACGGGATGGACCAGAAACTGATCGACCGCCTTCATGTTCCGACTGGCCTGGAGATCGGGGCCGAAACCGCGGCTGAGATAGCGTTGAGCATATTGGCCGAAGCCGTCGCGATTAAAGCGGGCCGGCGAGGTGAATCTCTGAAAAACAGAAAGTAGAGAAGCAACATGGCTGCGCTCTACAGCGAAGTTATCCTGGACCACTTTCGGCATCCACGCAATTATGGCAGCCTGCCTGCTCCGGATATCACTTACGAAGATTTCAATCCACTGTGCGGTGATCGAATCAGAATCGAACTGAAACTCAAAGACAAGGTCGTGGAAGTCGCTCGCTTCAGAGGCGATGGGTGCGCCATCAGCATGGCCGCGGCTTCCCTCCTCACGGAACTCATCGTCGGCGTCGATCTTAACGAAGTCGAGGCGATCTCTGATGACAAGCTTATCTCGGCGCTCGAGAGCGACATCAAACCTTCGCGAGTGCAATGCGCCCTGCTACCTCTCGGGGCGCTCCGCGCAGGTTTGAAGGATTACCAGTGAGTGTCATGGCTCGCGCTTATTGGGTGCAAAGCTATAAACTCCCCAGGCTCGCAAATTTTCAAGCGCTTTCTAATCCCGGACGCAGTGTGGTCGAGCCCAATCAACTTTCCGTAAGTGTCCCACAGCGTGAGATTGCTGATAATGGCCTTCGATGCGCTCACTCTCTCCCCGCTCAGCAAGTCAACCCCGATAGCCTGGCCGGTCGCATCGTAGGCAAGTCGCAGTGCCGTCGTGTCGAAGCGGATTTTGCTGGTAAATCGGCCGTCGATCCCGTTCGTCAATTGTAATATACATATGTCCAAACCCTCC
>JAMQPH010000485.1 GCA_023717605.1 Pyrinomonadaceae bacterium
CTGTGACACAAATCAACAGCTTAATCGTTCTCATTCTCTTAATCTCCTATTTAGGTTTTGCTTTTTTTTCCCTTGTTGCCCGCGGCAAAAGGGGCGGCGTTGGAAAAGTTCGATATTTCAACCGAAAAATCGTCATTGGCCCTTTCGCAATTCCCATGCCCGCGTGGGTTTGTTTAGCGATTGGCTGTGGACTCAATACTTAGGAGTCTTCAGAGGCTCGACGAGCGGCTGAAATATCCAAAAAAATGGGAAGTATCCATAAATCGGAAGCGGATTTGGGTGGTGGGTGGGAGTGGAGGTTTCGTGCGTTGCAACTTCTCAACTCATTGCAGTGGAGGAAGGTTCGGAGATTCGCATCCTTCTCTTTTTTTACGTGGCAAACTACTTAGAGTCGGCCTTGGCCGCTTTGCTCAGCTTGGCGGCTTGTTTCTTGACCTTATCGCTCAGGTCAATAATCTCGTCAAGATCTCCTCTCGCCTTTGCTGCGAGTTCGGCATTTATTACGCCTGCATCTGTAAAGACAGGGTTTGTGACGAAGCTTCTAATTAAACGATCCAGTGTTACGAGCTGGGCCTTCAATCCGACTGTGGGTGACGTTTTCTCACGTTCGTCGGTCTTGGCCGATTCGGGAAACACGAGGTTGGTCCTTAGCCGCAAGGATTTCTTCTTTATTTCCGCGGCAGCATCAGAGACATACTTAAAGTCCAGAACAACGTCGGCGGAGTTCTTCAACTTCATTTCGTTGTTGACCAACTGCAGGCGGGCGAAGTCTTCGTTGATCTCCTGCAGCAGCAATCGTTGCTCGGGTTTGGGGGTTCCTTTCGCACCTTTCTCAAGCAGAGTAATCTGCATTTCACGATCTAGAATGTTACGGTCACGTTCGGAAATCCTGCCTGGTTGAGCTCTCACAGAAGATGCTGAGATGCTGAGCAGGACAACAGCCATGATTAGCATTGCTCCCTTGATCATTACCGGAGAACAGTAGTTGTTCATAAGAGCCTCCAGCTACCTGGAACCATTTGTACATGACGTGAGGGTTGATTCTAATCCGAGGTCGAAACAAAGCACACAAGAAACTAAAAAAAGGAGGTGGCGAATCTCGCCACCTCCCAAGAGTCGGGTTCCTCACGAGAGGTGAGTCACCGGTTAGAAGTCAAACCGCAGTGCTAAATTAATCACACGCGGATTGCTGCTGAACACGTTCTGTGGCCGATTGAAGTCACCGGTCACCGGGAAGATCGTGTTCACCTGAGTAACCGCAGTGGTCGCGACTGGGTCTACCGAGTTGACCGAACCGGGAATGTACTGCGGATGATTGAAGGCGTTGAAGAAATCAGCACGGAGTTGAATCCTGCGTCGACCCTCACCACCCAATCTGAAGTTCTTGAAAATCGAGAAGTCCAGATTATTGATGCCGGGCAGTTGTAGCGTATTGCGAGCTCCGTTGCTGAGCGCGCCGTTACCTGCCTGGATGTACTCCGCGTTCGGGTTGTTGGCCAGATAGCCAACGGTCCTGGAAGCGCTGGATTGAGCGCACAAGCCGTTCGGGTTGAAAGCCGTGCAGGTGCGCAGCAACGCCGTGACGGCGCTTGCCGTACCACGAACACCATCCGGATTGCGAATCGCGCGGTCGCCGGCAGAGTCACCATTCAGATTAGCATCGTTACCGCTTCTGACGGTCGCCTTCTGACCAGATTCGAATGTCAATGTGCCGGCAATGCTCCACCCGCCTAAGACTGCTCCGGCGAAGCCGTTCGACGACTTGAACCAGGGCAGATCGTAAAGGCTGGAAAATACAAAGCGATGCCGCCGATCGAGCGCTGAATCCGCGCGCTCTGGTCTCAAGTTCTGGAAGTCTTCAACGCGACGCGGACTAAGCACGGTTGAAAATACTTCAGCCGTGGTATCGTCGATCAAGTGGCTCCAGGTATAGGCAGCTGTCATTTGCAGGCCGTTCGACAGCCGCTTATTAAAAGCTGCCGAAGCTCCGTGATAAGTCGAGTTTCCATTCGAGAGGAAATCGACTAGCGGCTGAAAACCAAAGCCCGCAGCCGCATAGGCTGGAACGAACATCGAACGGGCTTGAATGTCAGCGAGATCCAGAGCCGTGGCATCAAGCTGAGCCTGCGATGGTGCACTGAAGAAGGTCGGCAGACTCGAGAGTCCGTTGCCAATCTTATTCTGAATGTTGACCCGGTTCTGGGTAAGCAGGTGAATTCCTCGTGTTCCGAGATACCTGATTTCGAGCGAGTAGTCATTGCCAAATTGTCGCTGAATACTGCCGGTCCAGGTCAGGGAGTAAGGAACTTCCTGGTCAGGAATGTGCGAGCCGGTGACCGCACGCGCCGTGGCCGGATCCGTCAGACCACCTTGTGGGATCGGACTGATGCCTCCACCCGCAAGGAAGCCAGGAGTGTTGGCATTCAGATCGATGTCAATTGTCTGCTGGGCCTGCGGCGGATTTGACAGGATGTAGAGGTTATCGAAGATGTAGTCATAACCCATCGAGAAGCCTGCACGGATCGAAGTCTTCCCACCGCTGCCGAATAGACTTCCCATCAATCCCTCCGTGTAGTCGGGTGACCATGCAAAACCGACCTTCGGAGCAAAGTTCCATTTTTGGGCCTTGGGCACTCCGAATTCGATTAAACCAGGCACCGAAGCGATACTATTGGCCGCCTGGAATTTGGCACCCAGCGGAACACCCTGGTACGAGTATCCTACGCCGAGGTTCAGGGTTAGGTTAGGTCGTATGCGCCAGTCGTCCTGAGCAAAGGCATAAAGTATCTGCTGATTGCCGTAGTAGGTGTTGCCACCCACGTTGCGTTCGCCGAGGGCGTCAGGATTTAGATCGAACAGGTAGCGTTGAGTCGTCAAGTACTGATAGTCACCGCGCTCGCGTTGAATGAATCTCTGCGGCGAGATGATGTTGCGGAAATCACCACCAAATTTGAACGAGTGATTGCCCGCCAACCAGGTCAGGTTGTTAACCACCTGGTAATTGTTCTCAATACCAGACTGCGGAGCGTTGCCGCTCGGACCGATGTCGATTGCAAGGTCCAGCAAGCCAATGTTCGGAAACACGTCCAAACCGGGGTACGGAATGTCCGGCACCGGGAAGGACTGTTCTGAACGGCGGAATGCGAGACGCGTTTCGTTGATCACGTTCGCGGAAAAGTTGTGCAGCATTGTGTAAGAGAAAAGCCGCTGCTTATTCGGCACCGGGGCGAAGAAAACAGGCAAATTGGCAGCGGTGTCGATGCCCGCAAAGTTGGTCATTGAAAAGCGAAAACGATGCTGTGTGTTAGTGCTTTGGTTCCAGTCGACGTTGGTGACGACGTGGTTCTGTTTCGTGAAGTTCGGAGCGGCGAAGCTGACATTGCCGATTGGAACTTGTATGCCGGCGACCTGAATAAAGCCGGCATCATTTACCGCCGCGACCGGCACGTACGTATTGAAGATGGTTCGGTTGGTTCCCGACATACCCGGCAATGCGTTGATGATCGCGAATCCGGCCGCAGTTGGCGATGTGATACCGCCAGCCGACGCGGCATCGCCGGTGTGTAGTCGCTCATACGAGGCAAAGAAGAAGAGCTTGTCTTTCCCCGGGGCAAACCACCTGCCACCTTCGCCGAAAACCGGCAGGGGCAGCGGGCCACTAAAATTGGCGCCTGCGCGAACGTAGTCGGAACGAAACTGGCGCACTTGACCCGGACCAGGGTTTTCACGAACCACGCCAGCGATTTTTTGCAGGTTGTCGAGCGCGTTTAGTTTGCGGTTGCGCAATCCGCCATAAAACGAGCCATGATAGTCGTTGCCACCACTCTTGGTGACAGTAATGAACTGCC
>JAMQPH010000513.1 GCA_023717605.1 Pyrinomonadaceae bacterium
CCTCACAGGCGCGTTCAGCACGACTGGAACGCAAATCTATAACGACGCCGTGGCCCTGACCGGCACGACAACCTTCAGCGGCGCAGCGGGAAACACAACGCCTCTCACAAGCTTGACGGCCAACGCCGGTGGCACCACGGACATCAATAGCGGTTCCGTCACGACGTCGGGAAATCAGATTTATAACGACAACGTGACCATGAACAAGGCCACCACGGTGACCTCCACCGGCGGAGCCATCACGTTCGGCGCTAACGCGACGAATAACGCTGCGGGAGCCGGCATTACGGTCGACGCCCCGACCATCAACCTCACCAGCGGCACCACGATTGCTACCACAGGGAACGGCGCCATCAGCTTCTTCACCGATACGCTGAATCCCAACGGAGCGAGCATCAACGCCGGCACCGGCACATTCACCTTGGCGCCCAACGTTCTGACGAGAACCATTGAGTTCGGCGATGTGAATACCGGACGGGTGACCGATGTGTACTACGGTTTGAATTTCGGAAGCGTCACCGCCGGCAGCTTCACGATTGGTCGTCCGACGCACACTGGGAACATCTATGTCACAGGCGTCGCCGCAGCACTAAGCGCGATGACTTTTGTCAATGGTGGGGTCGGATCGGTCACGTTCGAGAACGCGCCCTATGTGAGCGGAAACCAGAGCCTCGGTGTAGTCAGCGGATCAGGCGGCATTGATCTCGGCACGAATCTGACGCTTGGAACCGGTTCTGTCTCGTTGACTGCGCTCACGGGCTCGATCTTAGACGGCAACGTGGGAGCGAACAATCTGAACGCCTCCACCGCCAACCTGACCGCAGCCAACAGCATCGGCACAACTGGCGATCCATTGGACACGACTGTGAACGTCCTTAACGCGTCGACGACGGCCGGCGGCATCTTCATCAGCGAAGCTGATGCGGTGACCCTCGGCACAGTCAGTGCCACCGGTGGTAACATCGCTGTCAGCAACAGCACTGGAGACATGACAATCACCTCAGTGAGTGCGCCGGCGGGACCGGTCGATCTGTCTGCGTTGGGAGGATCGATTCTGAGCGGAGGAGGAGCCGGTCCGCATCTGACCGCGGGAGGCAATTCGACGCTTCAGGCCTTCAACGGGGTAGTCGGCACGCAAGCCGCGCCAATCAATGTGGCGGTAAATCCGGGAACCTTGGGGATTCGGGCAACTACAGCGATTGGCGGGATCTCGGCATTCTTGACAGGGACGGTCCCAGGCAATGCGCTGACAAAGCTGAATGTCCCACCCGGGCTCGTCTGCTTCAACGGATGTTCAGTCTCCAATTCGCCTGTTTCGGCTCTCGCAACAAGCACGTTTGGCTATCTGAATCCTGAGACGATCATTCCTGCCTACTATCCGCAGCCCTCCAGGTCAGTCCTCATCTCCGACATCACGTCGGTGTACATGCCAGGCACCCTCTTGCATCCCTCACCGGTGTCGCTCTCGTCCGGCAGCCCCGCGATCCAATCGATGGGACCAAAGGCTAAGGCCAGAACGAACTGTGAGCAGGGAGCGGCCGCGTCGTTCGATACTCACTGCACAGTGCGGTAGGCTCGAACGTCAGCTGAACCGTGCCACCTGCTCCTGCAACAGCTTGGCAACCATCGAGAGATCAAATGGCCAGGCATAGCAGAGCACTACATCTGGATGTCGTTTCTGGAGATGATCGAGGATTTCCGGAATCTCAATCTCCGAGTGGGAACCACCAGGCGTAAACATCGTCGTGGTGACAGTGATATGGGTCGCGCCCTTCTTGATCAGCTCCTTCACCGAATCCTCCAAGGTCGGCGCACAGAACTCGTTGTAGGCCACGGCAAAGAGCACCTCCCCTAGGTTGGCCCGCAACTGAACAGCCACCGCCTCAAGTCCAGATTGATAGGGGTCCGTCTCCGGCGTCCTCGGCCACTGGCGGATCTTGGTATCCAGCTCAAGTTCTTCCGGCGAGGGAGGCATCTTCGCGGTACGCCGCTGAGCCTCCAACCGTTTCAGTTTCGTGACCAATTCCTGCGGGCAACCTTTGGGAATGCCCCCGTGTCCCACAAGAATCACTCCCCGTACAACAGTCGCCATCAGCGCACTCCTTTCCTTAGACATGTAGATTTATACATGATTGCGCAACATGTCTTCTATTGGATGCGGATTGAGATAGACCTGATCCCGAATGTAGCTCACGTCAAAGATCTGGACGTAGTGCTTGATCAACGTCAGAGGGACAATCAAAGGCGTGAGCCCGTGATGATAATCGCCGATCACGCCCAACAGCTCGGCTTTCTCGTGCGCGCCGAGCCGCTCCTTGAAATTCCCCAGGATGTGCTGGAGCACGTTCACGTGTTTGCGTACCGTCGCCTTTACGGCCAACGCTTTCGTGAACAGTTCCCCATACCGGTGGACGAGTTCCTTGGGACGGTGCTGATGAGCCTGACCGATCAGCCGCCCCAGCACCTCACATTGCTGCGGGTGATGGGCCAATAGCAAATATTTGTGGATCGTATGGAACTGCACCAGGGCCTGCCTCGTGACTCCGCTCTGAACGAGATCCTGCCAGCGGCGGTAACAGAAGACCCGCTCGATAAAATTCTCTCTGAGCGTAGGATCGCAGAGCCGCCCTTCTTCCTCGACCGGAATCAGCGGAAATTGCTCGATAAAGGCCCGCGCAAATAGTCCGACCCCGTTCCGGCTGGGCATCCCATGCTCATTGTAGATACGAACTCGCTCGATACCGCAGCTCGGCGAACCCTTCTTGAAGACGTACCCGGATAAATCCAACTTCTTAAGCCCCTCGATACGATTCATGGTCATCGTCTCCAGTGCACGCGTGTGATCTGTCCCACTCTTGATCGTCATGAGTCGGGGATCCTGAGGATCGCCGACCAGCTTCATCGCCTCGCGAGGCGTGCCCAGTCCTGCCTCAACCTCGGGACACACCGGGACCCACTCTACGTAGCGACCCAACACATCGGTCAGAAAATTGTCCCGCTTATGTCCCCCATCGAACCGGACTTCGTCTCCGAGTAGACAACGGCTGATCCCAAGACGGAGTGGCGCGGTCTTCATCTCGTCCCCTGTTGTGTGCCGAGGGGCCAATATCCCTCACGCGCTTGCCAGTGATTCACAATGGGTGAAGAATAAGCGCCGCGAAAACCTCGATCATTTCCGTTAAAATTTTGCCATTTACCGTGAAGTCGAAAGTCGACTGAATCACGTGACCGTCCAACGAGAGCACCCGGAACTTCACTGAGTACTTCCCGTGCGCCAACTCTGCAGCCACTTCGATCGTAGGAGTTTGTACACGAGCCAGGCAAATAGCAGCACTCCGATCAGAGGTGCTGCCACGGAACGCATAAGCTTCTGATAATCGATCATGTGTACCCGCAAGAGATACTGCGGGCGCCGCATCAGATTCTGCTTCTCCGACGCAATGGTGACCGTATACAGGCCCTCGTCCAACCGGACTTCGCCCCTGAGCACTCCGTCCGGGTGGGTGCTCGGACGCACGTCTACCACAATCTCACCTTCTGCCTCATTGCCCCCGTTCCCCTTCACCACCCTCATACCGACCGGCTCGCTGCGCAGCGCCGGGTCCACGAGGTCTACGACCAGGAAGGTGTCGCCTTCCTTGGGAATGTCCGTGCAATATTGACCTTTCAGCTCGTATTGCGGCTGATAGGCGTTGAAATGCACCAGGATCTCACCCACCCGGCGCATACACGGGTCGTCTTCCCCGCTCACTGTTCCATGTGCAGCGGCTACACCTGGGTGGTACAGTGCGGCAACAAGAAGAAGCACCGTAGAGCCTGCCCATGTCACTTGCCTAATCATGGCCGAACCCTCCTGTGTTGGACCCTGTAAGATTGAAGTGTATCGCCAAACGCACTTTGACCTGACCGAAGGAGACCCAACGTGAACGTATGGCATTGATCATGATGCCCACCTATCGCGCTGGCCCACCATGTGATCCCATCTCGCCCTTCTTATAGAGTTTTTCGCTGGCGATTCGCGTGATCGCAATCTCGCGCAGGCCCCCGGCTCCCTTCACGCCCAGCTTCACCGCGGTACCCGCTTCCCCGCGCACCATCTTCACCACCTGCTCATAGGTCTTACCGGTGACTGCCTCATCGTTCACCGTCACCACTTCATCTCCCTGCTTGAGGCCTGCTTGCTGTGCAGGACCCACCGGATGCACATGGGCCACATACAAAGAAGCCGGATCGCCGATACGTTCCGCCCAGACATGCAGCGACACGCCAATCACACCATTCGGCAGGTCGGCATCGTCCCCGTGGGGCCGCTGGGCCTGACTCATGGGCTTGTCCTGCTCCTCAGCAGCTCTGACCTCGCTCGTCTTCCCTGAGATCTGAAACAGCACGACGGTCAGCACGCTCAGCAGTACGGCGATGGTGACGCTGATCTTCTTGATCATCATGTGAATGCCTCCTAGTGAATTACAATCGATGTGCAAGGCCAAGGAGGGAAGAGCCCCCCAGGAGCACGAGTGAATTCAGATAGACACATCCTCCCTCATCCCTTCGTCAGGATCGCCCGCAAGGCCGGTTCCAGCATCGGATAGTTAAAAATGTATCCCCCGGCGAGCGCCTTCGCCGGACTGACCCGTTGGCCTGTGGTCATGAGCGTCCCCAGTTCACCCATTGCCACTTGCAACGCGAAGCCCGGCACGGGAAACCAGGACGGTCGGTGGAGGACTCGCCCGAGCACCTCGCAGAACCGGTTCATCGTCACAGCATCGGGCGCCACCGCGTTGACGGGACCAGAGACGTTTGGCGCCGTGAGTACCCACTGGATCAGACCGATGTGGTCACGCCGATGGACCCACGACATCCACTGAGTCCCAGGCATGATCGGGCCACCCGCAAAAAGCCTAAATGGCAACAGCATCTTCGGCAAGGCACCGCCATCTTGTTCGAGCACCATCCCGGTCCGCAACATGACGACTCGCACACCGAACTCCGCAGCCCGAAGCGCTTCCGCTTCCCACGCAAGACAAAGATCGGCCAGAAAGCCTTGGCCGCGCGCGGCGCCCTCATCCAGCACACGGTCGTCACTGGCCCCGTAGTATCCGATACCGGATGCGCTGACCAGCGTGCGGGGTTTCAAGGACCGGCGGGACATGGCTGCTACCAGCAGACGAGTGGTAAGGACCCGGCTTTCAGTCAGGAGTCGCTTCTGGACGTCGGTCCAGCGTCCATCGGCAATAGGCGCACCAGCGAGATTGATGACAGCATCGGCATCTTCGAGACAGTGCTCCCAGGCTCCCGTCTCTCGGCCATTCCACTCGACGGCCGTGACGGTTGAGCCACACGACCGTTGCGCCTCTTCCCTCCTTCTCG
>JAMQPH010000521.1 GCA_023717605.1 Pyrinomonadaceae bacterium
GCCTTGGTTATCGCGAGCGAGGCGACCTGAATCGCTTCCGGGGTCCCATCCTCACTGCGTAACACCACCAGGCCCTGTGGGATTTTGCCGCCGGTCTTCTGGATATCAGCCAGCCAGGCCAGGCTGATTGCGTTGAGCCGCTCGCGATGATGAACTGATTTTCTGCTGCCGGATTTTGCCAACTCCTTGAAGATATTTTCAATGCGGTCCAACGATCGCGTGAAAGCGGCTGGGCCATACAAGCCCGGCAGTGCATCGATCGGAAGTCCGTTAGTATCGAGGATGTAATGGATGCTATTGCCGGTTAGAGTGCGTTCAAGCTTGCGCCCGTCACCAAAATCAATCGTCACTCGCGGTGCCGGACGCACTGATTGCCAGTGAAGAATGAATCTCTCCCGAAGCATCTTCGACACTTCGGCGTTCGAATAGAGAATAGTGCGGAAGAAACGGCTGTTGGCGCAGCTAAACTCTTCGTTGAGTTTGCCAAGCAGACGCAGCGATAGAATTGGCTTGCCAGCGGCTTGTGCGGCTGCTTTGGCCTGATCCGCATCTGTATACCAGAAGAGCCCCGAGACATAGCTGTCCTTCTGCTGGCTGACAGCATCGAGAGCGGCAGAGAGACGACGCCATTCGGGAGTCGTAACCGCCGATGGATCGGTGATCTGGCGTTCAATTTCATCCGCGTAACTTTCCGTCAGCAAAGTCAGACCGGCTGGTCCCATCGAGCGCAACTCGGCGATGGCCGTCGCTGACTCTTTTGCATCTGTAGACAAAGCCTTGCGAACCAGTACCTCGGGGGCTGTTTTGGCCTGGACCAGCTGAACGGTAGTTAGGAGGAAAAACGCAGGGAGCAATAAGGAAAATTTGAACCTCATGGGAACCTCCGGGCTGAAGGGATATGCCCCTTGGGATTGGGAGAGGGGGCGACTATTGGAGTCTTGAGAGTGGGGTTGGGTTGTCCGGGCGGGACCAGTCAAGATTTCATTTTGCGAAAGTGGAAGGCTCATTTTCCATTTGTCATTTTCCATTTTTCATTTCTCATTTTAAGGAAGTCGTCGAAAGATCTATCCAGTGAGGTCAGTCCTCAGTTCTTCATAAGAACAAAAGACATCCCGAACCTGGTTCTTACAATGACCGAATGAGAAATGACAAATGAAAAATGGAAAATGATGAACGTCAGCCACGGCGCTTGGGACGCGAGGGCCTTGCGTTAGCGGTCTTCTTTGCAGAGGCTTTCGTGGAGAGTCCGTCTCTTACTTTCTTCGTAAGCTTATCTCGCACCAATTCATAAGCGGTTGTTAGCAGACTCTTCAGTTCCCGTTCCGGCAACACATCAAAACGCTCTAGCGCTACCCAATGGTAACGAGCGACGTAAGGTGCTGGCATGATGCCCTCTTGCTCGACCAATTCGGCAAACTTCTCCGGTGTACACTTGAACGACATACAGTGATCAGACTCCCGCTCAAGCGAAAGCACGCAGAACATCTTGTTGCCGATGCGCATCAGCAGATCATCTTCCCACTGGACCCCTTCGGTAACATGAGGTAGCGAGAGGCAGAATTTGCGAACAGATTCGATGTCCATATCAGTCATTCTCCAGCACCAAAAGCGCAGTCTGCCCGCCGCCGGACGAGACGTTACAAAGCGACGAAGCCGACAAACGAACCAAGCCGCCTTCCATCTGGTTTTGAAACAAGAAAGGATTGAAGTCCACAAACATCTCATCGCGCCGGACAATGTGGGCAGCGAACCTCGGTATGGCGACTTTCTTTACCGAAACCCGTTCCTGCACCACATAATCACCGGCAAACGCCTGCGCGATTCTCTGCTCCCACTCATAGGGACTACACTCCCAACCCATTACCACACCATGCCCGCCGTAGTCATCGTTCGGCTTCAGCACCAGCCGTTCACGTTCAGTTCTCAGAATCTCACCCAACTCGCGCTCACCTTCATCGAAAGAGGTCGTTCCTTTACGAACAATTCGCGTCCAGGGAATGTGTCGTCGAAGAGTATTGAGCTCGACGTCTGTAAACAGATCCTCGTACCGCGGATCACTGAGTATTGCAAACCCGGCTTTCTTATGTGCCACCTTCACCCGAAAGGAATTTGCCATGCACACCCTGCGGTCCCGATACGCGCGCAACAGCGGATGCGTGTCGTCAAACTTCTCCAGGAACTCATGAATGATGACGCGCTTGTAAACGATGTCGATGCGAAACGTTCCGGCCCTCAAGCATTCTCCGTCATATTCGAGTGCACGTGGATCGACAATGGTGGTCCGGTGACCCGCGGATTCAAAGTATTGTTTCAACACTTCAAACTCACTTGCGGTTGAAACGCCTTCCCAATCGACGATGGCAATCTGAGGA
Organism: Pyrinomonadaceae bacterium; assembly: GCA_023717605.1. Taxonomy (GTDB): domain Bacteria; phylum Acidobacteriota; class Blastocatellia; order Pyrinomonadales; family Pyrinomonadaceae; genus PSRF01. The sequence goes on from JAMQPH010000521.1 coordinate 2,373, forward strand.
CTCGACTCCTGTCCTCCCCATTCGCGATACGTTGCCAACAGGGAATTCAGCAACCGCAGGTGAGGCTTAGGCGTCCAGTGCTCGTACTGATCCAGGAAATCTCTCATGTGGGGCAGCTCCAGAAGAATCTTCTCGAGCTGCATCTGATCGGAAACTCCCGCGGGATTCTCGGCGTTGTACTCGAGGAACTGAAAGCCTGAATCGGTCAGATAAGTATCGAGTCTGCTGGTGATGCACAGCTGCGAATAGCCGGGATCGATGCGGGCCATTTTCTCTTCGTCGGGAGTCAAACCGAGTTTATCCAATAGCGGCTGGTGCTCAAGCGCCCTGGCAACCAGCTTATCGAAGGCAATGGCGATTATTTCGGCTGCCGTCTCGATCGCTTCATACTGCGTTCGGGCGAGTATATGAGGCCGCAGGAACGGGCAAGTTGGCCGATCGTCATGCAGCAGACCCAGTACCCGTTGCGCGGTCAGCAACCGGGCAAACTCGTCAGGGCCCAGCCTGGAATCATTTAAGATCCGGCTGTCGAGAGATTCGACAATCGTTGACAGAGAGGTTCGCATGGGGAAAAACTGTGTGAATCACGGTCCGTTTCGTTTAGGCGCCGCCACCTCCCTTGCGGAACGCTGCACGAAGACTTGAGGCTAGCAGAGCCAACGGAGTCAATCGGATTCAGATGGGGAGTAAATGAGGCACTCCTTCTGACTATCCCAACGCCAGACATTATCTTTTCCCAAGAGATGCACTCCGCCTAACCAGGTCTCGATCCCGTTTATTTCGACGAAGTCAGCCTGCGCATTCAGTACAGCGTCGCCCGCCTCAGTGATTTCAAAACTCATTTGATTGAAGTTCTCAGAGCTGAGCGGACCAGACGCGTTTCCATTCTTAATATTCAAAAGCGGTTTCGGGGCTTCGCACATTCGTCGGAGGGTGTTCCAGAACTGGGCATCGCCCAAACCATAGGTTGGCTCGGCATCTCCAAAGCGTGAAAACAAGTCAATGAAGGTTTGTACTCCTTCACGAATGAACTCCAAGGCACGGTTCTCGATCCGCCCAATACCGTTGCTGACGAAAGGAAAGCGCTCAAGATGGAGCTGCAAAGCCCGTTTCAGGAAAGGCATCGCGGACGTATCAGTTTCCAGCAGGGTTTGAATCGCGGTCGGGTCAGGAGAGCAATAGGCCTGCCAAGCTGCGCTCGACAGCGTCTTCTCTGCGTTTGACACTTCATGCCGAGTATCGAAAAGCGAGGCCATCTGCTCAGGGTTTAGTTCACCTAAACCACGAAAGTTTGGCAGCTCGGGAAACTCTCCGATGCAGATCAAGCTAAGTCTGGTGTTTGCGAGATTGTGTTCGGCAAACCAATTGAGCAGATACAGCAGGTTGATCTGACAAAAGAGGTCGTGTTCAAACCATAAGATAACCTCATCATGCTCAGGGTAGCTGGCCAGCTTATCTTCCTGTACGCGAAGTCCGCTTTCAGTTTCAGCCGGATCAACTCCATAGAATTCGGTCAGGTGTCTCGCCCGCAGGTTACGCCAGTCAGGTTCCGCAATGCCTGCCGGTGTAGGACCTTCGATTAACGCTTCGCGCCAGGCAAAATGCTCGCCAGGCAGCGTTGATTGTCTGGCTATGTCCGCCGAAGAGTCGCCATTGTGAATGTGTAGCATGTGTCTACTTCACTTTTTCAATAAATCCAAAACTGCCGAGGTCATCGCTTTCACCCCGGTACGCAAAGTCGGCTCCGGCACCGGAGCAAAAAGCGGCGAATGAAGAGTAGGAAGCTCTGGACCGCGCTCATTGCGCTGTTTGAGCTTCAAAGGATCCATCGCGCCCAGCCAGAACATCATCGTAGGAATCTTCTGATCCAGACTGAAGTAACCGAAGTCTTCGCTGCCCATAACGGGCGCTGCCTTGATGACGTTCTCCTGGCCCAGTGCTTTCACAAACACGGCGGTTAACCTCTCAGTCAAAACGGGATCGTTATAGGTAGCTGTAGTGATCTCCGTTTCGCTGACTTTTACGATGGGCGCGAGCTCAGCGGGAATTCCCGCAGCGCCGGCGATGCCCTTTGTAACGCGCTCGATTCCGGCGAGAAGTTTTTGACGCACCTCTTCTTTGTAAGCGCGCACTGTCAACTGCAGATTCACTTCATCGGGAATGATGTTGTACCTGGTGCCACCGTGGATGGAACCCACGGTTATTACGGCCGGATCGAGCGGCGAATTCTCCCGACTGACAATGGTTTGTAAGCCCAGCACAATCTGTGCCGCCAGCACAATGGGATCCTTGGCTGACTCCGGTCTGGAACCATGCCCACCAACACCGCGAATCTTAATGTCGATATTCGTTGAACTAGCAAACGCATAACCAGGAATCGGGCCAACCGTGCCGGCTGCAAAGTCAGGACTATCGTGCAAAGCGATCGCAAAGTCGGGTTTGGGAAATCGAGTAAAGAAACCATCTTTGACCATCGCTCTGGCTCCATCGATTGTTTCCTCTGCCGGCTGGCCGACGATGATGACCGTTCCCCGCCACTGATCCTTGAGTGCGGCGAGCATCCGTGCCGTGCCGAGCATGGATGTCATGTGAACATCGTGCCCACAGGCGTGCATGACCCCGACTTCCAGTCCAGCATCATTCCTGGTTCTGATTTTGCTCGCGTATGGAAGTTCAGTTTTCTCAGTGACCGGCAACGCATCCAGATCCGTTCTCAAGAGCACCGTGGGCCCATCGCCATTCTTCATCACTGCCACCACGCCATAGCTAACCCACTCTGGTCGATCAAACCTACCCACACGCTCTGTCACGGTATATCCCGAAGCGCGAAGTTGGGCGGCGAAGAAGGCTGAGGTCTTCTCTTCGCGATGGGAAAGCTCAGGCGCTGCATGGAGCGTCTTGTAAGTCTCGACCAGCAAGCCGATCTCGCGACTGATCAGCGCGTCGAGCGATTGCTGTGCGCTGGCCGGACAAACCTGTGAACTACACAAAAGAATCGTGGACAGGATTAGAGTTCGCATTGAAACTCCCGATCTGGGATTGTTATCCAACGGCTAGCTCGCAAACAGTCGAACCAATTCGCTGATTCGAGTCAGATGGTAATCGTCGTGTTCAGCCTGGAAAAATACCATATCAACCAGTCGCATTTGCACCGCGAGCCTCGGATGAAACGCACTCCTGGCAAACACCTCCGCATCCAGATCATCAAGACTAGCAACAATCTTCATTCGCTGTTCACGAAAGTCGCTCAGGATTGATCCTACTTGAACCGTGTTGTGGTCCGCCTCATAAGTTTTGCGATTGGACATGTCTGCAGCGTGAAGCTCGGTAGCGCCTGCCAGATATTGGTCAAGCCTTTCCATGACCAACGATTCCAGATCCAGCAGATGACCGGCGTTCTCCTGAATCGACCATCTCTCCCCGTCTCGGCGGCGCAGTACTTCAGCCGGTAGTGAACCAATTCGATCCTCAAGCCGCGCGGGTGTGCCACGCAGCCGCTCAATCATTTCCGGATAGAGGCCGGCCGGGAAAGTGAAGTCGAAACGCCGCTCGGTCCACTTTATTCTATCGGTCATTGTTTTCGGTGGGAGGCAGGTGCTTTGTGGCGTTGGTAAAAGTCGTGAATGTAGTCCTTCATGCCGAGTTGCCAGGGCTTTAAGCCGTAACGTTTGGCCTCAGCCTTGGCCTGTCCGCTCGTCCATCCGTCGTGCGTAATGCGATAGACGGCAACGACTACTCCCGTTCGATCGGCTCCGTGCTTGCAATGGACGAATACGGGTTGGTTGGCAGGGTTGTTGATGATTGACAGGACCTGCTCCATCTCTTTGTCCTGAGGACGGCCCCACCGCGCGAAAGGAAAATTAAAATACTGCAACCCGGCCACACGTGCGCTCGCTTCTTCCTGCTTGGCTCGGTCATCGTCGTCTCTAAGATTGACCGCGGTCTTAATGCCAAGCTGCTTGAGGAGTTCCAAGCCGCCGCTCCTCGGCTGGGCCCCACGGTAAACCATGTCGTTGACCTTATGAAAATTGGGCAGCTCTTTGTATTGGCGCTCTTGTTGTGAACGAACCGGCGCGCCGAGAAGCACCAGCATCGCCATGAGCGCGAAAACTTGAGTAGCTCTGGTTCTCATCGATTACCTTGATGTTTGGATCCGGGACGAACTTTCCGGGAGACGCCGGCATTCTAAACCTACTCGCAACTTATTGCACGAATGTGGAATACACTCAGCAAGAGAGCCACTCAGCGCACAGAACCATTGGCTGGTAGCCAATGGATCCCCGCATTCAGCCGACCAGGAACCTACTCAACCAGAACCGCAGTCTGGTTTTAGAATGCTAGCCTGACAATCTTCTTTAGCGACTTCTTCACCTCTTCCCGTTTTGAGTGCTGGCATCCATTGGCTACCGCAAATGGTTCTGTGGGTTGAGCGGCTAATACTAGTGTGGTGTGACTAGCTGTGGTCTTCGTTCGGCTGAGTCAGACTAAACCAATTGCCGGAGTTGTCTTTGAAGACCGCTTCAATGCCATAAGGTCGCTCGGCCGGTTCAGAAACAAACTGCACGCCTTTGTCTTTTAACTCCTGGTAGGTGGCGCGGCAGTCGTCGGTATTGAATACGCCGGCGCCTAACACACCCTTTGCCATGATCGCTCTGAGTTGAGTCGCGGTGGCCTCATCCATCAACATTCCGGGCTTCGGCTCCATCAGTACGATCTCGAAATCTGGCTGGTCCGCAGTATTCAGCGTAAGCCAGCGAAAATCTGCGCCCACCATGGCGTCTGTGTGAACCTGGAATCCTAACTTGTCTCGATAGAAGCTAAGCGCTTCTTCCTGATCGGTGACGAAGATTGTGGCGTGCGACATCCTTCGGATCATGTTCTCTTCTCCTGAACTAGATTCTTTCGGAGAGATTAGCCAATTTGGTGGATAGGTGCTACTTGAAAATTGCTAATCGTCGGAGTGCGCACGCTGGCCAATTTTGTAAATTCTGTAAATCCTGTCAAATGACTTCCTTTTTCTCACGGAGGATGCGTGACTGAAGGGTGAGTAGTCGCGGTCAGTCTCTCAAAGCTCAAAAACGTAGACAGGATGAACAAGGTTTACAGGATGGTCGCTTCAGATAGTCTCTTCCAGGCTATGCATCACCAGGAAGCAACCCGGAATTTGCTGCTTCGCGGCTTGCGACTCGCGGCTCTTCTCGCGGTAGGTGATGGGAGCGTGGCCGACGGACTTGTGAAACAAGCTGCTGAACGATCCCAGACTCTGGAAGCCGACTTCGAAACACACATCGGTAACCCTCAAGTCTCTGGAGCCGAGAAGTTCTTTGGCCTTTTCAATGCGGCGCTCAACCAGATACTGATGAGGCGTTTTGTTAAATGCCTGACGGAAAAGCCGGAGAAAGTGGTAGCGCGAAAAACAGGCTTGACTGGACATCTGGTCTAGATTTAATGGGAGATCGTAGCAAAGTTCGATAAACTCGCGCGCGCGGCAAAGTCTCTCGTAGACGTCAGGGTCGGCGAACTTTAGGTCGTCAGTTGTTTGAACTGTCTTGCTCATATGTGGCATGCCCTCTCGGGGTCGATTAACTGATGGCAGTCTGCAAGACATACGTTCGCCACGTCAAGAGTGTTCCTCGGCGAAGGGAACCAGAGGCTGCCACAACTCGATTCTGTTACCCTCCGGATCCGTAATCCACGCGAACCGGCCGTACTCATACTCTTCGACGCGTTCATCAATCTGAACGCCTTCGGCCCGAAGTTGCTCCAACACTTGATCGAGATTTTCCACCCGATAGTTGACCATCACCAGGCTTCTTTCTAATCAAGACCGGAACTGAAGAAGACGCGGGCGTCCAGGGTGCGCTTCAAGGGCGTCGAGAGATCGTCAAAGGGAAGCCGATGTTTGGATTTGAGTGCACGCTAGGCGTGGAATCGATCGATGAAACGATTGCCGCCGTCGAGGCCAACGGCGGAAAGATCGTGATGCCCAAGTTTCAGATTCCTACCGTGGGCACACTGATCTTCTTTGAGGACACCGAAGGAAATATCATCGGCGCCATGCAATACGTCTAGCACGAGCTGAAAGAATTCCGCAGACATACAATCAGCGATCCACGAAATCACACGAATAACTCTAACTAAGGCAGCCTTTTCGTGCTCTTTCGTGTTGTTTCGCGGATCGTATTGATTTTGGCAGTCCTCCCATCATCGCGGCTCAGGCTTTCACTAACTTAAGGTTATAATTGGTCAACAGATAAACCCCTGTGAAGAACAAGAGGAGCATTAATGCCTGAGGTCGAAAAGCGAGTCACCAACCCCAAGTTCACTGGCCGCATTTTATTTCTAACTGAAGATACGTCGCTTATCCGCCAACAACTCGAGGCCGAGGGCCACCAGCGCGAGCGTCTCGAAAACAATCTGGCGGAGCGGTTAGCTAATGACGATCTGCCGTTGATGAGCAACATCTCGACGGACGAGATTACGCCGGGTTGGGTTTGTTTTTATTACGATGAAACGTTGGGCCAATACGTGTACGTCGGTATGCGCGAGGGAGCGGTCAAGAAGGACGAGGTCAAGAATGGGGGCTTCGCCGTGGTTGTCTCCGGGCTGTCCAAAGGTTGTGGATCGTCGCGGGAGACGGCGCCCTACGCCGAGAAAGCTGCGGGCATTCAGCTCGTGATCGCTAAGAGCATCGAAAAGATCTACGGTCAGAACTCGCAGAACATCGGGCTGCTAACGTCAACCGATTTCACCCTTATCGAACGCATCCGCCGCGGCGAAGAGATTCCGCTAACTGAGTTTACCAAAGGGCTCGATCCAATCGCACAGAAGATCGTCGAACATGGCGGTCTCTTCAATTACAACAAGGCGCGGCTGGCCGGCGAAGTATTGCCTCCACTCATCGAAACCGGGAAACGCCCGATGACCATGGTGGAAAAGATCATTGCCCGACATGCATTTGTGAAGGCCGGCAAAATCGGTGTCGCAGCGGTCAGGCCAGGCGACGCGTTGTTTGCCGTTGCCGATGTGCGGTTTTCGCATGAATACGTAACTCCGATGGCCGAGTCACTTTTCAAACAGGCGCTTGGATCTGAAGCACGCGTCACTGAACCCGAAAGCGTGTACGCCTTTCGCGATCACCTGACTTTTCTCGGTCGCGTGATGCCGGAGGAGAAGCGAAAGTTGGGACTGCTCGAGCGCGCTGACGGGCTAGCCGTCACTCAGGAACGTTTTACCGAGAAGCAAGGCATACGCCTGTACGGCGAGAGTCCGGACGGAGGCTCGGAAGCAATTTGCCACAACGCTGTCGTCGAGGATCTCGCCCTGCCGGGTCAAATCGTCATCGGTACCGACTCGCACACGTGCATGGCCGGCGTGCTGGGTTGCTTCGCTTTCGGCGTCGGCTCAACGGACATGGCTAACGCCTGGTACACAAAAGACGTTCGCATCCGAGTGCCGGAAACCGTGCGCTACGTTCTGAAAGGGAAGAAGCGCGCCGATGTGGCAGCGAAAGACGTGATGCTGGTCATCCTTGCCAGCGAATACATGAAAACCAGTAAAGGCATCGGCAAAGTGTTGGAGTTTGCCGGTGAGGATCTAAAGAACTGGCCAATGGATGAAAGAGCCACTCTGACCAACATGTCTGTGGAAGCAGGAGGCACAACCGGGATCATTGAACCAGACGAGGTAACGCTGGAATACATCGTGCGCACGCGCGGTCTCGACGCGGCGGAAGTGCGCCAGGGATTCACTTACAGTGATCCGGATGCCGAGTATGCCGCCGTCTTTGAAATTGACCTTGACGAGATTCGACCTATGGTGGCGCTGCCGGGCGATCCGCGAAATGGAATTCCTATCGATGAACTCGGCGAAGAAGTACGCATAGACGCGGCGTACGGTGGCTCGTGCACAGGTGGAAAGATGGCCGACATGGATATGTATGCTGAGGTCTTGCAGAACGCCCTGGGGCAAGGCAAACGCGTTGCCCCGGGCGTTCATCTTTACTTGCAGTTCGGCTCGCAGAAGATCAAACAGTACGCGAGAGAGAAGGGTTACATTGAAATCTTCGAGCGGGTGGGAGCAGAACTGATCGACCCTTCATGCGGCGCCTGCATCAATGCGGGGCCCGGTGCCTCTCCAAGTGCCGAAACGGTCACGGTCAGCGCACAGAACCGCAATTTCCCGGGCCGGAGTGGCCCCGGCAAACTCTATCTCGCCTCACCATACGTCGTGGCGGCCTCGGCGATTGCCGGGAAGATCGTTGAGCCGTTTGAGCTTCTAAGTGAGCCTGAGGAAGAGTTCGTAGGCCCATAAAACCAGGACGTGAAATGACGTTAACGGTAGAGTACTAAACAGACGAATTATCAACCATGGGTTGCGAAGGTCGTTGAATCGATACCTAGATTCAAGGAAACAATGGGCGTCGCTAAATTAACAGACCAGAACACGATCCTACCGGAGAGCAAGTATGCACGTATCGAGCACGAGCGGCGCTACCTGTTGCAAGATCTGCCCGAGGGGTTAACGCGTGCGGATCCGCATGTGCAGATCACCGACAATTACATCACCGGCACACGTCTGCGCTTGCGCAAGGTGCGCGACCCCAGAACAAATAAATGGACAGTGAAGTTTACCCAGAAGTTTGCG
>JAMQPH010000540.1 GCA_023717605.1 Pyrinomonadaceae bacterium
CGAGAAGCGGGAATTGGATCGGCCATCTATATTGTCTGCGTTTAACCCAAAAAACCGAAACCAGGAGGACAGAGATGACCGAAACAACAGACTTTGGTTTGTCCAGGATTGGACAGATCGCCGTGAACGCACATGATCTCGAGCGCGCTGTCAATTTCTATCGAAACCAACTGGGAATGAAGCACCTCTTCTCAGTACCACCACAAATGGCCTTTTTTGACTGTGATGGCCTCAGACTCATGCTCTCGCTTCCTGATAAACCGGAGTTTGATCATCCCAGTTCGATTCTCTACTTCAAAGTGGACAACATTCAGCAGGCCACACAGATTCTCACCGAACGCGGTGTTCATATTGAGGAACAACCTATATTTGTCGCGAACATGGGTTCCTATGATTTGTGGTTGGCTTCCTTCCGCGACTCCGAAAACAACCTGCTGGCGCTGATGAGCGAAGTTGCGCATTGATATTGAATGACCGTCAGGCACTTGTTGATGAGAGGACAACTATGAAGAACATCACCATTCGCTATTGCCCGGTTTGACCCATAAAAAATCTGATAGCCGCCCGTGTGGCTGCTGACCTTTCACAAGAACCTGAGCTGACAGTGGAAACCGTAAAGGGCGGCCTCGGTGAGTTGAGTGTTGACATTGATGGTTCGAAGGCATTCGAGTCCAGCCGCCTCTGGTATCCCACGCCGGGTGGAGTCATCAAGAAGGTGAGAGCGGCACTTGAGAGGTAAGACTTATCGCAACCGAGACGACGGCGATTGATGAGACTCTGGACCATTCATCGCAAGTCTAGATGTCATGGTCCTATGTCACACCGGTTTGGACTCTAATTCACACCGCGGCTTCAGCCCGGTGGAAAAATGCGGCCCATAAATTTAGTGAACCGTTTTAACGGTTTTGACGAGCGCCAGATGATTGGGGGGAGGAAACCGTTGAAACGGTTAACATTTTTCGGCGTCCCGGGGTAGCCCCGGGCTAAAGCCGCGGTGTGAATGAGAGACTAGAACTCCACTACCCGATAATTAACACCAATGCTCGACGGGACAGCTACTTTTGGAGTGGCACCATTTGAAAAGGAAGTTGAAGTGAAGAGATCCTAAGAAACACCCAGAAATAAAACAAGCCCGCTATCCGGAGCCCCATCCACTCTTTGTTATAGTTGACGGAGACATCGAAACCTGGGAACGGTGAATCCTACCCGGCCTCAGTCCCGCAAGCCACAAGCTATCCAGATCTGAAGGAGCTGATAATGAAGCGGAGAGACTTCCTGCAAAGAGGTGCGCTGGCCAGTGTGCTCGCAATCAGCAAGCCCGTCATTGCTAGTGCCAACCCAGGTACAGCTGCTCCAAACGCATATCCTGAGTCATTTGAATTTGATGAACTAACTATCGCCGATCTGCAGAATAGTATGACGTCTGGGAAGTTGAGTGCGCGAGTCATTACCAGAAAGTATCTCGAGCGCATCGAGGATGTTGATAAGCGCGGCCCAGCCATAAATTCGGTGATCGAGATCAATCCCGACGCGATAGCCATTGCAGAGGCGCTGGATCGGGAACGCAAAGAAAAGGGTGCGCGTGGACCACTGCACGGTATCCCCATTCTCATCAAGGACAACATCGACACCGCCGACCGCATGATGACTACCGCCGGCTCGCTCGCCTTGTTGGCCTCAACGCCGAGCCAGGACGCGTTTGTCGCCCGAAGACTGCGCGAGTCTGGAGCTGTGATACTTGGGAAGACAAATCTTAGCGAGTGGGCAAACTTTCGTTCTAATCATTCGAGCAGCGGCTGGAGTGGGCGCGGCGGTCAGACCCGAAACCCCTATGTGTTAGACCGCAATCCCTGTGGATCGAGTTCGGGATCAGGGGTGGCTGCGGCTGCGAACTTGTGCGCGGCGACAATCGGAACGGAAACAGATGGATCGATTGTCTGCCCCTCTTCCACAAACTCATTGGTTGGAATCAAACCTACGCTCGGTTTGGTTAGCAGGTCGGGAATTATTCCCATCGCCCACAGCCAGGACACTGCCGGTCCAATGGCTCGCACTGTCGCGGATGCAGCCGTTCTGCTGGGTGCTCTAACGGGTATGGATCCGCGTGACAGCTCAACCCGGTCGAGCCAGGGTAAGTCGCACAGTGACTACACCAGATTTCTCGACAAGGATGGTTTACGTGGCGCGCGTATCGGAGTGGCCAGAGCGTACTTCGACTTTAACGATCAAGTTGATAAGCGAATGGAAGAGCTAATAAGAGAGATCAAAAAACTCGGGGCAGTGGTAGTCGATCCTGCCAACATTCCCACCAAAGGGAAGTTTGACGACTCCGAGTTCGAGGTGCTGCTTTACGAGTTTAGGGCTGATTTGAATGCCTACCTCGCCGGCCTGGGATCCAAGGCGCCGGTTCATACTTTGAAAGAGGTAATTGAATTCAATGAAAAGAACCGAGATCGAGAAATGCCTTACTTCGGACAGGACATTTTCATAAAAGCCCAGCAGAAAGGCCCGCTTACAGACAAGAAGTATTTTCAGGCCCTGCGAAAGAACCATCTTTTGTCCAGAGGCCAGGGGATTGACTTTGTAATGCGCCGGCACCGGCTTGATGCGCTAATCGCGCCCACAGGCGGGCCGGCCTGGCCCACCGACTGGATAAACGGCGATCACTTCACAGGCGGCTATTCATCAGCTTCCGCGGTCGCGGGTTACCCACACATCACGGTGCCTGCCGGTTACATTTCCGGACTACCGTTTGGCATTTCGTTTTTCGGAGCTGTATATAGCGAACCGAAGCTGATCAAGTATGCCTACTCTTTTGAGCAGGCGACAAAAGTGAGAAGGCCACCCCGGTTTTTGCCAACAGCCAGCTTTACATCAAGTTAGCAATTTTGAAGAAGCAAAATGCTGAAGTCTTCGGCTATCCTTGGTTTTCAAGAATAAAGGAGTTTCGTCATGCCACCCACGGCGACAGCTACAAAGAAGAAATCCATCTACAGCGTGCATCCGGGCATTGCGATGGTTCAGAAGTGGGTCGCGGAGCTCAAACAAAAGAGCGGACGCTCGCTCGAGGAGTGGCTCAGTCTTGTCAAGAAGTCTGGACTAAAAGACGAGCAGGAGCGGCGTGATTGGCTCAAGCAAGAGCACGGTCTGGGAACCAACTCTGCCTGGTGGATCGCAGAACGTTCGGTCGGCAAAGGTTCTGAGACGGACGACCCAGGCCGGTATCTCAAGGCGGCCGAAGGTTACGTCGAACAAATGTTCTCCGGCTCCAAAGCCGATCTGAGACCCATTTACGACGCGTTACTGAAACTCGGACTCAAGGTGGGAAAGGATGCGAAAGCCTGTCCCTGCCAGACTATCGTTCCCCTGTATCGCAAGCACGTGTTTGCGCAAATCAAACCAACTACCCGTACACGTATCGATCTCGGCTTTGCGCTTGGTGATATGAAGGCGAAAGGACGTTTGATCGATACCGGTGGTTTCGCCAAAAAGGACCGCATCACACATCGCATTCCGATTGAGTCCGTTAGGGACATCGACGATGAGGTAAAGCACTGGTTGAAATTAGCATACGATCGGGACGCGTAAGATGTGAATGGTTTACTGTTTACCAGTTTTCTTCCTCCAGGAGAACATTCATGCCAACAACAACCAAAGCCAACACGCCGCGTATGAGCGACGAGGCTGTCAAAGCGAAGACGGGCAAGAAATGGGACCAATGGTTCGCAATTCTCGATAAGGCCGGCGCCAAAGAGATGCCGCACCAGGATATTGTTAAGTTTCTCAACTCAAAGCACGACGTTGGTCCGTGGTGGCAGCAGATGGTTACGGTTACTTATGAGCAGGCTCGAGGCCTGCGCGATAAGCACGAAAAACCTGCGGGTTATGAAGTCAGTGTGAGCCGCACGGTTAAAGTACCTCTCACTAGGCTGTACAAAGAAATCGCAAACGAGACGAGTCGCAGAACCTGGCTCTCGGATGATAGTCTGGTGGTGAGGAAGGCAGCGCCGAACAAGTCGATGCGCGTAACCTGGAAGGACGGCAAGACCAGTCTCGAGTTCTATTTTTCTGCCAAAGGCGACGGCAAGAGCCAGGTCGTCATCCAGCACAGCAAGCTTCCCGATGCGAAAGCCGCAGCTAAAATGAAAACCTTTTGGGGCCAGGCGTTGGATCGATTGCGCGAAGGGCTTGAATAGCCCAGCGAGCCCATGAAAGGCAGGCCCTCACGCCTGCGAGACACAATGCCGAATTCCTCACCAGCACCGTCTGCGAATACCTCTACGATTCTTGAACTCGGTCGGCGGGGCGAAGAACTCGCCGCCGCATTTCTAATGCAGGCCGGCTTTCAAATCGTGGCCGCTAATTTCACCATACCGGTCGGTCGAAATCGGAATGACGCCGTAGTCAATGTCGAGATTGACCTGGTCACCTATGAAGGACCCACTCTCTGTTTTGTGGAGGTGAAGACTCGCGCATCAGACTGGTTCGCTGCCCCTTCAGCGAATGTTGATCTCAGAAAGCAGCGTCAGATTATCCGCGCCGCCCACGCTTACCGACGCATGTTTGACCTGACGAAAACACCCTATCGCTACGACGTGGTGAGCATCGTTTTGCCGACGGCTGAGGAAGGTCCACGCGGTTTGCGGATTGAACTACTGCGTAACTTCTGGTCAGAGGAAAAGTTTCGGAAGCGTCGCTGGCCCGAACGATATTGTGATTGAACTTCAATTGAAGATTCACTCGCATTCAATTAGAAATCCCATCGCTCCAGAAGGGTGAAAAAAGAAATGATCGCGTAAACATCGCAAGAGGCGGAAATTCACAGGTCGGGAAGGTGGACCCTGTCCCCGCTCAACCTTGAATCCACTCAGCGTA
>JAMQPH010000579.1 GCA_023717605.1 Pyrinomonadaceae bacterium
GGCAGTGATGGCCAGGGCTGATTCATCAGCAATCGCCTGCGCGAAAGGTTGCTGTTCACCTGTGCGGGCAAGACCTGTCTGCGCAGGAAGCACGAGACGTTGTTGTTGACTGGCATGCGCTGTCTCTCGCCCCAATGCGGGCAACCTGGAACTGCTCACCTGCGACTGTTGATTCTCGCGGGTCTCTACATCGAGGTTGGTGGTTTGAACCGTGGAAGGCCGCAGCATGTCAAACCGCGCGTTGAAACTGTTTACATTTGTGGCATCACGCATATTGATTGACAGCACACCTTGCGGTGGAAGGTTCAGCCGTGGCGCATGAAAGTGGCCCTCCACCACTCCAGTGGAACCGTTGGTCTCGATGTAGACCTCGAAACCGTTTCGCCGCGCCAGTTCCTGTAAGAACTGAATGTCAGTGCCGCGCTGGATCATCGTCTGTTCGTTTTCCTGACGCCTCCAGTTCGTCGCGTCAACTATGGGGGTGAACGTGTACTCCGGCGCCGAAAAGATCTCCCTCGCAACGTCGCTGTCGGATCTGTTGGGCCAAGGCTTGACTACCTGCTTGAGGTTCATGAGGCACGTGGGATCCATTGCTACCACGTTCAAGATCGACGCTCCAGGTTGATTGGCAAAGGTGGCATTCGTTTCAATTACGCAAGCGTTGATCAACGTCTCTGCTCGTCCGCTTCCGACCGCGACTGCGATTCGAATCGTGGTTAGTCGCTCAAAGATATTGTCGTCAATAAACGACCATCCAGAGCACCCGTCCTTTACCCCCATCACGACCCGCAGGCGAACCATGTCGGCCATGCTCGCGTGGTCCTCGACTTCGATCTGCTGAATCGCCTGAAGCAGATCCTGACCTGCAGGCAGTCCGCCGATCGTCAATGTGTAGGTAACAGCCGGCATCTATCACGCCTCCGACGGTGGAATCTTGATGACGCGGCCCGGCTCCGACACGAGGTCCTCCGGCCGCAACGCAAAATTTGCGTCACAGATGCGCCAGAAAAGTTCGGGGTCCTGGTAAATTCGATGGGCAATGTGATCGAGCCGCTCGCCCTGATTGACAATCACCGCCAGCTGCGCGGGAGTGTCCGGAATGAAGCGCACACGCTTGAACCGGATCGCGTGGCCCACGGCGTCAGTGAACCTGTCCGTCACGACGTTTTCGTAACGACTACCTTTGAAAAACATTCCTGCTCCTTAAAGTGGAATGAGTCCACGAATAGCTCCCGCCGCTTCGCCTGGCCTTACCAGGCGTGCCAGCACTTCCTTCTGTGTTTGGTAAGCGATGTAGGCACCGAAGCCGATCGTGTCTTCCTTCAGTTCCATATAGGTGAGTACGCGCATTCCCAGGTCGACCTTGGCCCGGATCGGATTCAGGGTCGGATCAAAAGCCTCTTCGGTGATTGAGAAGCTCGTAAGGCGCACCGGTACCGCACGAGATTTGCCCCACACCAGCAACGTCAGCGGTAGATCGGCAGGACAAATCTGCGCGCTGCCGGCTTGCGCCAAACCGCGATTCAGCAGGACCTGAGTGCTCGCCGGATAAAGCAGCAGTTCAAGCGCCGCCAACGCTGGATGCAGACCACTAACAACCACTTCGCTATTCTGGTCGGGCTGTTCGAGTTGATCGGCGGCATCCAGCGCGACCGAGAGAGTGATCGTTTCGACAGGTGGGCCAAGCACCCGAAACACATCTTCCCTTGCACCACCGACACTGCTGGGATCAGGTGGGGCCGATCGGTGGGCCAACGACCGGCTGAGCTGCTCGGGGTTGTATTGAAAAATGATGACCGTCGGCGGCGGACCGGTCTTCTGCGATTGAAAGACCACCAGTGCGCCTTTCAGTAGTTTTGGACTTCGGGGAAATTCAGATGACATATCTCATCCCTCAGCGGCAACTTTTCCCGGTATCACCGCTGCGCCAGATGTGCGCAGCGAAGAATCCATAAGCGTCCGCGTTCTCCATTCTGGTTGCGGGGGTTTCTCCGTCAGGGGGAGGTTTGTTTCCAGCCGGGTAAGTGGCAGTGCCACGTCCAAAAGGATGGGGCCCCGAAACGTTTATCCCGGCGTCGTGCGCGGCCTCATGGACCAAGACAATTGCCTGGCAAGTCCGGTCAAGCGCCCAGAAGAGGGGGCACACGTGAATCAGATCGTCGTCAGCCAACCAACCTGCTTGAAAGTCTCCACAGATGTTTTGCCTGTTGCAGATGAAATTCGGGACTCTGAATGCAGGCAGCATCTGACGGTAGGTCGCGCGGATCTGAACACGCTGTTCTTCAGTCGGATCCACAAAGTGACGAGCCAACGCGGTCGCGAGTACGGATCCGGCGGTCGGAGTTTTACCGAGCGCGGCGATCGCTGCCTGAACAAAATCTCGCGCGCGAATGCGCGCCGCTTCGAGCTGCTCATTGGCATCCGAAACGCCGGTAATGCTCTCCGTGCAGTCTCGATAAGACGGCGCGGCGGCGGCTGACCCGGATGAATCCGGTTGTCGCTGAACCTGTGGTCCTAGTCCAAAACTCAACCGACGCTGCGCAGCCTGATTGCTGGCGTTAGTTGCGGAAGCGCCTGAGTTGCGTGACCGCATACACAAACGCCCACCAACGGGGGCAAGGGGTGCTTGGCTACTTTTCACTGCACTTTCTTTTTTTAGTAGGGGCAATTTCCTTCACCTTATTTTCAGCGGATAGCCAACAGTCGGTATTCACACCTTTGTTTCGTTTATGCCGGGGTATACCGTGGCTTCCCTGACCACCTTCTCTATAGG
This sequence comes from Pyrinomonadaceae bacterium, assembly GCA_023717605.1. Classification (GTDB taxonomy): domain Bacteria; phylum Acidobacteriota; class Blastocatellia; order Pyrinomonadales; family Pyrinomonadaceae; genus PSRF01. The sequence continues at coordinate 2,774 of JAMQPH010000579.1, forward strand.
GTCAACTGCAATGTACACGCCCGTAGATCCCAACGAGCTTGAGAACGGCAGCACCGCGACATAGACGGAATTGCCCTCTCTGCGTACGGGCACATACGAGGCCATCGACATGTCGGTAAGTTGCTCCTCTTGGATCCCAAGCGGAAGAAGAGTGTCCGTAACGAAAGAAGCTAACTCGCAGGGGTAGGAAATCGCTCGCTCGATCAACACTTGATATGAGGCGAGTCGGCGCCAGTTCTCGAGAGATTCGTTCATTGCCATTTCCATCCATTTCCCCTTCATGACAAATCGCTCGCCAGCCGGCAGGCTACGCAGCGCTTCCAGAACCTGTTCCCGCGAGGCCGCCGGATCGCGGAACAATCGGACCAGACGCTGCTCCCATTCGGACGGGCTTTGTAAATTCGATTCCGTCATGGCATCTCTTTACGTCCAAATCATGGCGTATGCGAATCAACAACGGCGGCGCTGCTGGAGCACGGGCAGCAGGTCCAGTGAAAGCTCAATTCATGCGTTACCGGGCGCGAAACATTACCCCCAAGCGCCGGATCGACGGTGCTGGACTGCAGACCCCCAGCGAACGTCGCGAGGTTAGGGGTGACCATGTGGGCCGGCAAAGCAGCGACATCGTCATGGAAGCGTGCTGTCGCTGAGATGCTCACCGTCCCATCCGTGCAGCCGCCGTCCCATGGTGATTGAGCGGGCCAAGAGAATGTGTCTGTGGCGGCGGGGGTTAGGACCGCTGTCCCCGGCGCAGCTCGCCACGCTTCGAAATAGCGTAGGGGACTTGTGCGCGGATCGGCATTGGGTACTTGTGTTCCCGTACAGTCCACGACGTTCCAGTTGAAAGTGACATCCTGAATCACAAACCCGCCGTTGGTCGCGTCGGAATTGCGTGAGAGAACCCACGTGATGACGAAGTTCATGATGTTAGCGGGCGGAGGGTCACCGCAAACACCCGGCGTCGGCGCGGTTGTGACTACAGCTGTTAACTGCGGTACCGTGGGTCGGCTGACGCCGGGTTGGCGTTCGAGCACTACGCTTCGGCGCTGAGCTGCCGGTCCCGGCGTGCCCCCGTGCTCGAATGTATCGATCTGGCTTGGCCCTATGCCGTGGGCGTTCAGCACGCCGACAGCTCGTAACGCCCGGGCACACGACAGGTGGTGATTGTAAGTAGCGTCTCCATCCGTGCTCGCAAACCCATGCACGTTCACTCGGTCGCTGGCAGTCATGGAGTCGGCGAAATCCACAACCTTCGCCTCTTCGGTTGCGGGTGAGAATTCGTCACAATCGATCCGGAACAACACCAGGTCACCTACGGGATCGCTCGCGTCCGGCGTGCATCCCACCGGAGTGCCGATAGCGGGCGCGCCACAGGTTCGCTGAAGCATCTGTTGGTCCGGATTTCGCGCCAATTCTCCCGCACTTCCACCTTGTTGGACCACATGGGTCAGTTCATGGGCCAACAATCTCCGCCCGGCATGGGTGCCCGGTTGATATTGCCCCTCGCCAAAAACGATGTCCCTTCCCTTCGTATAAGCCAGTGCGTTGATAGACTTGGCCGTTTCAGCCCCGGTCGAGTTGGCATGAATTCGAACGTCGCCGAAGTCTCGCCCGAAACGCGGCTCAAAATAGGTACGTGCGGATTCAGAGAGAGGTTGTCCACTGCCATGAAGACTGTCGATCTGTGCTTCCAATGGTCCATCTACGCTTCCACTGGATGAGTCACAGCTTTTACGATGAAGATCCTCTTCGCAGTCCGTACACATCCGCTGGACTGAGTGCACACTCTCTCCGCCTACGGGTAGTTCGAAGGTGTCGGGGTCCGGCATGCCTGCCACCACCTCGGCCACGCGGTCGGCCTCCTGCTCAAACTTATCACCGGCCTGATTGACCTTGAGCTTCGGCTGAATCGTGCTGCTACTCAGTCGCCACTGAAGCGCTTGATTGCCCATAGCCGCGTTATGCGGGTTTGGCCGCAATGAGCTTGCGCGCGAGTGGTTCCCTGACAGCACTACTTGCGCAGGTTTCTCCGATATCCGGCTATGGCTAGTCCCCATTAGTCCCTTCCTTCGACAGATCGAGCTACAGTGTCTCCGACTTCCGCAGCTACCCTTCTCTCAAGACCGCCAATCCCGGCGGCCTCGGACAAACCAGCACCACTTAATACCCGTTGAACCTCCGCCTCGATCCTCAACGCCAACTCTCCCGGGGGCAGCCGATCCAATCCGTTGAGCAGAATTGTGTCGATGTCGATGATGTGTGCCTCGTCTGTCATGCTTTCATTGCTCGGTAACTCGGTCCGAACTCCGCTTCAGTTAGTAGTTTGTCGATCTTGGCGTACTCCCGCCGCGCCGCGTGCAGTAAATGCGGCATCTGAACGCTCACTCGCTCGCTGGCCGCGAGGAAAGCCGCGTTCAAGGCGATGTTGCGGATATTGCCGCCGGTGATCTCGAGCCGCGCCAGTTCCTCCAGGTCGAGCCCTGAAACTGGAGTCTGCTTTGGAAATACCTTGCTCCAGATCAACCGGCGTTTCTCACCATCGGGAAACGGGAACTCCACCAGGAACCTGAGCCGCCGCAAGAAGGCCCGGTCGAGTGCGGAACGCCGGTTGGTGCAGAGGATGGCCAGTCCGCGATAATCTTCCATGCGCTGCAGCAGGTAGTTGACCTCAATGTTGGCATAACGATCGTGGCTATCTCTGACCTCGGTGCGCTTGCCAAACAGAGCGTCTGCTTCATCGAAAAACAGAATCGCTCCAGACTCTTCGGCGGCGTCGAAGACATTGCGCAAATTCTTCTCGGTCTCGCCAATGTATTTACTGACCACACCAGCCAGATCTATGCGGTAGAGATCCAATTGCAGATCGTTTGCCAGGATCTCGGCAGCCATCGTCTTGCCCGTACCACTCGGCCCCGAAAACAACGCGCTGATCCCGCGACCTCGCGGCAACCGAGCCCCGAAGCCCCAACGGTCGTAAACCTCTGATCGCGTCGCTACCTGGTCTGCGATTTCACGCAACTGCCGCATCAGATCGTCGGACACAACGATGTCGTCCCAGGTGTAACAAGGCGTCAGGCGTCGGGCCAGACTGCCCAGCCTCCATCCCACTTGCTCGCGGCAGGTTTGCCATAGATCGTCCGCGAGAAGCAGGAAATTTCCCTCACGCCGGTGGGCCCTTGCCACGGCCGAAGCAACCGCATTTGGTATCGCGCGGGGCCCCATGTCGAACTGCTGAACCAGCGCATCAATCTGGCCATCGACCGAGTTTGTGACTCCCTGGAGCGATGCATTCCAAAGTTGACTCTGAGCAGCGGCGTCCAGCTTCGGCACCGAGAGATGGTTCACTTGACGCCGGAACTGATAGCGCTCGCGCGCGCCCACGAACACGACGCCTCCAGAGTGTTCGATCCAATCGCGGGCGGCTAAAGCAATGAGACGGTCGGAAAGATCGATGTCAGTAACATCCACATAGATGGCGATTCGCGAAAGGGCGGATTCGCGTTCCATCAAATGCATAAGTTCGTGCCGCTCGGGGTCGTGTAACGGCAACCGCCTGGGATCGAGTGTGTACAGTTGCACACCCATCCGGGCACAGAACTCTCTCGCTACCGCTTGTTTACCGACACCGGGTGGTCCAGTGAAATGAAAGGGGGGCCAAGGCTGTCCGGCGGCTGACTCAGCCCAGCGGCACAGTTGATCAACCAATTCCCGATGCACCCCCGCAATTGGGTCAGGTGCCGCGGGACGGAGCAGATGGACCACCTTTTCATCCAACCGGTTACTGCCGCGCACATAGTCGGCTATACGCTCGTCAATCTTGAGAGGCTGACACGAGCGAGCTACGGCGGCGCCATCGCTCGATGTGAGTAAGCGAAATTGCTGCAACGGAGCGGAATGAAGCAAGGCTCCGCGCACCGTTTCCCGATCTTCGCGACCCTGGCAAAGCAAGCTCAAGGCGAGATCGCACGTCGCATAACGCGCATTCATGTTGTCTTGAACGTAGGCCGCGAGAGTGGCAAACCGCGGGTCGTCGTCAATCGCAAAGCACAGTATTAACAGGTCACGTTCGATTGGCTTCAAGCCAAACAATCGAGCCAATGCTTCCAGCGACGGGATGCCTTTGTCTTCGGTCAATTGATGGCGGCGGTTAGCGAGATCGGTTTCGACCTCTTTCAAAGCATCGGTGATCGAAGAACACTCCGCATCCTCCTGATAAAAGCTCAACTCTTCCGTTTCGTCATCGCCTCTCAGCAAGCGATCCGCCAGAGCATCGCTAATCACCAGGCTATGGTTGTTGCCCAGCGGATCTCGCTGCCAATTCCACCGCAGCCATCGCACTTTGCGAGCAAACAACAGACGCAGGCGTCGCATTTCTGTTTGCAGATATGCCTGGTTGGCCTCGGCCCACGAAACCGCCGTGATGCTTTCGTTTACGACAGCCATAACTTGTTTCACGTCACCTGGAACGTCACGTTCTCCATGCTTTGAACTCCGTTAACCATCATCCGAACGGGATAGATGCCTGCGGGAGTGGGCGGCGTAGTCAATGCTAAAGCGTTCAGCGACACCTGCACTGAGGTGTCTGACTGTGGTCCCCCGGGACCAGGGTCCTGCACCGGAATCGACACGTCTCCGATGAGGACCACGCTCTTCGGTCCGGACTGAAAGAGCCGGCGGCCGTTAACTGTGAGCACCGCAGCACCTAAGCCGCCGGCGGCTACGTTGAGTGGATTGAGGGTGGAAACCTCTGGCGCCAGTAGGAATACTCCCTGGTTGGAGTTTTGCCGTCGATCATCAGGTACCACCACACCTCGATCCAATCCTCCCTGCACCACCTCGGTGGGACGAAGCGTTTGCACTTCAACGCTCAGCGGTCCCGGTCGTAACCGATCCTCGACCGGAATCGGGCGGGGCAACGGATGATCAGCATCCGCCGGATAGGTATCATCGGGCACGACGATCCTGATCTCGCTGTCTGAGACAGGCACGACTCCAATAGGTTCCAGGTTGCCCAGCTTGACGTAGCTTTGAGCCGCGCGAAAGTTTTGACCCTCGATGGTCATTTCTTGAAGGACGTGGGCGCGAATGTCGCCGATTACTTCTCCAGGCAATACCACGCTACGGTAAACATTCGTTATCTGCGGCCGTTTGGAAACCACGAGGTGGATTCGGCGGGTAAGCACGGGCGCGGCTAGAGTCTTGAGTCGGCGACTTTCAATCTGAACCACACTCACTGTGTAAGCAGCGGATAGTCTGTAGGGACGGGTGAGCGCGGTCCAGACTTTAGAAACGTCTTCCAGGCTTAGCGGATCAAGGCAGATTTTGATCTGTTCGAACTCGTTGCGGAGGCTGTCATGCAGTATCTGCGTTGGTGGGGAGTTCACTGTCAGAAGTTCGTCGGTTATCACGGGATAGTCGAGGAGCACACGCATAGCACTACCCAGTAGAAAGTGAGCCCGTGTTTCATTAATCAGACCATTGTCATCTGTCGCGCCATAAGCAGTTAACAGGTAATGCAAGACCAGACTTAGTGGCGGGTGTCCGTACTCGCTCGGGTGACCCTGACCCGGAATCATCTGGTTCTTCAGAGCGCCATTCTCGGTTGCCCGGTAAAGAAAGAGATTGACTCGGGTTGGTTCCGCGGCTTGAGTGTCATCTTCCGGCTGAGGAGTACTGATCGCTACCTGCAGATCCGTGCGGACCATTCCGGTAGGCAGTTCCATTCGGTCGCGCAGAAGCGCCTGGAGCGAAGCGCTAACCCCACCGATGGCCAGAAAGTTACTCATTCCTAACTCCGATACCTCCGCATTCGGTGATAGCTGGCGAACCCGAGCGCTGTGCTCTCCTTTGGCGTCGAGCGGGCGGGTTCTTGTTGTGGTGTCCCGCGTACTTCGACACGACCGACGCGCACATAAATCGGTGCGGTTCCTGGCGACCGTTGTGCAGGAGCAACCTTCGGGAACTGAAGCGGGATCCCTGATTCAGTTGGAGCTGGTCGGATCACCTGATCTGCTGGCGACTGTTCGCGTTCATTTTCGTGGGTTGCTTCCGTAGACACTCCAGGTCGCAACAACCCTTGCAGCTCACGCCGTTCCCAGGTGATCGCTTGCGGGTTACTTTCAACACGAGTCGATTGGCCGGCCGGTTCAATGCTTGCGGCAACTGCAGCCG
>JAMQPH010000617.1 GCA_023717605.1 Pyrinomonadaceae bacterium
GTCGTGGTTGATGAGGCCTACTTCGAATTTTCTGGCCAGACAGCGGTACCACTGCTTAGCCGTTACCCCAATCTCATCGTCTTGCGAACTTTCTCAAAAGCCATGGCCCTGGCCGCCTTGCGCGTGGGTTATCTTTTGGCCTGGCCGGATTTGGTGCGTGAGGTGGCGAAAGCGGTGTTGCCTTATAACCTCAATGCCGTTTCGCAGACCGCCGCAGAAGTTGCGGTTGAGCTGTTCGAGTCGAAACTGTGTCCGCTGGTCGAGAAGATCTGCTCCGAGCGCGATCGTTTGTATGTTGAGCTAGAGACAATTCCTGGCCTCAATCCAGTTCAGTCACGGGCAAATTTTATGTTGGTGGGCTCGCAGCTCGAACCGCAGAGTGTGTTCAATGAACTCCTGCAACGCGACATCTTGATTCGTGACGTAAGCAAATACCCGCTGCTGCAAAATTATTTTCGCGTCAGCGTCGGCACACCCGAAGAGAATGATCTCTTGCTCGCCGCGTTGCGAGAGATTTTCGTGACCTGATGCAGGCTAATTCCACGTAACGTCAGAAGCTGTCAGTAATCCAAATGATTGGCGGACCACGCAAGGGACAGAAATTCGCAGGTTGGGGAAGGGCGGTTTACTCCCGCTTGCGCTAGTGACACTTCAACCGCAGATTGTAAATTCCAAGACACTGGGAGTGCTCAGGAAACATGAAAGGGCAATTAGGACTCGAGCGCAGGGTCAGCAGCGGGTAAACCACCCTTCCCAAGCTGCGAATTTGTGGATGTTGACTCGCACCTGCGATTCACGAAGGATTATGCCGATGACTAATATTCAGTCACCACGAAGCGCCGAGATTCGCCGAGATACGAAGGAAACCAAAGTTCGAGTTTCGCTTGCACTTGATGGACGAGGAGAAGCGCAGATCGAGACCGGGCTGCCGTTTCTCGATCACATGCTGGAGTTATTCACACGCCATGGTCTCTTCAATCTCGAAGTGGAGTGTCGCGGCGACCTGCATATAGACGACCACCACTCAGTGGAGGACATTGCGATTACTTTGGGCCAGGCATTTGTTCAAGCGCTTGGTGACAAAAAGGGAATCGCTCGCTATGGCGCGTCGCTGGTGCCGATGGACGAAGCATTGTGCCGGGTGGTGGTAGATCTCTCCGGTCGCTTCTATCTGATCTATGAAGCCAAGACCCGACGCCAGATGATCGGCAACTTCTCGGTCGAGTTGGCGGAACATTTCTGGCGCTCGTTTGCCGAGAGTCTCTCGTGCAATTTGCACATCGACGTCCTTCGTGGTCGCAACACGCACCACATTCTGGAGGCGACTTTCAAGGGGACGGCTCGTGCGCTGCGGCAGGCAGTCGACCGGGATCCAAGAATCGAAGGAGTATTGAGCACCAAGGGTATGCTCTAGTTGCCATGCCCGGTATTGCAATCATTGATTACGGCGTGGGGAACCTCCGTTCCGTCGAGAAGGCCTTCGCGTCGACAGGTACTGAGGCGGTGGTGAGTAGCTCTGAAACGGTCTTGCGGCAGGCCAGTGCACTTGTGTTGCCGGGGGTTGGCGCTTTCGCGAACTGCATGACCGAACTGGCCGCGCGTGGGTTTGATAAGTTTGTGCACGAGAGTGTGGCTCAGGGGAAGCCGCTGTTGGGAGTCTGCGTCGGGATGCAGATGCTTTTCGACGAGTCTGAGGAATTTGGAAAAACTCGGGGGTTAGGTTTGCTGCGCGGCCGCGTGCGACGTTTCGGTAGTGACCTCGTTGTACCTCAAGTTGGTTGGAACCAGGTGCGACAACACAGTGCCCATCCTCTACTTGACGGAGTAGGAGACAATGCCTTTTTCTATTTCGTGCATTCCTATTTCTGCGAAGTTGACGATCGAGCAGTCGTCATCGGTGAGACCGATTACGGGGTCCCTTACGCTTCAGTAGTCGCGCAGGGAACCATCTGCGGTGTGCAGTTTCATCCTGAAAAGAGTCAGGCCGCAGGCTTACGCTTGTTAGCTAACTTTAGCAGTATGACGATGGAGTTAGAGCGGGTCAGTACCACAGAAATTGTGTGAAGATTCGACGTTGACGCTCACAAAAGGGGTTTCACGCAAAGACGCAAAGGGGGCAAAGACGCAAAGAGAGCCTGCAAACGGTCATTGCTGTGACATTTCATATCTTTGCGTCTTTGCCCTCTTTGCGTCTTTGCGTGAAACTCTTTTCGTTAGCCGTATGGCCCATTAGATGTTAGCCAAAAGAATAATTCCATGTCTCGATGTTGACCGCGGTCGGGTGGTGAAGGGAATTCGCTTCGTCTCGCTCGTTGATGCTGGTGACGCGGTTGAACAAGCGCGCAGCTACGACTCGGAAGGTGCGGATGAGCTAACGTTTCTGGACATCACGGCGTCTTCCGACAAGCGTGCAATCATCATGGAGTTGGTACGTCGCGTAGCGGATGAAGTGTTCATACCATTAACAGTTGGAGGTGGTCTCACTTCCAGCGACGATATTCGCGCAGTGCTACGGGCCGGGGCAGACAAGATTTCGCTGAACACGGCCGCCGTCGAGCGTCCTGATCTTATTAGTGAAGGCGCGGAAATCTTTGGCAGCCAGTGCATGGTAGTGGCCATCGACGCGCGCCGCAAAAGTGCGGACGATGCTGCGCAAGGTTGGGAGGTCTTCACACACGGAGGAAGGAAGAATGTCGGCTGGGACGCAATTGAATGGGCGGAGCGAGCTGAGCAACTGGGAGCCGGCGAAATACTGCTCACGAGTATGGACCGCGATGGAACCAAAGACGGCTACGATCTGGAGTTGACGCGCTCGGTCAGTTCCGCCGTGCGCATCCCGGTCATCGCCTCCGGTGGCGCCGGCCGACTCGAGCATTTTCATGAGGCGTTGACCGAAGGTGGCGCAAGCGCTGTGTTGGCGGCATCGCTATTTCACTTTGGACAATACAAGATCGCTGAAGTGAAGGGCTATTTGCGCGAGCAAGGAGTTTTGGTGAGATGAAGATTGCACTCAGAGATCTCAGGTTTGATGAGCAAGGTCTCATTCCGGTCATCGTCCAGGACGCAAGTTCACGGCACGTCTTAACGCTTGCTTACATGAATGCCGAGAGTCTGATCAAGACTCTCGAGACCCGCGAAACCTGGTTCTGGTCGCGCTCACGCTCCTGCTTGTGGCACAAAGGTGAGACTTCCGGGAATACTCAGCGCGTCGTCGATGTTCTGGTTGATTGCGATAACGATGCACTCACAGTGCTGGTGGCTCCTCATGGCCCGGCGTGTCATACAGGAGCTCCATCCTGTTTCCATAACGATATTGGGTTTGATGGCTTGATTGAAAAGGGTGCAGAGCGGGCACCAAATTTGGGAGAAGTGCTAAAGGAACTTTATGGTGTCGTTGAGTCCAGGAAACGTGAGATGCCCGACGGCTCCTACACTACTTATCTTTTCGATCAGGGCCTCGACCAGATTCTTAAAAAGGTCGGTGAAGAGTCGGCCGAGACGATCATTGCGGCCAAGAATGAAGACCGGGATGCCACGGTCAGAGAGTCTTCTGATCTTCTCTATCACCTGATCGTGCTCTTTGTTCAGCAAGGCTTATCCCTGCAGGAAATAGGCGCGGAACTGCGAGGGCGATCGACGAAGAATCAGTAACGCTTTAGTCAGTTCTTGATATGAAAACCTGGCAGCATGATTTGCAAGTTAGAGGCACCGCGCAACTACAGAACCATTTGCTGCAGCCAATGGATCCTAAATTCAACGAGACCAGAGCCGCTCAATGGCACCTGGCTTCATGCGCGGGCCTGTGGTTGAGCGTGTGAGGGCCTGCGGTTGAGCGATGCTGGCCCGGTTGAATCCAGGATCCATTGGCTACCGCAAACGGTTCTGTTGTTAAGTGGTTTATCCGAGTCTCAGATACGGCAATGTGACCCTTTGATTACGACTACCTTACGGCCGGCCAAAGAGAAACCAAAGAATGTCCACCGATAAAAAGGAACTGAATCAGCTGCTGGATTTTGCTGTCGATATAGCGCGTGAAGCTGGTGAGATCACGCTGCGTCATTTCCGAGGATCGTTTGTAGCTGAACGCAAGGCTGACAATTCC
>JAMQPH010000643.1 GCA_023717605.1 Pyrinomonadaceae bacterium
GAAGTCAGGCAATTCTGACACCGAGACTCGTGCACCCGACGTGAACGGAGAGGCAATATGAAGCGAAATGCGGTGACGGGTGCGACGCTCGGAGTCCTCCTGCTGCTTGCGCCGCTTCATGCGAACGCGCAGGCCGGCGGCGATCAGTGGCGTTTCACGCTGACGCCGTACCTGTGGCTGCCGAACGTCGACGGCACGTTGAAGTTCAGTGTTCCGCCCGGCGCCAGCGGCAGTCCCTCCGTTGCGGTGGGTCCCAACGACTATCTGGAGAACCTCGATTTTGCGCTGATGCTCGCGGGCGAAGCGCGCAGGGGCAACTGGGCAATCATCAGTGATCTCATCTATCTCGACTTCGCGGGTGAAAGCAGCGCCGTAAGATCGGTGGGCGGCACCCCGGTGACGGTCAACCAAAGCACCAGCACCGGATTGAAAGGTCTGGTGTGGGAACTCGCGGCCAGCTATACGGTGGCGCGGAGTCCCGCAGCAACGCTTGAAGTGCTCGGAGGCTTCCGCTACTTCGGTGTGGAGGCCTCGGTCCAATGGCAGCTTGCCGGACCCAGCGGCCAGTTACCCCAAGCGGGAAGTCACACCGAGAACGTGGATTTGTGGGACGCGATCGCCGGCGTCCGGGGCAGGGTGATGCTCGGCGGCGGCAACTGGTACGTGCCTTACTATCTCGATGCCGGCGCCGGTTCCTCCGCGTTGACCTGGCAGGGACTGACTGGAATCGGATACGCGTTCCGCTGGGGCGACGTGCTTCTCGCCTACCGCCACCTCTACTACGACCAGAACGGCGACAAGCTCTTCCAGGACTTCAGCTTCAGCGGACCCGCCCTCGGCGTGAGCTTCCGCTTCTGAGCCCGGGGCCCGTTGCTTCGCTAGAACCGGCCTCAGAATCAGCCACGGAATCAAACGGAAAAACACGGACAATGACCCGACCCCCTCAGAGTCCTCGTAGTCATTTGGGAATTTCTGTGTGGTTCCGTGTGTTTCCGTGGTTAGATTTGTTTTTGAGATCGCTTCTAGTTAGTAGACCGGGAAGAGGGTACCGTGAACGCAACGTTGCTTGCCGTGGTGGCGTTAGCTTGTGATTCAGGAAATGCGCTCACAGCGGACAGCGCGATTTCGAGCCGGCGCCTGATAATTCAGAAGTGACTATCAGGAAGCTCCTTGCTGACGACGCCGCAGCCTTCCAAGAGCTACGCCTTCGTGCGCTGCTGGACAAGCCCGGGCTCTTCACCTTCAGCCATGGGGGGAAGAGGTTCACCCGAGCATCGAAGAAGTCGCGGGGCGCCTCGCCCCGATTACGGACAGGGCCGTCGACAAGACCAGGTTGAAAAGGAGAGGCCACGTATGAAGGCAATCAAGCTGATCGTCGCCATAGCGGTTTCAGGTTTCGCCTTTGCATCCTATTCTTCAGGCTGCATCGCGCAGGAAGTTACGGGTGAGTTGGGTTCGCCCGGCGCCACCACCACGATCACCGGAAAACAACTGCCGCCGCCCGATCCGAAGTTCGGCGGGGTGATCAAGGAAAAGGCGTCGGAGTCGAAAGCCTGGTGGGCGCCACGCGTCGTGCCGCCGAAGGGCGCGCCCAACGTGCTGCTGATCATGACCGACGATAGCGGGTTCGGCGCACCGGGGACCTTCGGCGGCGTCGTGCCGACCCCGGCGATGGACCGCATCGCGAAGAGCGGGCTGCGCTACACGAACTTCCACTCCACGTCGCTGTGCTCACCGACGCGGGCGGCGATTATCACGGGACGCAATCACCACGTGGCCGGCTTTGGAGTCGTGGGCGAAATTGCGACGGGGTTCCCCGGTTACGACTCGGTCATCAGGAAGGAGAACGGCACCATCGGCGCCATCCTGAGGGACAACGGCTACGCGACCTCGTGGTTCGGCAAGAATCACAACACGCCCTTTTATCAAGCGACCCAGGCCGGGCCCTTCGACCAGTGGCCGAACGGCATGGGCTTCGAGTACTTCTATGGCTTCGTCGGTGGCGACGCCAGCCAGTGGCAACCGAACCTGTTCCGCAACACGACCGCTATTTACCCCTTCCAGGGTAATCCCGGCTGGAACATGCAGACGGCGATGGCGGATGAGGCCATCCATTACATCAAGCAGCTCAATGAAATCGCTCCCGGCAAGCCCTGGCTCGTCTATTACGTGCCGGGAGCTACCCATTCGCCTCATCATCCCACTCCCGAATGGATCAAGAAGATCAGCGATATGCACCTGTTCGACGAGGGCTGGAATAAAGTGCGAGAGACCATCTTTGCCAACCAGAAGCGGTTGGGCATCATGCCAGAGAATGCGAAGCTGACCGAGTGGCCGAAGGAATTGCCGCAATGGGATTCCCTCAGTTTTGACGAGAGAAAACTCTTTATCAAGCAAGCGGACGTCTATGGTGCTTACCTCGCCTACGCCGACCATGAGATCGGACGGGTGATCCAGGCCGTCGAGGATCTCGGCGAACTCGACAACACGCTGATCATTTACATCGGTGGCGACAACGGTGCCAGTGCCGAAGGCATGCTCAACGGCACGCCGAACGAATTCACCACCTTCAATGGCGTCGCCGTACCGGTCAAGGATCAATTTCTATGGTATCCGTTCTGGGGATCCGAACGGACCTTCCCGCATTTCGCGGCAGGATGGGCGTGGGCAATGGACACGCCGTTCAAGTGGGTGAAGCAGGTGCCGTCGCACTTCGGCGGGACGGCTCAGGGTGTCGCGATGTCGTGGCCGGGTCACGTAAACGACGTCGGCGGGATCCGACGCCAGTTCCACCATGTCATCGACGTCGTGCCGACCATCCTCGAGGCCACCGGGATCCCGGCGCCCAATACGATCAACGGCATCAATCAGCAACCCATCGAGGGCGTGAGCATGATGTACACGTGGGACAAGGCGAACGCCAACGCTCCGACCAAACACACGACGCAGTACTTCGAGATGCTCGGCAACCGCGCCATCTATAACGACGGGTGGATAGCGGCCACGACGCCGGCGACTCTTCCTTGGGAGCTGAGCACCAAGACGCCTCCGGATTTGATCACCGGGTACAGTTGGGAGCTCTACAACGTCAATGACGATCCTACTCAGGCCAACAACCTGGCAGCCAGCATGCCGGACAAGGTCAAGCAGCTGCAGTCCCTCTTCGATGCGGAGGCAAAGAAGTACAACGTGCTGCCGCTCGACAACTCGACGCTCTCGCGCTGGAACACGCCGCGGCCGAGTCTTACGGCGGGACGTACGATCTTCGAGTACTCGGGCCCGTTGATCGGCACTCCCAAAAGCGCCGCGCCCGACATCTTGAATAAGTCCTACGTCATCACCGCGGAGGTCGAGATTCCCGCGGGCGGTGCGGAAGGCGTGATCGTCACCGAGGGCGGGCGCTTCGGCGGCTACGCACTCTTGCTGTCCGGAACCTACGAGTACTGGCTCGAGAGCCGGTTGCTCAGGGCCGCGGGCGTGGTGCTGCTGCTCGCTGGACTGTTTCTGGTTTTGATCGGCAGACGTCAATCGTGGTCGTTCCGAAAATCGTTGCTTGGCTATGGAATGCTGATGCTTGGATTGGTTTGGGGGGTGGCAGTGGTGGCCACGCGGACGATGGATTTGGGCAAGTCGAAGCCCGTGTTCGTCTACAACCTGCTCGACCTCAAGCGCACGATATGGGAAGGGCCTTCGTTGGGCGCCGGCAAGCACACGATCGTCTTCGATTTCAAGTCTGATGGCCCAGAGTTGGGCAAGGGAGGGACGGGCGTACTCTCGGTGGATGGCAAGGAAGTGGCGAGGAATTCCCTCTAACACGGCACCCCGGTCACGTTCCCGGAGGACGAAACCTTCGACATCGGAGAGGATACACGCACGGGCGTCGCGCTGCTGGAGCATCGCTACGACGTTCCGTTCAAGTTCACCGGCAGCATCAACAAGCTGACCTTCAAGGTCGAACCGCAGCAGTTGAAGGCAGAAGAGCGCAAGCAACTCCCGGCCAACGTCGACGACGCGGTCGCCCGCGCGAGAGACCAGGTGGCGCGATGAAAGGGGTGCTTATTCTTGCCGCTCTGGGCGAAGCCGCGACTGGCGTGGCACTGCTGATTGTTCCGTCGCTCGTTGGGCGGCTGTTGCTCGGCGTGGAGCTTTCCGGAGTTTCCGTGGTGATTGGCCGGGTGACTGGCATCGCCCTGGTTGGCTTGAGCATCGCCTGCTGGCCTGGTCGGACAGCCGCCCTTCGCGGCATGTTGACCTACAGCGGGCTGGCGACGGCTTATCTCGCCTGGGTGGGCACTCGCGGCGAATGGGTCGGATCCTTATTGTGGCCGGCGGTGGTGTTGCATGCGGTCATTGCGATCCTTCTGGGCCGTGCCTGGCTCACGAGTCAAACGACAGCCAGGCAGGACAACCGCACCAGCGAGTAATGAATCGGCCCCGAAATGGTTTGCACTTTTCCGCGCTCGCGCCATTACCTCATCGAGCTCTGACTCAGTTGTCTCTTGATCTAATTGACATACGTGGCTGCCTTGTCGTCCAAGCCGTCCGCTTAGGGCTCTCTGATTGATCACATCATCGCCGTTGCCACGCGCATGCGCGAAGGCTTTAGGAAGACGAAGTAATTTACCGCCAGGCAAAACAACGCGAAGAGTGACAGAAATATGAATCCCCACGTATAAGCGCCCGTTGCATCACGGAGCACCCCAAGGACGAGCGGCGGAAAAAATCCGCCGAGGCCGCCGAATGCTCCAACCAGCCCCGTAACTGTTGCCGTCTCTTTAGGAAAATACTGTGGAACCAGTTTGAAGACCGCGCCATTGCCGAGTCCCAACGCCGCCGCTGCGCCAAGCGCCCCCACTGTGAACGTCGGCATCCACGGACAGCCCATCAGCGCTCCAAGCACGGCGACCGCGATGAAAACCGGGACGAGAACCCGAGCGCCGCCCAGCCGATCAGCCATCATGCCGCCGATCGGCCGCATAAGCGTTGCCAGTAAGACAAAACCTGCTGTGCGTGCGCCTGCGTCAGCAGCAGTTAACTTGAAGTTGTCTCTCAAAAGCGTAGGCAGATAAATCGCAAACGCAACGAAGCCGCCGAAGGTTAGAAAGTAGAAGAGTGACAAGACCCAGGCAAGCGGCTCGCGGCGCAAAAGCGCGAAGTTTTCGGCCATCGTCTTTGGCTTTACTCCAGACGCGACATCGCGCGCGAAGAGATAGAACACTACAGCCCAGATTGCCGATATTGCCGCGAATACGAAGAACACTGGACGCCAGGACCCAAGCGCAATCGCCAACACGGGAGCGCCAAACACTGCAACGGACTGTCCGATGTTGCCCATACCGTAGACGCCCAACGCTGTGCCCTGCTGGTCAGGTGTAAACCACTTTGAAGTGAAGCCAACGCCCACGGGAAAGGTCGAGCCTGCAATTCCAAGGAACAGACCGAGCCCAATCAACTGCGCATAACTGTTCGACAGACCAATGAGTACTGCGGGAATTGCCGCCAGTAACAGTAACGTCGCAAATACTCGTCGGCCGCCGAACCGATCAGCCAGCATTCCGGCGGGAATTCTTCCCAACGCGCCCAGCAAGACGGGAATGGCGATCATCAAGCTTTTGGCTTTAGCCGAAAGGCCATAGGTTTGCGCGAAGGTCGGCGCTAGCGCTCCGATTAGTCCCCACACCGCGAAAGAAACCGCAAACGCCGAAGTAGAAAGAAAGAGGGCGCGAGCTGCGCCGGGTTTGAATGACTTCATTAAGTGCCTCGCCATGATTAGTCGAAAGATGATCGAGTATCGAGTCGCAAAGAACGTGCGCTCTCTGGGTACTGCAATGACTGTACCTTCGATTTATGAGCAGTTTCTGAGGATCTGCTTGGGCAGTTGCGAAAAATTCGCGACCAATCGTGGAATTCTGCGCAATGTTCGGGAGAAGTAGCCCGACCGTTAGGGAGGGCGTTAATCTTAGCAAACAACGCCCTTGCTGACGCGCGGCTACTGCCCCGAACGCCACGTGCGGTCAGAACTCTGGTATTCATCCTCACAGCGTTTGCAGTCGAGTTCAACGCCAATGCGCGATGAGCGATCGGCTTCGGTCAGAACCCATAACCGCGTGGTGAGTGGCGGGTCATGGCGGACGTGTTGAAAGTGGCCGCACTCAAGCGCAGCGCGCCAATCGCCGTGCTCATCCGTAGCAAAGCTAATAATGTGCTGTTTCATTAAGTGCTTTTAGCAGGATGCTACGTCCGGATCATGATGAGCAGCATTTTGAACCTGGTCGCTGCTCTAACAGCATGAGGACGATTCGCCGGCAGGATGATGGTCTCCCCCTGCCGCACTTTGAAACTATCTCCTGCAATCTCGATATCCGCCTCGCCATCTGTGACCACCACGAGTGCATCGAATGGCGCAGTATGTTCGCTGAGGCCCTCACCAACGTCGAAGGCAAACAATGTAACTGTGCCGCCCTTGTTCTTCAGCAGCACGCGGCTCACGATGGAGCCATCCTGGTATTGCAGCAAGTCAACCAACTGCCTGACCTCAGCAGATCTGGCTACACTTTCCTTTTGATCACTCATAGTCGTCGCTGTTCTCATTTTGGCCCGCCCTTAGTCTGTTCAGTATTTGCTGCAAGTAATTGCCACGGCCCCAAGTTGCTTCCGGCAGCGACGGAAAACGGACCGCATTTCCAGTACGCGCCGCCGTGCCGGTGAATCACGGAGCAGATTCCAAACAAAACGCATCGCGCCGGCTAAACCTTCATCACGAATCAATCGGCCTGGCTCCAGCAAGCTCATCGCAGCCGTGTCAACTGATTGAACTTCGAATCCTTCCGACTCCAAAAGCGAGCGCCACTCTGAAATCGCCAGCGGCCTTACACCATGATGAACTACACCCGTCAAGGCTCGTTCCGTCTCACTTTTGGCATCCGCATCAAGATTGTCGGACATGAGACACATTTCATGAATGCCGTAGCGACCACGGCTCTTAAGTAGTCGATAAGCTTCGCGCACGATCTGGCGTTTTATTTCCTCAATCTGCATCGTGAGCATCGCCTCGCCATAAACTACTGTGGCGCATTGGTCGGGAAGCCCGGTGTCCGATGCATTCCCGACAACGCACTGCTGGCGCCGCCCGTTCAAGTAGCCACTGACGATCTTCGCGGCAGCCTCGTCCCGCTCGACTGCCGTGTAAGAGGCCGGACTCAACTCGAGTGTCAGCCGGGCCGTAACGCCCATGCCCGGAGCGAACTCAACCACGTCATCCTCGTATTGGATACCTAACGCGCTCAGCATACGCCGGGTTAGCTGCATGCCACCCGGTCGGAGCACGCGTTTACCCAGACGCGCTAAGACCCAGTGACCCGGCATTTTTTCCGTCTTCAATCCGTCACCTGGGGCAAAGGTTGTCATAGTTTCCAATTACTGCCTCCTTAAGGACAAAGAATCTCCCTAAGGTGCCTGAGCAACGATTGTGCCGTTGATTTACTGCGCGGTTTTTCGAGTAGTTGCCGGAAGATTTGGGAGAATTGACGGAAACATCGCGGAATTCTTCGCAGTGACCAGTTCAAAAATGTACTATGGGAACATCAATTTCGCTTGTTAGGCGGAAGATAGGAGTAGACACTATGAGGACTTTCTAAGGCAGCGAGGATTGGTTTCATGGGGTAAGAATCATCCAAGAGCGCAGGTAATTCGCAGGCTGGCATATGAGAAGAATAGGACCTATATGACCTATAGGCCCTATATAGAAAACTCCTCGCCTGAGATCGCCGCGAACACCATAATCTGCCTGATCCATCAGACCAACTATCTTCTGGACCAACAGCTACGTCAGCTTGAAAGGGCTTTTTTCAGCGAGGGCGGATTTACTGAACGGCTCTACCGGGTTAGGAAGAGAAGGCAATAGGACCTATTCGACCTATAGGACCTATTTTTTACTTCTTCAAATAGCCGGAACTGGTAAACCGACGCGAGGCTGGGCGCCACCAGAAAATCAACGTAAGCGTAACGACAAAGCAAATCCCGGAAGCAATAACGAGCGGCAGCAGGGCAGAAAAGCGATGTGCAAGTGCGGCCTCAACAGTAGCCGCCAGAATCCAGAGTTGCGCGAGATTAACCATGACGAGCAGAATCAGCCGCGCCTGGGCCACAGCCGTCCGTCCCTTGCCTCCGGAATTGTGAACCGGTCGTGTCTTGATTTGATCGCTTTGCATCTCTTTATTTTGAATTAGATTAGACCCTCACTGCTCCCAGCTTCTCTGCCTATCGCCCACACTGCTCCATCAGAGCGTACGTCCAGCTTAATCGAATCAAGCGGTCGTGGCGGCGGTCCATACAAAACATTCCCCGTTTTCGCATCGAACGCTCCGTCGTGACAGGGACACTCGAGACGTTGATGCGAGCGCTCGAAATAAACTGGACAGGAAAGGTGTGTGCATTTCTGTCCGAAGGCATGAAGCTCACCATCAAGCGTACGGATGAGAATTGCAGAGTCTTTATCGGTCGGGTAGCGGAAATTCAGAGAGGAGCCAGGCGCAAGCGCTTCCGCGCCTTCAATCCTGGCCGACGAAAGCTGTGGCGTATCGCGAGCGTCAATCGCCGCTTTGCCTGCAAAGCCCGCCGCGCCTACGAACAACGCAGCGGAAGTAAGTCCCAGAAAGTTGCAGAACTCACGCCGCGTAACCTGCGCTTCTTCTTCGCGGTCATACGGAAAATCACGTTGATGCGGCGCCGTAGCCGCCCGGACGTCGTTTTCGTCCGACCGGTCGTCAGCCAGTACTTTTTTGATCGTGTTGTCGAGATTAGAACTCATTGCTCTTATCCGTTTGTTCAACTTGTAAGTCGATCCACGACTCACTGGCTGGTTGCTGTTCAGTTTTCACGCGGCCCTCAAACACCCCGCAGCCATCAACCTCAACTTCGTCCGCCTCGGTGGGTAACATCAGGTAGACCTTTGTCTCGACTGTCTGATTCCCGAAGACGTGTGCGTTAACCGGTTTTGTCCGCCGAAGTGGAACGATGTCTTCGTACTTTCCGAATGCGATCGCGCTGGTGGGACAGACACTAGCGCACATTGGCTTCAAGCCCTCACTAGTACGATCGAAACACATGTCGCATTTCATCTGCAGGTGCATCTCAGTGTTGTACTTGGGTACACCAAACGGACAGGCGTTGACACAGTTGCGGCAGTCGAGGCAGCGTGGTTTCAAGGCCGAAAGGACGATGCCATCTTCTGTTGTCTTGATCGCGTCAGCGGGACAAACCAGCGCACACGTCGGCTCAGAGCAGTGCATACAGACGGTGGGCATGGTGGCAGTTGTTTCTGATCGATCAAGGTAGTCAACATAAATCATTGAATGGCCTTTGTGTGTCCCACACTCTCGGCACGCGGCCACGCACGCACGGCAGCCGATACAACGTTGCGGATCGATGAACATGGTCTCTTCCATATTTACCTCACCTCACTCCGTGACGCGCCTTTGCGCTTTTCGCCCAGAATCGGAAGCTGTCTCGAATGAATCTTCTCGATGCGCGCGGCGCACGCTTTGAACTCAGGGATCTTGGAAATTGGATCGAGTACAGGATTCGTCAGTTGGTTCACCGCCAGCTGTTCGCCCCAATGATAGGGAATGAAAATGGTGTCTTTGCGAATTGTCTTAACTACCAGCGCTGGGAATATGCCATCGCCCCGGCGGGACACGACTTTCACACGCTCGCCGTCGTTGATCTTCAACTTCATCGCTGTTTCCGGATGAATCTCAACATACGGTTCTGGACACTGTTCGACAAGAAAACCGATACGCCGAGTCTGATTTCCGGAAAGATACTGGTAAACGACACGCCCGCTGGTAAGGATTAAGGGAAACTCATCATCAGGCGTCTCCTGCGGCGGTGCGTATTCGACCGCATGAAACTTCGCCTTTCCATCTGGGTGATAGAAACGTTCTTCAAACAAACGCGGGGTACCTGGATGATCTTCAGAAGGGCACGGCCAGAACACGCCATTTTGTTTTTCGATTTTCTCCCAGGTGATTCCATAGTAATCGGCGTTTCCACCGCGCGAGGCGACGCGCATCTCATCGAAGATTGCGCGCGGGTTATCAAATTGAAAATACTTTTCCCGGCCCATGCGCCGCGCGATCTCCTGGACAATCCACCAGTCGGCGCGAGCCTCGCCCGGCGGGTCGGCGGCTTTGTTAATCTTTAGGACGCGGCCCTCACTGTTTGCTGTCACTCCTTCGTCTTCACTCCACGTGCTGCCAGGCAGAACTACGTCGGCATAACGCGAGCCTTCCGACATGAAGAAATCGATGCAGACATAGAACTCCAATCCTTCGAGCGACCGACGCACTTCATTAGTATCGGGCAGACTCACCATCACGTTGTTGCAGATCGAGAGCAAACCGCGAATCTCGCCTTCGCGCATCTTCTGAAACATCTCGACGACGGAGACGCCGGCTTGGGGTAACTCCTCTTCTGGTAAGCCCCAAACTTCGCAGACATGCTGGCGATGTTCGGGGTTCGAAATTGAACGCTGACCCGGAAGCTGATCCGCTTTCTGTCCATGTTCACGACCACCCTGCCCATTACCTTGTCCCGTAATGGTGCCGTAGCCACGCCCCGGCGCGCCGATGCTCCCTGTTGCCAGCACGAGGTTGATATACGACAACACATTGTTGACGCCATGCGAATGGTGCTCGATTCCACGGGCATGGAGAATCATCGACGTTTTGGCGCGACCATAAAGCCGCGCGGCCTGGACGATCTTTTCCGAGGATACACCCGTAATGTCGGCCGCCACTTGTGGCGCGTAGCGAGCCACCAGGGCTTTCGTATCCTCCCAGTCATTCGTCCGCTTATCGATGAAAGTCTGGTCGAGCAGGTTTTCTTCAATCAGAACGTGCAGCATCCCGTTCGCGAGAGCCACATCGGTGCCTGGTTTCAATTGGAGATGCAGATCGCCCTGTCGAGCGGTTGGAGTTTCACGTGGATCGACAATGATCCAGCTACCACCATTATCGCGTTGCTGCCATAAGAACTTGTTGAGTACCGGAAAAGTCTCAGCGCAATTCGAGCCGGCAATCAACAAGACTTCAGCCAACGGGATGTCATCCCACGGATTTGCGGCGCGATCGATCCCGAATGCTTTGTTGTTACCTGCCGCAGCCGAGACCATGCATAGCCGCCCGTTGTAATCAACGTAGCGCGTACCCAAGCCGGCGCGCGCAAACTTGCCCATCAGATACGTTTTCTCTGTTGTGAGGGAAGAGCCCGAATAAACGCCAATGGAATCTTTGCCGTGCTTGGATTGCAGTTCCTTGAACTTCGAGACTACAAGGTCGAGCGCTTCGTCCCACGTTGCGCGCTCGAAGACGCCGTTACGTTTTATGAGTGGATGCAACAGGCGGTCAGGGTGATGAACCTGCAAGTAAGCGGTTACGCCCTTGGGACACAATCGGCCTTCATTGACCGGAAAATCGTACCGTGGCTCGAAGCCGACGACATGATTGTCTTCCACGAGAAGATTCATGCCGCACTGAACGGCGCAGTAAGGGCAGTGTGTCGGCACAACTTTGTCTATCACACGGTCCGCACGCCAACCGCCGTACGGCGCATCGTGCAGATGTGGACCGTAGGCTTCGATTATCTTTTCGAGGTGCTCGACTCTGCCCATAATTAGTTAGCCGCGGATAGACGCGGATTGTCGCAGATCAGGACGGGCCCATAACCGTTTTTTGTTTCACTCCTATCCGCGTCTATCTGCGTTAATCCGCGGCTTATTCCTCTTCGTCCGTAACTTGAACCCGCGAGCCACGAAAAACTTCTGCATTGCGTTGCGGCAAAGAGGCATACGCCAGTCCACGCATGACTCGCTTGCAGCGCGGACAGTAATCCTGCCAAACGTGTCCATCACCCATTTTGTAGTCAAAGCCGAGTTTTTCCACGACTGTTTTTAGATCGCCCAGCCACATCTCGGCCACAAACTCAACGCCGCACCGCGGACAGACGGCCTGCGGCATTTCTCTCGCGCGCCTTTGATACAGTTCCACGCCGATAGATGCGGGTCTTTGAATCACATGAAAGAGTTTGCCAAACGGCAAGTAGAATAAAGTCATGATCACAACTGCCTGATGCGACAGTGCGATAAATGAATACATGTAGCCGCCCAGCCACAAGCTGGAAGCGGTCAGCATCAGTCCGGTAATGCAAATCGCTATTAGCAGCAGATGCGGAACGAAGTCAAGAAGGAATTGCTGCAAGGCGATGGCACCCCGATCGTGCAAGCGGCGATGAATCGCAAGCGCGCAACCGGCGAGCACCATGATTGCCGTGAAATCGAGTGCATGAAAAGTAACCCAGGCCATCAGGCTGCGGCCGTCCACGACGTTAAGTGGGAACCCAAAGACATAGGCGCGGTAACCTCGGTCGCCTTCTAGTTCAAAGTGCACCCAGCCGAATACCAGAGGAAACGTAACTAGCGCCGAAATCACGCAGCCCCACATGATCAACTGGTGCATGAGCCAGCGGGAAACACCGCGACGAAAAATAAACTTCTGCACCGCCAGACCGCCAACCAGGGTTTTCGCTGCAGTGCTTGTGTTGGCTAGCAAATTCTTGCGATCTCGAAACAACTTCCAGCCTCGCCGCCAATACACACGCGTCGCCGGACGCTGTAACCAGATGGCGTAACGAAACACAACTGCGCCGAACGCGACCACGCTCGCTACCGTGTAACCAAAAAGCGCGGCATCGTAATGCTCAAGATTTCGCGATCCGACAACGATCAAAACCGTCAATCCCGCGGACGCGGCGAGGGCCAATAGCACAGGACCACGATGATTCGTCTTGGGCATTGATGTTCTAGGCCAACTGCGAGAATTGCTTCAGGACATTACGGACGCTGCAAGTCACGCAACCCAGGCCTTGAAAGCGATATGATCGAAGGTGACTTTCCGAGCATACTATAGCCACATTTAGCGATTCGCGTTAAAAATTGGAGAGTCTCCCGGCTGAATAAACATCCTCCTCAGTAGCCTCTAAGCAGAGACGAGGTGAAACCGAGGTACAGTTGTGCAAGTGGCCAAGCCAGAATTCGAGGCCGTGCTCATTCACTCAAACAAGCGCCTTAAGGCGTGTCGATGCGTAGAATCTGAGCGATACTGCGAAATATCTCCCAGCGGCTTAACGTAAGTAGGTAATATTGCGCAGCTTGATTTGGCCCGAGCGACAGCAGCTTTCTCAATCGGTGCCCCCCGAATATAATGAAAATGAACCTGCCAAGGCTCGTGCTGTTTAGCTTAGATTGAAAGTGAGCTTCGTTTCTGCTGAAAAACACAAAACAAAAGATTCTCGTGGTCGATGACGACCGAGCAATTCGATGGACGCTGAGCGAAGCTTTGCGGAGTTGGAGCTTCGTGCCCGTCGAGGCAGGCACTGTTGCTGAAGCACTAGCCCAGTTCAACGGAGAATTGCCTGCGGCTGTGTTACTCGATATTGATCTACCTGACGGCTCGGGGCTGGATGTCTTGCGCCAGATCAAGGACGAGCGGCCTGAAGTAGTGGTCATCATGATTACTGGCAACGTCATGGTCGACAACACTATCTCCGCCCTTCGTGGTGGCGCCTACGACTTCATAGGCAAGCCAATAAATCTTGAAGAACTTCGCGTGACGATTCGCAACGGGATTGAAGCCCATCAGTTACGACGGGAGGTCGACCAGGTACGTAAAGAGCGCGCGCAGCAGTTTGCCTTTGAACAGATTGTGGGTCAATCGCCAGCTATGCAAAAGATGCTCTCGCTGGCGGCGAAAGTAGCTGAGAGTGAAGTGTCCTCCGTCTTGTTGCAAGGAGAATCGGGAACCGGCAAGGACCTTGTCGCGAAAGCGATTCATTACGGGTCGCATAGATCTGAACGCCCTTTTGTAGCGATCAATTGCGCAGCGCTTCCAGCTACTTTGATTGAATCAGAGCTCTTTGGTTACGAGAAGGGCGCATTCACTGACGCAAAGTCACGCAAAGAGGGCTTGTTCGAACAAGCTGAAGGTGGGACTCTCTTGCTGGACGAAATTGGTGAACTGGAGCTTTCTTTGCAGGCGAAACTACTACGCGTGTTGGAAGAGGGCGCTTTCCGGCGGGTCGGCGGCTTGAAGGATATTCCCCTTGACGTGCGCGTCATCGCCGCTTCAAACCGCGACCTAAAAACAGAAAGCGAAGCCGGACGCTTCCGGCTTGACCTCTACTATCGTCTTTCCATTATTCAGATCGACATTCCGCCACTCCGCGAACGGGGAAATGATGTCTTGCTGCTCGCGGAACATTACATAAATACAATCGGCTCACGACTGCGGCTGCGGAAGAAGATCACCGGCCTGGCGCCTGATGTTGGTACTATGTTTCGACGTTATAACTGGCCAGGTAATGTGCGAGAGCTGCGCAATGTGATCGAACGCGTCCTGATTCTCGAGGATAACGAAGTCATCACAATGGAATACCTCCCGACCGCTCTCACTGGAGATTCCGTACATGCCGGCGTCTCGTCGGGATCAGGAGATTCGGATTCTACTGCGATGTTTTTGCTTCCCACCAAAGGCATTTCACTCGACGAAGTGGAAATGGCTTTTGTGAGGCAGGCGATCGAACGGAGCGATGGAAATCAAACGCGCGCCGCGGAGTTGCTTGGCATCTCGCGCGACCAACTAAGATATCGTCTCAAAAAGCTTGAAGACGCGGCGAGCCTGGCGGCTGAGCCGTCGTAATCCAAAGACATGACTGCCGGTGCAGATACATTGACGGAAGAGATGCTGGATCCTCACATCACCCCTGAGGAGGCGCTAAAGCGCTCGCTGAAGGAGCTGGCGGACCTAAAGTTTGCACTGGACGAGTCTGCGATCGTGGCAATCACGGATCAGCGCGGGATCATCAACTACGTCAACGACAAGTTTTGTCAAATCTCAAAATACTCAAGGGAAGAACTTCTGGGACAAGACCACCGCATCATCAACTCCACCTATCATCCCAAGGAGTTTATCAGAACCCTCTGGACCACAATCGCGAGCGGCAAAGTCTGGCGTGGCGAGATCAAGAATCGTGCGAAGGATGGTACGTTCTACTGGGTTGACACGACAATAGTTCCGTTTCTTCATGCCGACGGCAATCCCTACCAGTACGTTGCCATTCGCTATGACATCACCGAGCGCAAGCTTGCGGAGGAACGCATAAGTCAGCAGGCAGCCCTACTCGACCAGGCTCAGGACGCCATTCTTGTCAGGGATCTCAATCACAACGTTCTTTTCTGGAATAAGGGCGCAGAACGAATTTACGGTTGGTCCGCGGTAGAGGCGATCGGTAAAAACGCCGGCGAAGTGCTTTTCAAAGAGTCACCACCGTTGTTTGAGATCGCTAAACAGCAGGTTTTAGTCAAAGGTGAATGGAGCGGTGAACTGAGGCAAGTGCGCAAAGACGGCGCAGAGATAGTAGTGGCGAGCCGCTGGACCCTCGTTCGTGATGAAAAGGGTCAGCCCGCATCCATCCTGGTAATCAACACGGATGTCACTGAGAGGAAAAGAATAGAGTCACAGTTTCTTCGCGCGCAACGCATGGAATCTATTGGCACTCTTGCCGGCGGCATTGCCCACGATCTTAATAACGTACTGTCCCCAATCCTGATGGCAGTGCAAATGCTTGAGCTTAAAGCCAAAGACGAGAGCACCAGGAAATTATTGGACGTTCTAAAAACCAACGCCGAACGGGGCGGCAATATGGTGCGTCAGGTTTTGTCTTTCGCGCGTGGAGTCGAGGGGGAGCGCGTAGCGCTGCAGCCAAAACATCTCATCAAAGAGATCGTGAAGATCATGCGGGAAACTCTGCCGAAGTCTATTGAAATTACGTTCCACCTTTCAGACGATCTCTGGATTATTTCTGCCGATGCCACTCAAGTGCACCAGGTATTGATGAATCTCTGCGTGAACGCTCGCGACGCCATGCTAACGGGCGGCTCGATCACCATCAAGGCAGAAAACGTCTTCGTCGATGAGAACTACGCGCGGATGAACCTTGAGGCCAAACCTGGCCGATTCGTAGTGATCTCAGTAGCGGACACGGGGACAGGTATGGCGCCGGAGGTCTTGAGTCGCATCTTCGAGCCCTTCTTCACCACCAAAGACATGAGTAAAGGCACCGGGTTAGGTCTCTCTACGGCGCTAACAATTGTTAAGAGCCACGGCGGGTTTGTGAACGTCTACAGTGAGGTGGGTAAGGGAAGCCAATTTGGTGTTTATTTTCCGGCGTTCGAGACGGAAGAGGCCACTCGGATTTCGATTCCTCAAACGGATCTGCCGTTGGGCCATGGCGAGTTGGTGCTGGTTGTCGATGATGAGGAAGCGATTCGACAGATTACCCGTAGCACCCTGGAAACTTTCGGCTATAGAGTCTTAACGGCGAGCGATGGTACAGAAGCAGTTGCGCTATACGCCGAGCAACGGAACGAAATCGCGGTTGTTTTGACTGACATGTTGATGCCATTCATGGACGGCCCGGCGACCATTCGCGCACTGCAAAAGATGAATTCTGAGGTCAAGATCATTGCCGCAAGTGGACTAATGGCCGGCCATAAAGCAGGTGAAGCCTCGCTCGAAGGCGTCAAGATATTTCTCAGCAAGCCCTACACAGCGGAGAAACTTCTCAAGGCACTAGCCCAGGTCCTACAGTCGTCGTGACTCTGAGAGAAGCTTAGGCGCGTCGAGCCCTCAAGATAAGAGGCCACCTTCTGGTGGCCCTTTTTCATTGCAGTGACACAGATTGCCTATTTGAATTCGAAGCGCAGTCACTTGCGGTGAGCCTGATGTATTTAATTGACGACAAGCGTGACTGTTATGGAAAGGGGTAAATCAGGACATTGCAATAACCGCCCAATAGCATTCCTGGCACGTTCAATTGCCCTGATGAAGTAAGTCGCCAACGGACGACATAACCGAAGAGCGCGATTACTCTGCACGAAAGCGAGCGCGACTCACAAACACTTCGAAAGGAGAAAATCAAATGTCATACATTCTGCCGATTCTTCTTGCACTTACATTTCTGACCAGCTCACCTTCCCTCGATAAGATCGACCGAGGGCCAGTGTGGGCTGGCGCTGTGGTTAAGCCTGACCCGATTGATGACCGAGCGTGCTTAGCCCCTTGCCGAATTGATGGGAAGGGCGACTTCTCTTGTGGCTGCGGTAGAGTCAGGCCCAAATCATAAAAGGGCGGCTTAGAGGCAGGGGCATCTGAGAACGCTCAGCCGCACGTTGAGTCCTCAAACGAGAAAGGCCACCTTCTGGTGGCCTTTCTCATTGTGATGAGACAGATTGCCTATTTGAATTCGAGGTAGATCTTACCTTCGAATGCAGCCGTCCCCTTCTCAACGTAGTTGACAGTGCCGTAAAAGAACTGCCTCGCCCTTTAGATCAACCATCGCCTGAGTGCCTCCCCGGATGAGCAGCTTATCCCGCCTCGTTTCACCCTTGGCCCATGGCCTGTAGAGGGGAGAGAGTTCATACAATCTTGCGTCACATAAGCTCAGCATCGTGGTGCTCTGACAATAAACTCAAAGATCATGGGCGGGAGGCCGTTATTTATGGTTCCAATAAGCCGCCAGTTTGTAGCCCAAATTCAAACTCGCGACCCAACGTCCTGTGGAGTTTGGCCCATGGGCTGAGGGAAAATTCTCACTTCTGCCAGAATTCTCACTGATTCCGGAAATCCCAACTAAATAAACTCCCGCGGCTATGAGGCTGCCCGACGATGCGATGAGTTGGGCACACCCCTTGCACATCGAAGGTTGGAGGTAGTCATTATGCATCCAAGCAACGATTTGAACCGTAACGAAATCCCTAAGGAAACGGCGGAGTTAAATGGACAAAGTCACATTAGTCCTAACCAGAAGTCTGACAGCAACCGCGAAAAACGAATGCACGCGATCCCGAAATGCGGCTCGTTGGAAGGCGTAACAGAGATCTGCGGCTCGCTTCAAGGCGTAGAGCTGGCGACTCTTGTGCCCTACGATACGATCGCTGTGCACACAATCAACAGTGACTATCGAATCTTCCTACTTGATCCCGAGACCGGTCGGGCGTTATTGGAAGGTGGGAGCATTACCGAGCCGGTGGAAGCCAGGGTATTTGGTTCGAGCTTCGGCGGCTCAATGCTCCGGACAGGATGGATTGGCGTTGGGCTCCGCATGGAGGCCTGCGCTAATGACAAGTACGTCCGCACGTCACCAGTTCAGTCTCTCTGCGTCTCGCGCTAGACTTCTCCTGACCGGTCATCAAAATATCTCCCAATTGATGAAGACGTTCGCGACCAGGAACATCCAGCTTGTCTTATTCCTCACCTACACCCGTCACTCTCTCGATTCGAATTCGAAAGACGATGACTGAAAGGGAACCGGCATCCTCTGCAATCGCAGACTCGACCGGTGTGAGCAGGGGAAAGCGACTGAGGAGATTTGAAAGTATGCTCTTACGCTGGCTGGGCATTGTAATCTCTTCGTAGTTGCCAAACGCCAAAACGCTGCGCCAATGAGCGACGCCTCCAATTTCATCGAGCTGCAAGCAAGCTCGCGGATTCTCCCTGAGCGCTGAAATCTTCAGACCTGCCAGTGAGTGGCTGTGGGCGCAATCTCCTTCGAAGTAGTAGTTGATAGGGACGATGTAAGGTCCTCCGTCCACAATGCACCCAAGACGCGCAACACGTGCCGCACTAAGCATTCGTCGTGATTCGTCTTCAGTTAGTCTGACAAACATCTGGGTCCGCCTGGCTCCATCACGAGAGAAGGGAACATTGAGCTTTGGGTTTAGTATTCGCCACGATGGTTGACGCGGCTTCTTCGAGTGAATCCGGCGTTCCTCGATGACCGGTAATCTGGTTGATCTGGATTCTATAGAAGACTGGAGTCAGGGCTCGTGAACCTCGCTGTTCGGTTGCTACATAAGCCGGCTGCCACCACATCGCGCGTTTTTGAAGCAACTCGAGCGCATACTCACGAAGGTTGAGACATGAAGGTATATCGCACAGCTCCTGATACTTTCCCAGAACCACGATGCTCTTCCAATGGAGTTGATTAACCACTTCATCGACCTCAATGCAGACAAGCGGATTTGCGCGCATCCAGTTAATCTTCTGCCCCAGGTTGGAAAAGCAATAAAGGTGCTTCCGGTCATAGGCGAAATAGGTTGGTATCACGTAAGGCTGATTATCGCGGGCGCAACCCAGGCGGCCAAAGTTCGTCTGACTCAGAAATTCATAACACTCTTTAGCCGTCATTTCACGAATTATCATGGCTGGTCTCCTTGATTTCGCGACACGTTACTTATGAGGAGCAATGCTTATGCCGGAAAATCGGCTGGAAATTGACTAACCAAGTCGAGAAGGGAGTTCCAATTAGAGGAAGCTTTCGCAGTTAGTTGCGCAAAAAGCCCCAACCTGGAAGCCGTCATAAAGCAGCTATGATACTAAAGGCCACGTCGGCTACCCGGTTAAGCTGAACGCTGCAACAGAACGCTGATTGCAGGAGACTAGGACCCAATGGAACACGATCACTCCTCGGAGGCAATTGAAAAACGGCTCGCTGCAGGGCCGCGCCACAACTACTTGCGGGACTGGATCTACGGCGGGATTGATGGCTCGGTAACTACCCTAGCCGTGGTCAGCGGTGTCGTTGGCGCACAGCTCTCGCCCTGGATAATTCTGGTAATGGGTTTTGCCAACCTGCTCGCTGATGGCTTCTCAATGGCAGCCAGCAATTTTCTTGGCACCAGGGCAGAATACGAAGACCTCAAACGGATCGAAGCTATTGAGAATCGCCACATCGACCTCGCTCCTGAAGGCGAGCGTGAGGAGGTCAGGCAGATATTTCTCAACAAGGGGTTTGTCGGCGAGGACCTGACCCGTATAGTCGACCTTGTCACCGCTGATCGGACTCGATGGATCAGAACGATGCTGACAGAAGAGTATGGCTTACCGCAGGACGTTCGATCTCCGTGGATAGCAGCACTCACAACTTTCAGTGCTTTCATAGCCTGCGGGCTTGTTCCTTTGCTTCCTTACTTATTCGGGTTGAACAGTCCGCTTGCGCTTTCAATGATGCTGACCGGAGGTGTGTTTTTCACTATTGGATCGGTTAAGAGCCGGTGGTCCACTGCTTCATGGTGGAGTTCGGGCTTGTCAACCCTTGCTGTGGGCGCGATAGCCGCCGGTCTCGCGTATGGAGCTGGGCTGCTGCTTAGCCATTTGGCGCAGCAATGATCGGCGACTCACAAAATGGGTGAACCCAGTCTCGCTGATTCTCGGTTGCGCACTCGTAAGCCTCACTGGACCCCGCGTGCTCAATCTTGTGCGTATAACCGTGAATACGGACTAGTAAATCATGACGGTGGTTCCCAGCGGCACAAGCTCGCTGAACTCCTTCGCCGCGAACATCGGGATGCGAATGCACCCATGACTGGCGGGGTAGACCGCCATAGCCCAACTTCCATGGATGGCGATTCCCTCGTAGATGTAATTCGGATAGTAGAGAAGACCGAGAGAGCTAATGCGAAACCCGAGAATCTTTCTTCGTATTTTGAACTGTCCCCTTGGGGTGTAAGCACGATGAACCTGGCCATGGTCAACGTAGAATTGCTCATTGCCTGTGCAGACGGGAAGGATGCGTGTAACCGTATCGCTCTCGTCTATCACGAAGAGAACTTGTCGCTGGAGATCTATTTCCACATGCGCGTAGCCGGTATATTGAGGAAGGAACGTAACTGCTATCCGTAGGGCGCCAAGTTCCTCGCTGGTGAGCTTACCTGTTCGTCGTCGGCCTTCGACTTTCTGAAAAGCAACCAACGCGTGGCGAGATCCCGAATCAAAACGACCATCAACTGGGCCGGTCCAGTAACCTAGTATTGAAAGACGGTGCTCGGCCTCATGGATCTCTTGAGTACTGATAAGCTGCGACCTTCTGTTTTGATCCGTTTCTGGACCCTTAGCGGCGACTGCGGAAAGTAGAAGCAACAGCGCTAGAAGCAGCAGTAATCCCCCAGTAAGTGGCGACCTGCAAGGCCACCAAGTTAGTTTGGTCACGTCCTGCCGAATTCCACTCTTCATGGCGGAAGCACGCTCGTCACAATTTCTTCAATTGTGCCGCACTGAGGCTTTTGTTAGCTCAAGTGCAAAAGACTGGTAGTTCCGTCAGCGGCCTTGATTCTTAACGCGGAGTCGATGCCGAGGTCTGTTTGTTGGATTTCAACCAGGATCGGGGCTGTGATCACATGTGTGACATGACCGCTCGGTTTTCCGCCCATCATGATCTCTATCTTGTCGCCGCCGTTGGCTTCGCCTGCTACTTCCGCGGCGACACCGGCAAGGAACATGTGGCGTTCCTCAATCTGGTCTCCGATGTCTGGGCCAAAGACTTCCAGCGTAACCTGCCAGCCTTCCTGTCTCCGGCTAAGGTTGTCGAAAAACCGGGTCCATTCATCTCGTGGTATCTCTTGTGTTTTCATGGTGGCCTCCGTCGTCAGCAGCCAAGTTTCAGGTTTAATCCTGAGATTTAAGGCTGCATTATTCATGCCAACTCTCTACCCAGATTTAGTGAGGATTTTCCGGGCTGTCTCACCAAGATCTGGGAGTTTTCTCTCACCGATGCTGAGTAAGTTTCCGCAATCACGGCACCCACGCATTCAACGCTCCAGACCTTTCCGGCAGACTGGGAGCGGCATGCTCATTGCCTCGTCTAGAATTGAAGAAACCTATTGCTGCGTGAGGAAAGTGAGGAAAGTTTATGAAAGTCAAAGAGATCATGACCCCGAATGCAAAGGCTTGCATTACTACAGACAGCCTTGCCGCTGCTGCCAGATTCATGTGGGATAACGACTGCGGGATATTGCCGGTGGTGGCGGACGGCGGGAAAGTTGTCGGGCTGATAACCGATCGCGACATCTGCATGGCCGCTGCGATGAACAATCGGAATCTTTCAAACATTGCGGTCGAGGACGTTATTAGCGGCAAGGTCTATGCAGCAAGCCCCGAGGATGACGTTCGCAAGGCGTTGGAAGTCATGAAGGAACGCAAGGTCCGCCGCCTGGCAGTTGTCGCCGCTGACGGCTCACTCCAGGGCATCCTGTCGATGAATGATGTCGTGTTGAGGGCCCAGGAAGCAAGAGACAAGAAGGCTCCGGATCTAGCCTACGCTGACGTGGTCAATACCTATAAAGCGATTTGCGCTCATCCACTACCGTTAGAACAGGCGCAGGCCTCAGTTGCCGGCGTATAAGCTAAGCGCAATAAACCCGGCGGTGGCTCTAGATGAGCGGCCCGATTCCGAGTGAAACGTCGCGGCGCATGGCTGGCGCGAGGGAGGACTTATGCGTAGAAAAACCGATAATGAAATCAAACAGCAAGTACTGCGCGAATTGAAATGGGATTCACGGATCGGATGGGCACAGATTGGTGTGGACGTGCGCGACGGAGTAGTAGCATTGACGGGCGTCGTGTCGAGCTTTGCCAAGAAATCGGCTGCCCAGCACGCGGCCCACCGGATCGCAGGCGTCCTCGATGTGGCAAATGACATCGAGGTGAGACCAGACGCGCTGATTGCTCGGACCGATGCCGACATCGCCCGCGGAATCCGTCAGGTTTTGGAGTGGGATGCGCTGGTGTCCGACGAACGGATTAAATCAACAGTCTCGGGCGGTTGGGTCACGCTCGAAGGAGATGTTGATTGTTGGCGTGAACGACAAGACGCCGAGCATGCTGTGACGCGACTTGTGGGCGTGATAGGCGTGACTAACATGCTCACCATCAAGCCAGGCGAATTCGCCGTCGAAGCCTTGCGGGACGAGATTGAATGCGCACTCGAACGGCGGGTCGATCGTGAGGCTGAAAGACTGCGGATTGAACTCCATGACGGCACGGTAGAGCTGTTCGGACGAGTCCACTCATGGCAGGAGAAGCGCGCTGTAATAGGTGCGATTAGCCATTCGCCGGGTGTTCAAAGAGTGAATGACCACGTGCGAATTGATCCGTATTTCTAATTCGACAATGGCCATGATCAACTGGCGAAAGGATCTACACCTTAGCCGCTCGCGAGAAATTGCTGGCGTGCTGGTTGGTCACGGATGGGATTGTCTGCTGGGGAACTTGGAACGTGTCCGTGTTGGCAAATCCCAAGACCACGATAACGGACACGGAGGATCCCTTACACGACCAGAGCACCTGCGTTCTGCGCTCGAAGAGCTGGGCACCACGTTCATCAAACTGGGTCAGATCCTCTCAACCCGCGCTGACCTTTTGCCCCCGGACTATCTCGCCGAACTAACCAAGCTCCAGGACTCAGCGCCTCCGGTCCCGTTTGAAGCTGTGCGAGATACCCTGGTCACAGAGTTGGGGAAACCCATTGAGACTGTTTTTTTACATTTCGATCCCGAGCCTTTGGCAGCTGCATCGATAGGACAGGCCCATGCAGCCACGCTGCCAAACGGAACTGAGGTAGTGGTCAAAATTCGCCGCCCGGGAGTAGTCGAACAGGTACATGAGGATCTGGAGATTCTAAAGGAGCTGGCTGCCGCGGCAAGTCGTCACTGGGAATTTGCCGATCAGTATGACCTCGTTGGAATAGTGGAACAATTCTCGGAAACTCTGAAGGCAGAACTCGACTACATCCGCGAAGGTCACAACGCCGAGCGTTTTGCTGGAGACTTCGCGAGTGAGGCGGGAATTCATATTCCACGGGTATATTGGGGGACCACCACCTCCCGCGTACTTACCCTGGAGCGGATACGAGGCACGAAGATTAACGACTTGGCGAGCTTGGACAGACAAGGGATCGATCGGTCGGCACTGGCCGAGTTTGCCACGGGCGTAGTGATGAGAATGGTTTGCGAAAACGGATTTTTTCATGCCGATCCGCACCCCGGGAACTTCTTCATCGAGCCGGATGGAACCATCGGTCTGATTGATTTTGGGATGGTGGGTGTATTAGACGAGCGGACGCAGGAGCATCTCGCAGATCTGCTAATAATCATAAACCATCAAGATGCTGATCGCCTCGTAGATGTGTTCCTCGATCTGGGCGTAACCAGGAAACACGTCGACCGTGATTTGTTGCGCCGTGACATTGAGCATCTGCTGTCGACCTATTGGGGTCTTCCTTTAAGCGAACTACGGATATCTGCGGTGCTTAGCGATGTCTTCGCGGTGATGCGCCGGCATCATTTGCATCTACCATCAAACCTGGCGCAGCTACTTAAAACGGTCATCATGATTGAAGGCCTGGGAGTGCATCTCGATCCTGAGTTTCACCTGACCTCCGCACTGGAGCCTTACGCAGATCGACTTGTAATGCGGAAATACTCCCCAACGAAATTGGTTCGTAATCTGGGTCTAGCAAGCTTGGATTTGGCACGATTGGGCGCAGAGATGCCTCAGCATCTGCGTAGAATCGTCAGCGCAGCCGAGAATGGCAACTTGCAAATAGGCATGCGGCCGGAAGGGTTTGATCCCGTAATCCGCCGAGTGGAGCGAATCGCCAACCGAATCGTACTAGGAGTCCTTGCGGCAGCGTTTATCAACGGCCTTGCAGTGCTTGCCTCAGTATATAGGCCTCCTGGGTGGGAAAGCTGGGCGTGGGTAGTGTTTGCTTTCGGATTCCTATGCGCACTTACGCTTGGAGTGTATTTGGCTTTGAGCATGCTGCGCTCACCACGCGAAT
Source organism: Pyrinomonadaceae bacterium (assembly GCA_023717605.1). Classification (GTDB taxonomy): domain Bacteria; phylum Acidobacteriota; class Blastocatellia; order Pyrinomonadales; family Pyrinomonadaceae; genus PSRF01. The sequence goes on from JAMQPH010000643.1 coordinate 24,730, forward strand.
GATTTGGTGACGCCGAAGCTTTCTCAGAGTTCACACTAATGCGATCTTATGGGCTTTAAAAGACCTCTTCTTTTGGGCGTCGGTCTTTATCCCACGGGTCTGTGAAGTAAGGGTCTTTCGAGTGGTCGTGGTGATCGAGCGCAAGTAATTCTTTGACTACCGCCAGGTCACTTGCCTGAAATTCATCTACCGTGCCGGCGAACGCAATCTTTCCTTCATCAAGGACAATCACCCTCGTTCTTGGCAATTTGCTGGAAGGAGCTTTTGTGATCAAGACGTCGCCGCCATCGGCAGTCTCTGACGCATAGAAGTTTGCGAGATGAGGAATCTCATAAATCTTCTTTGTTACATACAGCGATGAGACCTTCTTAATGTCGCGTGCGCGTATTACAAGGTCCAGAACCTGGATGGCCATAATGGGATCCAGGCTCATCGTAGGCTCGTCGTACAACATGATCTGCGGCCATCCAATCATCGCGCGGGCAATCTCGAGCCGCCGCTTCATCCCGCCTGAAAGCTCTTCGGGAAGCTTGTCCTCTTCTCCCTTAAGACCAACAAACTGCAACACCTCGCTTACGGTCTTCTCAATTTCTTCCTCCGTCCAGCCGTGTTCCTCCAATCGGTAGGCAGTGTTCTCGTAGACTGTGAGTCCGGTAAAAAGTGAGTCCTCCTGAAAAACTATTCCCATCAACCCGCCGCGTATCGCCAGGAGTCCCGATTCTTCGAGCGTCTCGATTTCGTGGCCGTCAATGAAAATCTGGCCCGCGTCTGGTTTCAACAAACCTATCGCTAGACGTAAGAGCACGGATTTGCCTGAGCCAGAGACACCGGTTAGAAAAATCATCTCGCCGTGTTCAAGTCTAAAGCTAATATCTGATAGCGCCGGCTGATCATCAAAGCTCAGAGAGACATTGCGAAACTCAACTGCCGGCGATGTATTGATGTCCGTTGGGCCCAGGTTAATTGTCACGAACCACCCTTTTTCCAAGTTCAGTCTGAACGCCCGTAGCGACGACAACCGCCACGGCACTGCCGAAATCAATCGTACTGCCAAGATAGACCATAGACTGCCGCTTGGCTATTGGATCGTCTGCAACCACTTGCGAAACTCGCTTGTCGACAGCAGTACGTTTTCCGGTTAAAACCGACTCTTTGGCTCGTAGTTTTACAGTTTGAATAAGGCGAGCGTCAGCGGGAACGATGTTTCCTGGTGTAAGGATGACTATGTCACCGGGCACAAGGTCTTCAGCCTTGATGCTGGTATCCTGACCTCCTCTCCTCACACGAACAGTTGCTCGCATCGCATTTTGCATTGCATCAGATGCTTGCGCTGCCCTCAACATATGGGCGAAACCTATAATCGCTCCGAGTACGACAACGACGAGGATTGCAAATGCCTCCGTATTGTCTCTTGTGGCAGCGTTCAAGATAGCTGCCGTCACCAAAAAGCCGACAATACTCAGAAACAGCAAAATGAGCATTCCAGTTATTCGCGGGGATCGAGGGATCTCGCTTTTATTTGGCCCATACAGGAGCCGACGAGTTGTAACCTCCGACGCGGTGAGTCCCTGATTGCTATTGACCTCCAGCAAGCGAGTAACGAAGGACGCTTCAAGAGCGTGCCAGGCCCGTGCGTTTGTCACGTGTCGGCTCGGGCTGCTGGCCAGCGCCGTTTGAGCTTTGTTTCGAGAAAGTGTTGTTTGGGGAATCATGCTGCTAAAAGCTGCAACGTTTGTGCCACCTGCCGAGCTAACTGAAACCACGAAAGTTGGGACTTTTCAAACTAGGGGGAGAGCCCTGATTCGCGTGAGCTGCGAGAAAATCCGTCGCGTTTGCGGAATACCTCGCAGCCTTTTTGTACGGAAGCTGGTGCGGCCTTAAGAATGTGCCTGAAATGTCCTGTTGCACAACTTGGTACGAATCGTGCACAGGTAGAAGGTGTCACCGTCAGACATCTTGCTGATCAGCAACTGGCGAGGAAGATTCTTATGAAGATTCTATTGGCTGTTGATGGTTCGCCGTGCAGTGATGAGGCAATCGAGGAGATTGGCCGCAGACCCTGGCCGGCGGGCTCGGAAATCAAGGTGTTGACGACGTGGGAGCTACCACTTCCACCAACACCGGAGGCTTGGGCTGTCCCTCCAAACTATCTTGAAGATTTGGACCGCGTCGCGTCGGAACATGCCGGGTCAATCGTGGAACATGCGGTAGGACGACTTAAGAAGGGAATGGGTGCTGCGACCGTCATCGAGGGAGAGGTTTTGCCGGGCCCACCAAGAGTCGTGATCCTGGACGTGGCGGAGAGGTGGGGTGCCGACCTGATCGCAGTCGGCTCACATGGCTACCGCGGTTGGGAACGCTTTCTGATGGGGTCGGTCTCGCAATCCGTAGTTTCACATGCAAAATGCTCTGTCGAGGTCGTGCGCTGTCGGAAGCGGGCGGGTGCTCCGAAGGAGACATCTCGGTCATCCCCTGGAGGTAGATAGATGGCAAGGGTTTTGATTCTCGGTGGCGGTTTTGGTGGCGTTGTGGCAGCGGAGTCACTTGCCAAGGGATTAGGCAATGAGCATCAGATAACGCTCATATCGCGAAGCCGTCGTTTTGTCTTCTATCCTGCGCTGGTCCAATTAGCCTTCGGCAAGTGTGAACTGGACGACGTTTCATTTGATCTGCGCGAGACGATGCTCAGCCGGCGAGTGAGCTTCATAGAAGCTGAGGTAGCGCGCATCGATCCGGATGCACGCACGGTTACCACGGCCCACGGCGAAACCGAAGGAAAACACTTCTACGATTATCTAATCTATGCACTCGGTCGCCGATTGGCAACAGAGCGAATCCCCGGGTTTTACGAGCACGCTCATCATCTGTTGGACGTGGATAAGGCGCTGAAGTTTGCTAAGGCGGTTGAGAACTTCAACGAAGGACGAGCGGTCATTGGCCAATGTCCTGAAGCTCGACTACCTGTTCCCGTTTATGAGACAGCGTTCGCGTTGTCACGTTTGCTCGAGGAGCGCGGAGTGCGGGACCGCGCGAGAATCACGATCGTCGACCCGGACCAGGTGGGGTTCCAGTGCGGAGATGCGGTTGCCGCCGGTGCCTTAACAAATGCGCTTGCTACCCACGGCATTGAGTTCTTGTCTGATTTTCCCATCGATAGGGTTACACCCGGTGCGGCTATAACGAGCAACGGACAGGCAATCAACTTTAACCTGCTGATGCTGCTGCCACCTTTCCGAGGGTCTAGTGCAGCTTCGTACCTCGGAATTACCAACCAAGAAGGGTACATCAACGTTAACGCGGCAATGAGGGTGGTTGGGTTGGAGCGAATGTACGCGATCGGCGATTGCGTTAACTTTAGCGGGCCGAAGATGGGTCATATGGCCGTACGTCAGGCTAACGTTGCTGCGGCAAACCTGGTCGCTGAAATCGGAGGTCATGAGCCTGTCTCAAGTTACATTCATGAGATGAAGTTGGTCATTGATGAAGGCGGCGCCGACAGCATTTACCTTCACAAAGATCTCTGGGTCGACGAACCTTCGAGCGTTAGGCAAGGCCGATTCTGGAGTTGGGCAAAGCGCGCACAAGAAAAATATTGGGAGGCAGTGCATTTCTAGTCGCCATTGGGTTCCCATGTTTTCCATTTAGAGAAGAAGGGCACTATGACTCAAAAGATGAAGATCTTAATAGGTTACGACGGCTCGGACTGTGCCGAAGCAGCACTCGACGATCTGCAACGAGCCGGCCTGCCTCCCGTAGCTGAGGCGCTCGTTATGTCTGTGACTGAAATCTGGCTGCCTCCGCCGCCACTGTCGAGCTACGAGGTTTTCGAACGGGCGCGTCAAGTGCACGTGCCGGCCGACCTGAAACGAGTCTATTCAAAAGGCTCCGCAGCAACGGGAGACGCCCAGTCTCTCGCCGAGCGAGCCGCGGTTCGCCTAAGAGCGAATTTCCCCGGTTGGGAGATGGCAGCCGCAGCGTCGGTCGGCTCATCGTCCCGGGACTTGATTATGACAGCAGACCGGTGGCAGCCGGACTTGATCGTGGTTGGATCGCATGGACGGTCGAAATTGGGACGCCTGGTACTGGGAAGCGTTTCACAGGGAGTGTTGACTCATGCTCGCTGCTCAGTTCGTGTAGCTCGCGGGCGAGTTGAAGAGCCCGATACGCCGGTTCGCATCGTTGTTGGTGTGGACGGCTCGCCGGCTAGCAGAGCTGCAGTGGGTGAAGTTAAGTCACGGGTTTGGCCCCTCAAGAGCGAGGTTCGCGTAATTGCAGTAAACGACCCACTAACCCCGACCTTTGTCGGACAGTTTATTCCGCCCGTTGCAAAGACTATCGAGGAGAGTAATCGAGCGGATCGGGAATGGCTGAAAAAGTGTCTGGAAAGCTCATCTCAGCAGTTGCGGCGGTCCGAGTTAAAAGTCGTAACCGAAATTCGTGAGGGTGACCCAAAGCGCGTGTTGGTCGAAGCCGCCGAAGGGTGGGGCGCCGATTGCATCTTTGTCGGCTCCATCGGCTTCGGGAATCCCTTCGAACGTTTTGTACTTGGCAGTGTATCGGCCGGTATCGCCGCCCGCGCGCACTGCTCGGTTGAAGTTGTAAGACAACGAAAAACTAATGGAGGTAGTAACCATGAGCGCCAATCCAAATATTCTAGCAACTGAAAATCCTGTCGATAGAAATGGCGGGCCTGTTTGGCATCGACTGCATTCTGAAAGAGAGGACGTTTGCGAAGCTCTCCTCAGAGAGTTTCGACCAAGTTTTGAATCTCAGTCGGGAGCGCGGGGGATGTCGAAAGAGGAGGCAATGCGCACTGCAGACTGGCTCCGACGCACTGAAAAATGGCACCGGGAGCTGCTTCAGGAGCGGTTGTGCAAGATCGACGACGCTCTCGATCGATTAATGTCAGGTTCGTACGGCAACTGCAGCAGATGTGGCAGGTGGATCGAGGACACGAAGCTCGCATTTGATCCCGCGGTAGCGTTCTGCATCTACTGCTGGCAAAGGATGGAAACCAACCATTAGTTTTTCAAATTGTAGAGCCCGAGGCATTCGATGGAGGAATCAACAGCGATCGAGAAGATGAAAGCAAATGTCTTCCACGGCAAAAACGACATCCGTGTGGAAGAAGTCGAGAAACCTCGTGCTGGAGTAGGCGAGGCCGTTATCCGTGTCACCCTTACCACGATTTGCGGCACGGACTTGCACATCGTTCGTGGGGAGTATCCCGTAAAGCCCGGTCTGGTCATCGGTCATGAACCTGTCGGCGTGATTGAAGAGCTCGGCGAGGGCGTTACCGGATATCAACTTGGCGACCGGGTACTGGTTGGCGCGATTACGCCGTGCGGACAATGTCGCGCCTGCTTGTCGGGGCATGCCGCGCAATGCGGCCATGGCGAAGGCTACGAGGCGCTCGGAGGCTGGCGCTTCGGTAACACAATCAACGGTGCGCAGGCCGAGTATCTGCGAGTTCCCTACGCACAAGCCAACCTGGGAAAGATTCCTGATGAGTTGACTGATGAGCAGGTGGTGCTGCTCGCTGATATCGCTTCGACCGGATTTGGCGGAGCAGAGTCGGCCAATATCAAAATAGGTGACTCGGTGGTCGTCTTCGCACAAGGTCCAATCGGTCTCTGCGCCACTGCCGGCGCCAGGTTAATGGGAGCATCACTAATCATCGGCGTCGATGGTGACGAGCATAGGCTTGCTATGTCAAAACGTATGGGAGCAGATGTGACACTCGACTACCGCGATGTGGACGTCGTAGCCGAAGTAAAGCGTTTGACAGGTGGAGGCGCCGACGTCGCAATTGAGGCATTGGGTATACAACAGACGTTTGAGAGTTCGTTGCGCAGCCTTCGACCGGCTGGAACGCTATCCAGTCTTGGGGTTTATTCAGGTAAACTTCAAATACCGTATGAAGCATTCGCCGCCGGCATCGGGGACCACCGAATAGTTACCACACTCTGCCCTGGCGGCAAGGAACGCATGCGCCGTTTGATGGAGGTTGTTCGTCACGGCCGCGTCGATCTCACGCCGCTGCTCACACACACCTTCACACTGGAGCAGATCGGTGAAGCGTACGAATTCTTCGGCGAACGCCGGGACGGTGTGATGAAAGTGGCAATTAAACCTTAGAAAGAGGGTCATAGCTACGATCTTCCCTGACATTATTACTAGCCAACGCACGAAATGATGAAAATACTAATTGCCTACGATGGCTCTGAGTGCGCTGATGCCGCACTCGAAGATCTGAAAAGCGCTGGGTTGCCCAAAACGGTTGAAGCGATAGTCATGTCATTGGCCGACGTCTTTCTCCCACCGCCAATGAATGAAGAGGTCGATAACACGGTTCCAACGTATGTGCCGCCGGCCGTGCGGCGTGCTCATGAACATGCTGAGCGCGAAGTAAAGGAAGCAGAGACAATTGCAAAACGGGCAAGTGAACAGATCCTACAGGGTTTTCCTGAGTGGCATGTCCGACACGAGGCTCTCGCTGATTCACCCGCCTGGGCGATCATAAGGACGGCCGACGAGTGGAAGCCGGATCTCATCGTAGTAGGAGCACACGGCCATTCTGTTCTGGGTGGAAGGCTCATACTAGGAAGCGTCTCACAAAGACTTCTCTACGAGGCGAGTTGCTCTGTGCGCATCGCTCGTCGTCGCAGTAATGCTGACTCTGCGCTTCGGCTTATCATCGGCGTAGACAATTCCCCGTACTCCAACGCCGCGGTTGATGCCGTTTGCCTACGCGAATGGCCCACCGGAACTCAAGTGCGCTTGCTGGCAGTGGTCGATACGGTGATGGCAATTACGCCCGATCCATCTCAACCATTAGTATTGAAATCGATCGAGGTAGGAGATGAAG
>JAMQPH010000644.1 GCA_023717605.1 Pyrinomonadaceae bacterium
TTCACGTGCGCCGGTTCTTTGAAGCGGACGATTTCTCGCGTCGCTCAAATCTCGACATACTCACCGAAAGCGATGCCGAGATTGCCGCGAATTACGACGTCGTCATCCATCTCGCAGCCTATCTCGATAAAGACCCTTCGGCGGCGGACCTGAGTTTTCGCACCAACGCCGAGGGGACCGCTAATGTCATTCGACATATGAAGCCTGGTTCCGTCTTTATCTTTGCGTCTACGAAGGACGTATACGGCGCAAACGCAGCGGTATACGATCCGGTCCCCGAAATATGTCCAACCGACTACTGTGGCCAGACGCCGCTAGAGTGGTCGAAGCTGATTGGCGAGCGCTACGTCGATTACTATGCGCGCCAGCGAGATGTGCGGGCGTGTATCTTTCGACTATCTACGGTCTACGCACGTCCCTCAGATGGCAATCAGTACGGCTTCGTCACACACTACGTTGAATCTGTGAAGCGAGGGTGGCCAATTCAAGTCCCGGTGGGCGGCCAAGCAATCCGCGACATCCTGCACGTTGACGACTTTTCGCGTGCTTGCCAGGCGTTCATCGGCTCGTCCATCTCCTACGGACTTTATAATCTTGGGGGCGGTAGGGAGAATGCGGCTACTCTGAACGAGATGATCAGCACTGTGGGGAAGCTAATCGAGCTCGAACCGGTCATTGAGTACAATGACGCACTCTCGCATCCGGTGCCCATCAATTATGTTTCTGATCTGAGTTTGGTTCGCGAGCAACTGGGCTGGCAACCGGAGATTGGACTCAAGGACGGGCTGCGAAGCTTGCTATGACCCCCGCGAAAAGAGCTTTAGTCGCTAATGCGGGTAATGGAGACTCTTAAACAGCAAAACATCAATCGCGTTGTCGTTCGCGGCACCAACTGGGTCGGCGACGCCGTTATGACCGTGCCTGCATTGCGAGAACTGCGTCGCATGTTGCCCAGTGCGCACGTAACTCTGGCGACCAGGCCCTGGGCCAAAGAGCTGTTCGCCGATGCCGATTTTCTTGATGATCTGCTGATCTATGACCGGCGCGGACCATGGTCAGTTATCAAACAGACTGCCGAATGGCGCCGTGGGAACTTCGATCTCGCCATTCTTCTTCCCAATGCCTTTGAAGCCGCACTGATTCCTGCGCTGGCACGAGTTCCCATTCGTATCGGTTATGCAACTGATGGACGCACCAGGCTGCTGACCAATCCGTTGCCAGTTCCCGAATGGCGCAGCTCCAAGCACGAAATTTTTTATTACCTGAACATTGTCAAGGAGCTTGAGTGTGCTCTTTTCCATACCGAACACATTGCCGATTGCGCTCCAGACCCCTCTTTGCACATCTCTGAGCCACATCAGTCCGAAGCATTAGGCTTCCTCTGCGCGCACGGTGTCCGCGAGGGACGCGCCCTGGTTGCCCTATGTCCCGGTTCGATAAACAGCCGCGCGAAGCGTTGGCCGGCCAAGCTTTACAGTGCGCTTGCCGACAGTTTGATAGAGGAGCTAAACGCTGAAGTACTACTGATAGGGTCGCCCGAGGAATTAGATGTCTCGCGGGAAGTCAGCCACCAGATGCGCAATAAGCCAATTATGATCACCGGCGAAACCAGCCTGGCTCAAGTTGCTGCTGTTCTCAGCCTGGTGGATCTCCTGGTTACGAATGACACCGGTCCTGCTCATATCGCATCCGGGCTGGGACGGCCTACACTCGTCATCTTTGGACCTACAAACCCCTTGACTACACGCCCGTTTTCACCAGCTGCCGAAATTGTGCGCGAACCGCCAGACTGCGCACCATGTATGTTGCGGGATTGTCCGATCGATCATCGCTGCATGACCGCGATCACCCCCGAGCGTGTTTTGGAGCGCGCGCGGGTGCTGCTTGGAAGAAACACACCAGCCCAGGAAGCACGCCAGGGCTTAAGCCCTGACAGATTGGAAGTTTCAATAGGTTCCGCTAAGTTAGATTAGCGTAAAGTCTTAAGAGTATGCAGCGGGCAGTCTTCATTGATCGCGATGGAACGATTTCCGAAGAGGTTGGGTATATCAATCACCCTTCGCGCTTTCGAGTCTTTCCCTATTCCGCCGCCGCCATCAAGCTACTGAACGACAGTGGCTGGCTGGCAATAGTTGTTACTAATCAGGCCGGGGTCGCTCGCGGGTATTTCGCCGAAGACATGATTCAGACGATCCATGAAACATTGAAACAAGAGATGGCCGCAACCGACGCGCGAATCGATGCGATTTATTACTGCGCCCATCATCCGTCCGTCGGAGACCCGCCCTATCGATTTGAGTGCGATTGTCGAAAGCCGAAGCCGGGACTTATACGGCGCGCTGCCGAGGAGTTTGATATCGATCTCCCTGGAAGTTGGATGGTTGGGGATCGTTACAGCGATATCGAGTTGGCCCGCAACGCCGGGGTCAACTCTGTTTTCGTCATGAGCGGCTACGGTCGAGGAGAATGGGAACATCAGCGGCAAACCTGGAATCATCAGCCAGACTTGACCGCCAAACACTTGCTGGAAGCAGTCAAGAAAATAATCGAACAACCGCTGGGAAAACGCGCATGACGTCCGCACCAACATTATTGGAAGAGCGACTGATCGGCATTGTGAAACGCTTCCCCGAGCGCCGGATCCTGGTCGTTGGCGATGCAATAGCGGACCAGTTTGTCTATGGCGCGATTAGTAGAGTTTCGCGCGAAGCTCCAGTGTTTATTCTTCGTCACGAGCAGACCGAAACAGTACCTGGCGGAGCCGCAAACTGTGCCATGAATCTAGTTTCACTCGGAGCCAGTGTCTCGCTGGTTGGGGTGGTTGGTGAAGATGCCGCGGGACGAGCGCTTGTCAAAGGGTTGGAGATGGCGGGAGTGGACTGCACCGGCTTACTGATATCTGAAAAGCTCCAGACGACCACGAAAGTGCGAATTCTCGCAGGCCAGCTCCACTCTACTCGACAGCAAGTCATTCGGCTTGATTATGAGGGAGCCCCTCTGAATTCCGATTTCCACGAACCGCTACGCAAACGTGTGCTTGACAAACTGCAAGCCTCAGACGCGGTCATCATTTCCGACTATAACTATGGCGTTGCCGGATTGGAGCTAGCCAGGGTCGTTCGGGACACGGCAGTCAACAAAGGAATTCCGGTTTTAGTCGATTCCCGGTTCAAGCTTTCCGAGTTTGAGGGCTTCACCTCAGCGACTCCAAACGAGGACGAGGTCGAACAACTCCTGGGAAAACAACTGGCGAGTGTCAGCGACCTGGAAGCGGCGGGCGAGGAAATGCGGGAACGCCTGGGTTACAGAGCGTTGCTGATCACTCGCGGCAGCCACGGCATGATGCTTTTCCAGGACACCGTTGCGCCTGTTCACATCGATGCGGTTGGTGCGCTTGAGCCAGTAGACGTCACCGGTGCCGGGGATACCGTGATTGCGGCCTACACGCTGGCGCTGGCCTGCGATGCGTCCTTTTCTGATGCAGCGCGCCTGGCCAATTATGCCGGGGGGCTGGTGGTGATGAAACGGGGCACCGCGTCAGTCACTGGCGACGAACTGGTCGACTCAGTGCTCAGATAGAACCTATTCACTTCGAGTTCTCGTCGAGCGAGCTATCGGAAGGATTGTCTTGGTATGAACACTGACTGCCGCGTCAACCAGAACGAAACGAAACCAACCGACCGCATTCTCACTCGAGCAGATCTGATCGCTCGCGTACAGGCCGCCAGGCACAATGGTGCAAAGATCGTGTTCGCTAACGGCTGTTTCGACGTTCTTCACGTCGGACACATTCGTTATCTCAAAGGAGCCAGGGCTCTGGGTGATCTGCTGGTGGTCGGAATAAATTCGGACAGGCAAGTTGCAGTCTTGAAGGGTCCCGGGCGCCCCATCATGTCCGATATTGAGAGGGCTGAGATGGTGGCTTCAATAGCCGCCGTTGACCTCGTAACCGTTTTCGATGAACCCACGGTAGAGAATCTCTTGCTTGCTCTCCGGCCGGATGTCCATGCTAAGGGCACCGACTACACCGAGGAGACCGTGCCGGAGCGCGATGTGGCCCGTTCATACGGTGGGCGGGTAGCTATAGTCGGTGATCCAAAAAACCATTCAACATCCGAAATTCTGGGTAAGATGGGAAATAACTCAAGAAGATAGGAAAGTTACTGAGGTTTCCCCCACGCGACTCAACCGCAAGATGGGTCCAGCCAAGTTGTTTTGCGTAATCATGAAATCGGATTTACCATTCAGACAGTGCGTATTCTCATAGTGAAACTGGGGAGCATTGGCGACATTGTCCATACTCTACCTTCCTTGGCAGTGCTCAGGCACGCCTTGCCTCACGCAGAAATCTCTTGGGTAGTAGAACGACGTGCATCAGAAATTTTAAGAGACAACCCGTATTTGGATCGGCTCATCGAAGTCGACACGAAGGCGCTGAGGCGCGGGCTGATGTCTGGGGAGACGCTGCGGGCACCGCGCCAGCAGTTACGTCGGTTACGGGCCTCCGCCTTCGATCTTGCACTCGACTTCCAGGGACTACTCAAATCGGCTTCTATTGCGCGCCTTTCAGGCGCGCGTCGCATTTTTGGCTTCTCTCGTGAGGGTCTCAGGGAGCCAGCCAGTCGGATTTTGCTGTCTAAAACGGTCTATATCCCCAGGCACACACACATAATTAGTAAGAATCTAGGCCTGGTGAATGGCGCCCTTGGTATTCCGGTGCCTCAACACTCAAGCGGCTTCGAGTTTCCAATTCAGGTTGACTCGAGCCATGAAAGCGAGGCAGATAGAGCAGTTGATGGAACCGGGGGACGGTATGCGATTCTTAATCCCGGTGGTGGCTGGCCAACAAAGCTTTGGAGTCCTGAGCGTTTCGCTGAACTTGCAGATCAGATCTGGGGCAATCACGGTCTCCACTCGCTGATCACATACGGACCGGGCGAAAGCGAACTGGCAGAGAGAGTTTTGGACGCCTGTCGTTCGGGCAAAGCGCGAGCCGTTAGCCTCTCATTGAAGGGCTTTTATGCGCTCGCTAAACGCGCCCAAGTCTATGTGGGCGGAGATACCGGGCCAACCCACATTGCAGTCGCTGCCGGAACTCCTGTGGTCGGTCTATTCGGACCTACTGAGTGGTGGCGCAACGGTAGCCCGCGCAGGGACGACGTTTGCGTGGAACGCACGGACATTGACTGCCGCGTCGATTGCCATCGCCGCGCCTGCTCTAATTGGATTTGCATGAACATTGAAGTCGAGCGACTTCTACAGGCAGTGACCGAACGTTTGGAACGCGTCCCGAGAATGCCGCAGGTGGAACACTAGGTCGTGCCTGTCAGTTTGTAAACTCGGTTGGTCGGCAACCAGGACAGTCAAAAATGTCCTTGTTGAGGAGTTCATCCGTATTGCGTAGAGGTGGAACCTGGATTCAACGTTGGCGCGTGCCGCTCGGTTTTCTGTGTGCGGCGCTTTTTATTTTCCTGGCCCAACCGCGCCCCCTTTCCCTTGCGATCGGAGGAGCTATTTCGGTCCTGGGTCTGGCCATACGAGCCTGGGCATCGGGCCACATTCGGAAAAATGACGCTTTAGCCACGTCTGGTCCATACGCCTACACACGCAATCCCCTATACCTCGGTAGCTTTCTTCTGGGTTTGGGATTTACGATTGGCTCAGGCTGGTGGCCTCTGGGGATTGTCTTTGCGGTGCTGTTTCTTGGCATCTATTTTCCTGTGATGCGCGTCGAATCGGCGACTCTGGCTGAGATCTTTGGAACTGCCTATCAGCGATATGCTGCGGAGGTGCCGCTCTTTTTTCCGCGCCTCACGCGATTTGTTAGTGACGCAGATCAATCTACCAAGTTCGATAGCGGCCTCTACATGCGATACCGGGAATACCGTGCGACGCTCGGATTGTTGGTCGCCTGGGGGATACTGGCTTTCAAAGCTTATTACGTAAAATGAATCGATCGAGACATCTACTAATTGCAATTCTTTGGCTCGCCACGGTCGGCGCTGGCATGGCCGAAGCCCAAAAGCCTGCTCGCACACTTTCAGAGCGGCCTTTTGAACCCGCGGAAGAGTTGGTTTATGAAGCCGAGTTTTCGCGCGCTCTGCTCAGAAAGATGGATGTTGCGGATTTCAGATTTACCGCCAGCCGCACTCCCCTAAACCAGCCAACTAAAGGATCCCATTCAACTTTGCCAGAGAAGTCTGCGGCATACTCGTTGGTCTTCAAAGGCGACGTTTCGAGCAAAGGATTTTTTGCGAAATTGTTCAACCTGCGTTTCCGGGAGCGAATGGAATCAATCGTGGATCCAATTTCATTCCGAGTTCAAAAGACCAAGAGACTCGACGAACAGGGGAAGCGTATTCGTAGCAGCGAAGCTGTTTTTGACAATGTCGCTGGGAAGGTTGTGTGGACCGAAACCGACCCCAGGAACCCGTCTCAACCTCCCCGCACTGTCAGCTCGGAATTTACCGGCCCAGTCCAGGACATTCTATCGGCAATCTATTACTTGAGAACGCAGCCGATGCAGGTGGGAAAGACCCTTGAACTCGTAGTAAGCGACTCCGGTAACGTTTATCGCATTCCCATCCGCGTGGTTGAAAAGAAACGAATAAAGACCATGCTGGGAAGGGTCAACGCAATTCGGCTTGATGTCGAACTTTTCGGCCCACGCGGAATGATCGAAGGTGACGGCCAGTTTTCTATCTGGTTTACTGAGGACGCCCGCCGCCTTCCAGTCAGCGCTCGCGTTAAGAGTGAATACGGAACCTTCGATATCAAACTAAAGAAAGTTCTGCGAAACTCCGGCCAACAAGAATATCTTTCAAAGCAGCAATAGACGCCATCGGCTATCCGTTCCGTCTCCGTGTCACCATTCCCCTCGATTTGTCGCCCCGAAATAGTGCGTTCGGGACTACTTTTTGGCTATCGGTATGAGTGAGCTACCTCTGATCATCGGACACCGAGGGGCTTCGGCAATTGCGCCTGAGAACACGCTCGCAGCATTTAAACGCGCCATTCAGGATGGAGCTGACGGGATCGAGTTTGATGTCCGACTGTCTCTAGATGGCGTGCCCGTAGTTATCCATGACTCCACCCTCGCGCGAACCGGATTGATTGATGGCGTTGTAGCTGAACTCTCGGCTGAAGCGCTGGTGAGAACCGATGTCGGTAGCTGGTTCGCTCAGCGGCCTAACGCCCATAGCTTGGATTTCTCGAATGAGAAACTGCCGAGCCTGCAACAAGTATTTGAACTCTTCGCAAACTCTGACGTCCTGTTATATGTGGAAATGAAGAGTCTGGTTGGCGCCGGGGAGAGACTGGCCGCCGAAGCTGCAACGGCGATTAGAAAACATGCAGTTGCTAAGCGCGTAATTGTCTCAAGCTTTGACCTTTCATTAGTACGAGCAGTCAAGGCCATCGATTCTGCAATTCGTACAGCAGCTCTCTTCGAGCCCAAGGTCTCGATTCCCGCCACTCTGATCAGGAGAATCACGCTGATAGAGCTAGCAAAAATGAGTGGAGCCGATGAAATCTGCCTCCATCACACCTTGGCCGGCCGTCGGCTGACCGAACAGGCGAGAAAATCGAAAATCGAAGTTGTCGTGTGGACGGTCGACGATCCGGAGTGGGTTGAGCGTGCCCGATCGCGTGGCGTAAAGGCCTTGATCAGCAACGATCCCGCCAGCTTGGTTCGCTACCGGAACTCCCATGCCGCAATTTGAAGGTTTTGAAGACATTCGCGTACAGTTCGACTGATGAGTCCTTCCCTGCCTCCGTTAAATCGCTTCCTTATTAATCCGCATTACTCGCTTTATTACCGGCGAGGGAAAAAACTTGATGGGACCCACGAAGCGAGATCCGACTACGCCGTAATCCTGGTCCTCGATGGCCGGCTCAAATTCAGGACTGAAGAGAAATCCGGTTCGATGTTAACCAATCAGGCGCTCCTACTCAGTCCGTCCCTTGGCGCCAGCCTGACAGGCGAGTCAGTTGAACTACTTCAATTGACCCTCGCACCTGCCCTTGTGGTTGATCACGCCGTGCGCATGCACCTGACTGGGCCCGGGACCGCCGTCGCTTTCCGCTCAGATCTGGTTGATCACGACGAGCGGCTGAATCAACTGGGTCGCGGCCTGGCCACCGAGCTGACCGACGAAAGTCCGGGACGCGAAATTGTGCTTGGCGCGCTGGTTGAGCAAGTAGTGGTGCACCTCCTAAGACACTATTCGAACATACGCCGTTCCGAGGAGCTGGAGATTTCCCGTGTAGGACTGATCGATCGGCGCATCCGCCGCTCGGTTGAGCTGATGCATGCTCAACTAGAGCAGGATCTCACTCTCAAGGAGATCGCCTCGGCTTCGTACTTGTCTCCTTTTCACTTCGTGCGTGTTTTTAAGAAGTTGACCGGAACAACGCCGCACGCCTACCTGGCAAGCATTCGGACGAGCCGCGCCCAGTTGTTGCTGGCCGAGCCGAATCTTTCGATAACAGAGATTAGCTTGCGGGTTGGATATTCTAGTCCCAGTCACTTCACTAAGGCGTTTCGCCAAGCCACGGGTCTGACTCCGCGCGCCTTTCGCAAGGCACTCGTTTCCAGCTGAGAGGTCCTCACTTTGGCGGAAGTTCCGCAATCCAACGCCAGTAATGAGCAAGATTCCTCCTAACGCGCTGCGGCCCGCCTAGTATCATTGCCGCATCGACTTTCGAGGAGAGGTGAGCAATGGCAACAGGAAAAGCTTCGGAGATTATTGAGCCAAAAGGCAAGCTGGGAGTATTGCTGGTGGGCCTGGGGGCTGTGAGCACAACTTTCATAGCCGGTGTGGAAGCCGTTAAGAAAGGTATTGCTGACCCGGTCGGGAGCCTCACTCAGATGGGCACCATTCGGCTAGGAAAGCGAACCGAGAACCGGGTGCCTTTGATCAGGGACTTTGTGCCGCTGGCGAAGATAGAAGACCTTGTCTTCGGCGCCTGGGACATTTTCGAAGATTCCGCTTACGAAGCAGCGCTGCACGCCGGAGTTCTGGAAAAGGAACTGCTCCTCCAGCTCAAAGGCTCGCTCCAGAAAATCAAGCCGATGAAGGCGGTCTTCGATCAGTCCTATGTCAAACGCCTCAACGGAACCAACGTAAAGAGCGGCAAGAATAAACTTGACTTAGCTAATCAGCTGATTGCTGAGATAGCCGAATGGAAGCGAAAGAATAAGGTCTCACGGGTGGTGATGGTCTGGGCCGCATCAACCGAGATCTTCCTCAAGGAGAATCCCGTCCACAAGACAATCGAGTCATTTGAGAAAGCGATGAAGGAAAACCACAAGTCAATCGCCCCTTCGATGATCTACGCTTATGCAGCTTTAAAGTCTGGAATTCCTTTCGCTAATGGCGCTCCTAACCTGACTGTGGACATTCCGGCCATCAGAACTCTGGCCGATCAGAACAAGGCGGCGATTTGCGGTAAGGACTTTAAGACGGGCCAAACGTTGATGAAGACGATTATCGCTCCGGGTTTGAAGGCACGCATGCTTGGACTGCACGGCTGGTATTCCACGAACATCCTTGGCAATCGCGACGGAGAGGTGCTGGATGATCCTGAATCATTCAAGACGAAAGAAGAGTCGAAGCTCTCCGTCCTGGAATACATTCTCCAGCCCGAGGTTTATCCGAACCTCTACAAAGACTTCTCACACGTAGTTCGCATTAACTACTACCCGCCCCGCGGCGACAACAAAGAAGGCTGGGACAACATAGACATTTTTGGCTGGCTGGGATATCCGATGCAGATCAAGGTTAACTTCCTTTGTCGGGACTCGATTCTGGCCGCGCCTATCGTGCTTGATCTGGCGTTGTTCCTTGATCTGGCGCAGCGCGCCGGCATGAAGGGAATCCAGGAGTGGCTGTCCTTCTACTTCAAGTCACCACAGACTGCTCCGCATCTCTATCCCGAGCACGACATCTTTATTCAGTTGATGAAACTCAAGAACACTCTGCGCCACCTTCGCGGCGAGGACCTGATTACCCACTTGGGCCTCGAATACTACGACTAAAAAACCTGTTTGATCTGGGGTGGGGAGCGTGGCTGAAGAGGACAATCGCGCGGTGTACGCAAAAAGCCGATTCTAGTTCAAAACCTTTTCGTAGGGCGGCGCGTTAAAACGTGCACTCAACTAACTAAAAGTCCACCTTGTGTCGCCTAGCCAACACATATTGTCATATGTCGTCTGACAGGAAGTGTCACAGCACCCACAACGTCAGTGCAGGTCTAGAGAAAGAGTTTCCGCAATTTGCCCATATTTTGTGATGACATTTCGCTTCGTGTCGTATATATAGCAGTGTGTTGAACCGACGCGGTCAACTCGCGATTGTTGCGGGGCAAACGAAGAGTCAAAACAACGCATCAACTTAAGCAGCGGATCGTTCCTTGCTATGACTGATGAGCAGACGGCCGGAAAGGCCGAAAGAAAGAGAGTCAGGAAGCTCTTGGCGCAGCAGGCGAGGAGTAAGACGATGATTGCTGAAATGGACATGGACACATTAAACGACAATATGGATACAGTTTTTTTAGACCCTAATCAAAAGAGTCCTCGGGCCCAGGATTTTGAGGAGCGCTTGTCCTCCAGAATAGTAGGACAGGAACGGGCAGTGCGCCGCATGAGCGGCCTCTACCAGATTTTTCTAGCTGGCATGAATCCGCCGAATCGACCTATCGGCACTATGCTCTTTCTGGGTCCAACTGGATCGGGAAAGACTCGCGTTATCGAAGCCGCAGCGGAGGTTCTCTTTGCCGACGCCAACGCAATTGTGAAAATTGATTGTGCCGAATTTCAGCACTCGCATGAAATTGCGAAGCTCATCGGCTCGCCTCCGGGCTACCTCGGCCACCGCGAGACTTCGCCAATGTTGACGCAAGAGAATCTAGATCGGATGCATACCGACGATCTGAAGCTCTCGCTCATCCTGTTTGATGAAATCGAGAAAGCCTCGGACAGCCTGTGGCAGTTGCTGCTTGGCATTCTGGATAAAGCCACTCTGACTCTCGGAGACAACCGCCGGGTGGACTTTTCACGATCCATGATCGTTATGACCTCCAACCTGGGTGCGCGCGAGATGTCGGAGCTCATTTCAGGCGGGATTGGTTTTGCGCCTACTAAGGGTGCGAAGAATCCGAACGACACTGAGGTTGATCAAAAAATCTACCGCACGGCGGTTGAATCTGCGCGCAGGAAGTTTTCGCCGGAGTTCATGAATCGGATCGATAAAGTAGTGGTCTTCCGTTCGTTGAAAGAACATCATCTTCGTCAGATTCTCGATCTCGAGTTACAGGCGGTGCAGGATCGAATCATGCTGTCGGCGGGAACGAAGTTTGTCTTCCAATGCTCCGAGACAGCCAAAAATATGCTGTTGAAGGAAGGCCTGGATTTCAAATATGGCGCGCGCCACTTGAAACGGTCCGTAGAGCGTTTCCTCGTCTATCCACTATCTAACCTGGTGGCTACCGGTCAAATCGGCCTCGGCGACCTCGTGCATGTAGACGTTGACAGGTTTACTCATAAACTTATCTTCTCGAAGAGTTCAGGAGGGGCCCTCATTCAGGAAATGCCGAAGCCCGAGGAACAGACCGAGACAGCTGAATCGCTTTCCGGAGGCGTCGGTTTGCCGATTCCTCACGCCACCAAGGCAGCCCGGAAGAGCCAGAGTCGTGGAGAGAAAACTGAAAGCTAACCTCTCTGTAGCCCCAAACAAAAGCGCCGCCCACTTAATCAGTAGGCGGCGCTTTTGGTTTAATGGTCGAGATTGCTATCCGGGATTGACTTGCTGCCGGCGCGATATTCTGCGCAAGGCTTCTTGAGCTGCGAAAGAAAGGTAGACATCCCGGGCCATCAAAACTTTCCGCAGAGCTGGCTCTGCAGCGGGATCTCCAATGAGACCCAGAGAGCAAGCAGCTTCTCGCCTTACATCATCGGTAGTTCTCTCATCTTCAAGGACGGCCATTAGGGCCGGTAATCCTGCCCGGCTGCCAATCTGTCCCAATGCCACGGTTGCTGCCCGCAGCACGAAAGCGTTCTTCTCTTTGCGAGCCTTCGCGCCAGATAACGACGTGCCTGGCGAGACTATTTGGGCTAGTGAAACGACGGCCGCCTCGTCCCCAATCTTGCCCAAAGCAACCGCCGCTGCCCCGCGCACTCCATCTTTCTTGTCCATCGCAAGCCGCTCGATAAGAGGCGTGACCGCGCTTCGACTCTTTGTCCGTCCCAGTGCGTAAGCAGCTTCTTGTCGGACAAACTCGTCTTTGTCTCCTAACAAAGGAAGTAACACGGCCGCGCCCTCCTCGGAGGGCAGCCACTGCACGGCGTCCGACGCCGTAGCTCGGACAATTGCCGCGACATCGTCCAGC
>JAMQPH010000673.1 GCA_023717605.1 Pyrinomonadaceae bacterium
CCGGCAAGCGAAGGAACCTTGGCACTTTCGCCACTCGTGAACTGGCGCAAAAGCATGAACGCGCCGTTCAATACTTCAAGAGGAAGTAGATTGTAGGGGCGTCCCTCCAGTATTTACCGCTCCTTCTCCTGTTCTAACAAGGCGTCCTTCCGTTCCAAGCCCCAGCGATAACCACCAAGGCCTCGGTCTTCACGAATCACGCGATGACAGGGAATGACCAGGGCAACCGGATTGGTCGCACAGGCCCTGGCAACCGCGCGCGCAGCCGTTGGTCGACCCATGGCCTTGGCAACCTCGCCATATGACCTGGTTTCGCCGTACGGTATCGCGCGCAGGTTTTCCCACACCTGCCACTGAAAGGCGGTTGCTTGAATGTCTAAGGGCAGCTGAAGATCGGGATGCTTGCCCGAGAGGTAGTTCAAAAGCCTATCTACAGGCTCACTCAGCATCGAGTCGGTGCGATGAATCTCTGCAGACGGATATTCCGTGGTTAGGTCGGCAGTTAATCCGGAGTCGGAATCGCCAAGTTTGACTGCGCATATACCCCGCTCAGTTGCGGCGACGAGCAAGAGACCAAGCGAGCACGGGGCGATTGTGAAGTTGATTATCGCGCCACGGCCGCCACGACCGTAGGTTGCCGGCGTCATGCCCAACTCGGCCGGAGCGCGAGCGTACAGTCTGCTGCTGGAGCTGAATCCGGCGTCGTACATCGCTCCCGTTACCGAGCCACTTTCGCGAACACGCGTTTTGAATTTCCCAATCCGGCACGCATCAGCGTATTGCCGCGGCGTGATTCCCATGACCTTTTTGAAAACTCGCTGCAAATGAAAGGCACTGATACCGATGTGCTCCCCAAGCTCCGCGAGGGTAACTGATGCTTCATCCTGAGTCTCAATGTATCGGCAAGCACGCTGAACCATCTCAATCTGAGGATCGATAGACGTTATTCGATTCGGATGACAGCGCTTACACGCGCGAAAGCCTGCCTGCTCTGCCGCTTCGGGCAAACGAAAATAGCTAACCCGCTCTCGATGTGGCCGCCGCGAAGGGCAAGAAGGCCGACAGTAGATCTTTGTTGAGCTGACGGCAAACACAAAGGTTCCGTCAAACCTGGAATCTTTGGCCATGACGGCTTGCCAAAGTTCATCCTGGGGGTCCTTCCACATAGTCATTTGCTGATCCATCATTGCGCTCATCCTAACACCTCCAGAACTTTCGCTAAAGCAACTCCAACTGCGGGCATGTTAGGAGGTCTTAGATGTTGAATCTATCCGATTCTTGCGTTCAAATCATAGGAGGCAAACGATCCACGAAACCACACGAACGAACACGAAATGGAGGTGATCTTTCGTGGATCGTTTTTGATTTCCTTACCTACCTCTTGAGCCATGCAGTTGAGTGGAACGATTCTGAATAACAACTTTTGCGAGCACCCCAAATGTCCGACATGCTTCATTCAGCTTGTCGTCAAGATTACCTACAATCAAGCGTGGTACCCGTTACGTCGTACATTAAGTGTAGGTAATTTTGACGACAAGCTGAAGCATGTCGGACATTTGGTTGTGCGCTTCTTGTTAGAGTGATTCGTGTGCTTTAATGTGAATTTCAATTCAACGTTAATTTTGATGACTGATTTTCTATCTTCACTCAATCCCGAACAACGCCTCGCGGTTGAACAAACAGACGGCCCGCTCCTAATCCTTGCCGGGGCCGGCTCCGGCAAAACGCGCGTCATCGCTCATCGCATTGCTTACCTTATCGCGGAGAAAGGCGTGCGGCCGTGGAACATTCTCGCCGTCACTTTTACCAACAAGGCGGCCGAAGAAATGCGTTCGCGAGTGCAACGACTCCTGCGGGGGCAGGAATTGTCGAGTGTGCCATGGGTTTCCACCTTTCACAGCCTCTGTGTTCGCCTCCTGCGTCAGGACATCGAGAAGTTAAACCAAGGCTATAGTAAGACCTTTACGATCTACGACCAGGACGACTCCCTCCGTCTTATCAAAAACTGCACGAAGGATCTCGGCTACGACGACAAAAAGCTGGCGCCGCGCGCCGTGCAAGGGGCCATCAGCGGCGCCAAGAACCGCGGCGAAGACGTCGACGCATATGCAGCCAGGGCTGAGTACGTTGACGAACGACGCGCGTCAATAGCCCGCGTCTATAAGCTCTACGAGGAGAGACTCAACGCCAACAACGCGCTCGACTTTGACGACCTGTTGATCAAAACCGTGCGGTTGCTGCGAAAAGACTCGGAAGTGCGTGAGAAATACAATAACAAGTTTCGCTATATCCTGGTCGACGAATACCAGGACACAAACTCGCTGCAGTTCGCTTTGATCCGTTTTCTCACCGAGAAACAACAAAACATCTGCGTGGTGGGTGACGAGGATCAGTCGATCTACAAATGGCGCGGCGCGGACATCACCAACATCCTAAATTTCGAACAACACTTCCCAAACACGAAGATCATCAGGCTGGAACAGAACTATCGCTCAACCCAGACGATTCTGGACGTCGCCGGCGCCGTCGTAAAAAACAACGTCGAGCGCAAGGGGAAGAAGCTGTGGACATCAAATCCGCCGGGTGAACGCGTACGCTACTATCAAGCTTTCGACGCTGAGGCCGAGGCCCGCTTCGTGGCGTCAAAGATCCTCGAGCAGCGTCGCGAGCAATATGATCTTAGGGCGGCAGTGCTTTACCGGACCAACTCGCAATCACGCGTGTTCGAGGAAGCGATGCGCCGCGCCGGGCTCGCTTACAACATCGTCGGTGGTTTCTCATTTTACGAGCGGATGGAGGTGCGCGACGTCATCGCCTATCTCAAGCTGGCGTTGAATCCGCACGACTCAATTGCGCTGGCACGGGTAATCAATAGCCCGCCGCGCGGCATCGGCAAACAAACCCTTGAAGAGATTGACCGGCGGACAAGAGACACCGGGCTTTCACATTGGGAAACGATCTCACTGGTGATTGAGAAACCAGAAAACCTAAGCGCGCGCGCGGTCTCGGCACTCAGGAACTTTCGCAGGATTATCCTCCGCCTGGGTGAACTGGCACGCGGAGAGACGGGGGGACGTGGAGACGCGGAGACTCGGAGACGCGGAGAGTCGGAGACAGGGCGATGGGGAGAAGCGGAGACGGAGGGAAGCGGCGACTCAGAGATAAGACAAGGTCACGATCTTACGGAACAAAGCGAGGAAGACTCCGCGTCTCCGAGTCCCCGCGTCCCCGTGTCTCCGCGTCCCGTCTCCCCGTCTCCCCATCTCCCCATCTCCCCATCCGCCCATCTCCCCCTCTCCCCGTCGCCGCTTCCCTCGCTCTCGCTTTCCTCCTCCTCGCCCGTATCAGATATCGTCAAGACCGCGATTCTTGATACTGGCTATGAGAACGCGCTCAAGTCTGAGAACACTGACGAGGCGGAAGCAAGGCTCGAAAACCTGCAGGAACTCGTCAATGCGGCCGTTGACTATGACGATCAGGGCGTCGAGGGTCTGCGCGAGTTCATCGACCATTCAGCTCTGGTCTCTGACGCGGACCAGTACAAACGTGATGCGCCTGTTACTCTGATGACCGCGCACTCGGCAAAAGGGCTCGAGTTTCCGTTGGTTTTTATCGTGGGGCTGGAGGACGGACTCTTTCCGCACTCGCGCTCGGCGACAGACCCGGCGGAGTTAGAAGAGGAACGGCGTCTATGCTATGTCGCCATGACACGGGCTGAGCGATATCTCTATGTCACACACGCCATGAAACGCCGCGTCTATGGCGAGGAACTGGCGTCGGAACCATCTCAATTCCTGAACGAGATGCCGCTTGAGCTGATGGAAGATTTATCACTCGGTAATTCGTGGCTTTCATTCGCTCGCGGATCATCAACCGTTGAATATGAGCAAGGGGAGTATCGAAAAGAGCGGAAGACGTTTAGCGGTAAGACCTATGACAGCGTCGACTCAATTGCGGAGTTCTTCAAGCAGCGAAACCAACAGCTGGGTCGACCGTCCTCCGAGACGCGACACTCGCCGGCGGTTAAACGTCAGTCCGCACCCGGTACGCGAACGCCGACCTCCGGTTCACGACCCTCAACTACGGACACACAATCAAGTACTCCATCAGAGTTCGTTCCCGGCTCATATGTCCGTCATGCCAAGTACGGCCGCGGCCTCGTCCTTCATCGCGAAGGAGTCGGCGATTCAATGAAGCTAACGGTGACCTTCCCCGGTTACGGTCAAAAAAAGCTTGTCCAGAAATACGCGGGACTCGAGAAAGCATAGCAGCTCTCGTCGCGAGATGGTCTCGATTTCAGTGGGTGAGCTAGTCTTTCATTTTCCATATATCATTTTCCATTTCTCATTTGTCATCGGACTGATCTGGTAGTCGGTCATTCGACTGGCTTTCTCCTTGATGGTTCGCCATGAGTGCCAAGTAACCACTGGGGATTCCAATGACGAATGAGAAATGGAAAATGACATATGGAAAATGGTCTCTTCCTCACTCACAAAAGGTTGAACGCAGTCCCTTATTTACTGGCCGCTCTCGCGCCGCCGCTGAAGCGCCGCATCTGCCGCGCCCGACTGTCCACTCAGATTGAGCAGCTTGATGGCCGCGATGCAGACATCAGGTTCCGCGTGCTCTTCAATCGCCTGGACCAACGGCTGAATCTCACCAGCCTTTGCCATGACAAACAGGAGAGACAGTGCTTTGTAGGTATCCTCGCGACTCTGCGCGCTAAGATTATGCAAAGCCTCACGAGTGAGGCCCGAGGCGGCGATTGCAACGCCGATATTTTTTGAACGCTCCGGTGATCCCTCTTCGATGGCCCTGGTGAACGATTCAACCGTACGGTCTGGTTCACGATCTCTTAAAGCTCGTGCGGCAGCATTTCGGACTTCGGGGGAGAGATCATCAAAGCAACTGGCAATTAAACCAAAGGCTTCGCCGCCGCCATGCCGCGCTAGTCCGGCCAAACCAGCCATTCGTTTGTACGGATCGGCGCTTCTCAGCTCCATTTGGAATGAGTCAAAGTCTGAAACTTCGCTCAGATCGGAGGCTACCGAAGTTTGTTCGGACGCGGAGACTACGAACTCCTCTGAGACGACGTCACTTGACTCGTCAACGGCTGGTTGACTTACTGCTCGCAGGTTGTCGACCGGATCGTCGTACCACTCGTCCACTTCCGATAATTCCTGCGGACGCTCAAGCAGAAACTCAATTTCCGACTCAGCCTTGGCAAGGGCCTCTTCCTCAAGCTTGAGGCGATCCCTTTCACGGTGTAGTCGGGTCTCTGCTTCGGCTCGGCTACTACTGATTTCCGCGATCCGATTACGCTCTTCCTTCTCGAGTTTTCGTAAGGCTTCGATTTCTTCTTTAAGGTCCTTTTCGTGTTTGGCTCGCGCGTGAGCTTCAAGATCAAGGTTGCGACGGGTTTCCTCCAGCTTGTCCAACACGCGCTGGTCTTCCATCGTCTGGCGACGGGCTTCCGCTTCAATTCTCTGTACTTTCTCGGCAGCGAGGTGATGCGTTTCTTCGGCTCGGTTTCGCAAAGATTCTACCTCTCCGATACGCGTTAGCGCCTCTCGCTCAGCAACTCGCAAGTGTTCGATCTCGCTGTTCAGCCGGCGTTCCTTCTCGGCTCGTTGCTGGGCCTCTATTTCGATTTCTACTCGCAAGGCCTCTAACTCCGCCAGACGGCGATTATGCTCCTCAGCGCGCAGGCGAGAAGTTTCCTTTAGACGCCGTTGTTCGCCATCTGCTCGGCCCCTGGTCTCCGCAAGTAAGCGCTGTTCCTTCTCAACTTGTTGGGCAAGTTCCGCTTCCAGCTGCAAACGCTCCGTTTCAGCCTGGCGGCGAATTCTCTCGTCAGCCCCCATGCGTTCCTGCGTTTCTTTGAGCTGCTCGAGCTCGACGGCTAATTTTGATCTATCAGCTTCGATTTCAGCTCGACGGATTGCGACCTCCTCGCTCACCCGCAGCAGAGCTTCAACCTGCTGGTGAAGTTCTTCCTGTGCACCACGGACCTGGGCTTCGGCCTCGCGAAGATGTTGCGATTCCGCATCCCGGGAGGCTATCCATTCGGCAAGTTGCTTCTTCTCTCCCTCGAGCCGCAGCGCCAGTGCCTCAGCCTCACGGCGCTGAGCCTCGACTTCAATGCGCTGTGTGGTTGCCTCTTCAGTGGCACGGTGCAACGCTTCCTCTTCGGTGCGCAACCGTTTCAGTTCTGCGTTGCATTGTTCCTCCGCTTTACGTAGTGAGGTTTCTGCTTCCAAGCGTCGGGCTTCAGCGGCTAGAGCGAATTCGCTGGCTTCAAACTCTGCCCTCTGCCGGGAAATCTCGATTGCCGTTTGTCTTAGACTGCCAGTCTCGACTCGCAGGCGCTCTTCTTCTTCAGCAAGTCGCTGTGCCTCCAGCTCGGCCTGCAGGCGACCCAACTGTTCGGCTGCCATCTTCCGATCGTCTTCGGATCTGCGGCGCGCGGCTTTCTCTTCCGCTCGTTTCCTGGTCTCCTCGTCTTCGCGCCGCCGTGCCGCCGCTTCGGCTCTAAAGGCCGATTCTTGTTCAGCTCTGGCTGAGGCCTCGTTATCAGCCTCCTTACGAGCCGCGACTGCGTCGACTAATAAGCGCTCCAGTTCTGCGATGTTGTTTCTAATCTGGTCTAGTTCCTCGACCTCTGGTGACGCTTCCGCAACAGCATCGTTGTCCTTGTCTGTTGCCTGTTTAAGCGAGACCTTCCCAGCGACGGAATGAACATTAGTTGCAACTTCACTAGTCGATCCGATCTCGATTTCTTCAGCCGAGGCGGTCTCGGCCTCCGATGGTCGGACCACATACGGCGCCCCGTAGTCTAAGTCGCCGTTGATCAAGGTGCTGATTGGGCCGATCGACACGGACGGATCGCCGATTCGACCAAGAGCTTCCTCTGCCGCTTTGCGAACTTCAGGTGCCTCGTCGAAGAGAGCTGCAATGAGCGACGCGGTGCCCCGTTGACTGCCGACGATTCCTAAAGTTCGGGCGGCGTCAGCGCGCTCTCCGGGAGATTCGGTGGCTCGCAAAGAACCTATCGCTTCATCAAGATAACCGTAGTCGATAAACAATTGGCGCGCACGTTCTTGTTTCTGATTGCCAGAGCCATGGTCTTTGGGTGGAACTAACTCGCCATTGTCTTGTTGCTCGAAGCGTGAGGAGGGTTGATCCTGGGAACACAATGCGGCTTCCTCATCGGATCCGGTTATCGCAGCGAGGAGCTCGGCACCAACTAGTTGCCGAACGTCTGAGTCAGATGTGTCCAGGATTGTCGGAGCAGTCGAACCGCCGGACAGAAAATCCTTGAGTGCGGAAATCGCCAGTTCAACCTCTGGGCTGGCGGACCTTTGAACCAATGTGTTAGGCCCCCTTCAGATTGGATCCGATGGCAGGGTCGGCTCATTGAGCGCGTCTGGGCTAAAGTGGCCGCATGATTGTCTGAACGTTACAAAAAGTCAATAGCTTGCCCCGGTAAGTGTGCCAATTCATTCCACTTTGCCAACTCGAGCTTCCTGTAGTGAAGTACTCAGGTAGTCCACCTGTTCACGAAGAAACCTACATATCGCCGCAATCGTGAACTCCGGTTGATCAACATGTGGGCTGTGTCCGCAATCTTCAATGAGAATCGTATTCACTGGCGCCCGGCATCCGTCCTCAATAGCTTTGACCTGCAGTATCGTGCCGTACTCATCATTTGCTCCCTGGATCACCAGAACGGGAACCCTTATCTGCGGCAGATACTCCTCGATGTTCCAGCCGCGAAACGAGGGATCCAGCCATACCTGGTTCCATCCCCAGAAAGTTCCATCGACATTCCTTCCATGGTATCGCTGCAGGCGGTCCCTCATCTGGCCGTTGCGATACCTCTCGGCGATGCCTCTGATGCTAACGAGGCCGACGTCTTCCACGAAGACATGCGGCGCCTCCAGGATCAGTCCGCGAAGTCTCACTCCCTGATGTGCAGCGGCCTCAGTGCCAGCGTAAATGAGCGCGATCGATCCCCCGTCGCTGTGTCCAAGGAGAATCGCTTCGCGTACTCCAGTTGCTTTCAAGACTTGTGGCAGATTGATCAAAGCCTCGTCATGCATAAAATGGACGGGCCGAGGTAAGTCGATGGGATCGGAATCTCCGTATCCCGCTCTGCTATAGACGAGCGCTCCAAGACCAGTCGCTGCGAAAACTCGCTCCGGGAAGTCACGCCACATTGCCACGGAACCGAGCCCCTCATGAAGAAACACAAGCGTCGGCGCTTCGTCCGGGTCTGGCCCATACCATGTGTATTCGAGTTGATGATTGCCAGCCGTCAGATATTGCAATTTATCCTCCTGCGGTCAATGTAAGGCAGAATTCTCCGTCAGTCATTACGTCACGCGGGAAGTACTTTCTGAGGCGTCTACCGCGAGGAGCGGTTGGAAACTGGATCGGAAGTCGAGTACGAGTGATTGGAGCCAGCCGCGCTGAAGTGCGACTTGATTTCAACGAACGTCAAGCCTGGAACTGCGACGCCGCTCAGCGTTCACCTAGAGTGATGCTAATGGTTTCCAAAAGAGAATCGAAGTCGAAAGGCTTTCCAAACATTTCCGCGCAACCCGCCGCACGAACCTCAGATTCGACTTCCGGAGTCAGATAGCCGCTGACGACAAAGATTGGTATATGGCAAAGTTCAGGTGTGTCGTGAATACGCCGCGCGGCTTCTATTCCGTCAATCTCGGGCAAAGCCAAATCCATAATAATCAAGTCAGGATAGATTCCTCTTGCCTTCGACAAGCCTTCCAGGCCGCTCTCGGCCAGCTCGACTTTGTAGCCTTGCCTGTGAAGCAAGGCGGTGAGCAATTCGCGAGTGTCTGAGTAATCTTCGATAACGAGGATAGTGGGAGCGGCCAAGGCCGGCGCTGGAGTCATCATCAATAGATATCCTGAATTCTGAGTAGAGAATTCCGCTATTCAGACGTTAGCAGTTGGTGAGATGAAGGGGCGGATACGACGACAACAGCTTACCACGAACAAGGACGCCGAAAGCAAGCGATTGGTTGAAGAGCAGTGTCATATTTTCGTGTCTGGTTGTTCGTGGCGAGGGATCGAGAAACGATCTACGAAATCACACGAAATGTCGCTAAATTCTTCGTGTTGGTTCGTGTAATTTCGTGAATCGTCTCCCCGGTAAGTGTCGAACCATAACGCTACCGGTTGAAGCGGACCTCGTAATTCTACTGATAAGGGAAGGCTAACTCTGAACCGCATCAAGCTTTCCAAAGATTGGGGGACAGGGTCCGCTTTCGATCCGCAAATCAGCAAGCTGAATCCATTTTTGAACGAATCTTACGCCTTGGTAAGCTCATCCACTATTTCGTTGGCATCGAAAATCTTTCGCAACACTTCCCACATTCCTCGCACGTCAACCGAGATCGAACGGTTAACCGATTCATCGTAGTCGAAGTTGCCGACCAGCGATTGGATGTTGCCGTCAAAGATCAAACCGACGAGTTCCCCTCTCTTGTTAATCGTCGGCGAACCACTGTTGCCCCCGACGATGTCGTTGGTGGAAACGAAGTTGAATGGGGACTTGGGATTAACCATTGGCTTCCGCTCCATCCAGCGCGGAGGCAAGACGTATGGGAACTTGTGCTTAAACTTCTCAGCCCGGGCATAGAGTCCAGCCAACGTAGTAAACGGTGGCACAAACTTTCCGTTTTCCCAGTAGCCTTTCACTGCGCCGTAAGACAGTCGCAGGGTGAAGGTCGCATCCGGATAAAGCTTGGTCCCCTCAGTCTCGAACAGCGCGCGCGCAATCTTCCCGTAGCTGGTGCGCTCCACGCTGACCACTTCATCTTCATAACGCTTGCGTGCCTCGCGTGCTTCCTTATCGATGCTGCGCGCCAGCTCGATCATTGGATCGTTTGATTCCTCAACAGCCTTGCGACCACCGCCGGCGAGTTGTTTGCGATACTCGGGGTCCTTCAGTTTAGACATGTCGATCAATTCCGCGGCGCGGGCTTCCGGAGTTTTCCCCTTCAGCACTCTTTGGACCAGGGGATGATTCGGGCCGTAGACGCTCAGCATAAACTCCAGGGAGTTTGCCAGCTTAAGTTTCTCGAAACTTTCGTCAATAGGTGCGGGCGAATAGAGACCAAGCTCGAGCGACGCCCGTCGCGCGTCAGTGAACTCGGTTAGCCGCTGAGTGTTTGGCTTCTCGTTCTCATCGGCCAG
>JAMQPH010000695.1 GCA_023717605.1 Pyrinomonadaceae bacterium
CTCACGGTTATAAACTTTCTGTAAATCGAAAATCAGCAATCTAGACTCTAAAATCCAACTTCATGAAGCGCTCGCCCCTCGTTGTAATCTTCACTACTGTCTTCATCGACCTGGTGGGATTCGGCATCGTCATCCCGGTGCTGCCCTTCTACGCCGAAGGCACGCAGTTTAATGCGACTCCTCGCACGGTGGGCCTACTCTTTGCCTCCTACTCGATCATGCAGTTGTTCTTTTCTCCGGTGCTGGGGCGACTCTCGGACAAGTATGGCCGGCGTCCGGTTCTTTTGATTTCAATCATCGGCACCGGAATCGGGTTCCTGATTCTTGGCTTTGCCAGAACGCTCTGGATGCTTTTCGTGGGAAGAATTCTCGACGGCATTTCGGGCGGAAACATCTCCACAGCGCAGGCTTACATCGCCGACATCACTACCAAAGAAGATCGCGCAAAGGGTATGGGGCTACTAGGTGCAGCATTTGGACTCGGGTTCATCTTTGGGCCGGCAATTGGCGGCATACTCAGCCGCTGGGGTATTCACATACCCTTTCTTTTTGCCGCCGGTCTCTGTTTCGCAAACGCCACTCTGCTCTATTTCACTTTGCCGGAAACCGTAACGCCGGATCACCCAGCGCGTGTCTCCGCCGCACGAGGGCGCGGTTTCGCGCCACTCATCAGTTCACTAAAGCAGCCGCGACTGGGTTTCATACTCACGATTTATTTTTTGTTCATAGTCGCTTTTTCGATCATGACGACTTCCTTTTCTCTATATACGATGTTTCGCTTTGGTTATGACGCGCACCACAATGGTTACCTCTTTGCGTACGTGGGACTCATCGCTGTGATCATTCAAGGTGTACTAATCGGCCGGCTGGTAAAACGATTTGGTGAACTGTGGCTGGTGATCGTGGGCGCGCTGTTTTTCGCGGTCAGCCTCTTTGCAGTTCCCTTCGTGGGACCAAATGCCGGCGGGTTGGTGGCGCTTCTCATTGGCGGCGGCATCTTCTCGCTGGGAAACTCTCTGTCAACGCCGGCTTTGAATAGCCTGGCGTCCAAAAGTGTGGGGCCCGCTGAGCAGGGAAGCGTGCTGGGAGTCACGCAATCAGTGGCCAGTCTGGCGCGGGCGGTGGGTCCTTCGATCGCGGCCCTCTTGATTCACAGCACTTCACCGAAAGTGGGCGCCGATGGCGTTATTCACTACATGAGCGACCGCTCCCTGTTCATCACCTTCTGGACGGGCTCGGTGATCATGTTTCTGGCTTTTCTACTGGCAGTCTATTTCAGGCGCGTAAACGCCCCAGAGTATTCAGAGAGTGATGCGGTCGCCGCTGCATGAGCGAGATCAAACTCAGGGCCAGGGAAACAATCACCATGGAAACAATCGGGACATAAACGTGCACGCGCTCGCTTTCGTACCTAATGTCTCCCGGCAGGCGCCCAAACCAGTTGAGCCCTCCCGCGTAGATAAGTAACCCAACCAGCATCAGACAGGCGCCACCTAAGATAACAAGTACTCCCACCCAGCGATTCATCTCTGGCCTGCTCGATACTCTGTCGCAGTTGCTGTCCGCCTGATTTCGTCTCGAATATCCTCAAACGTCAGATCGCAGAGCTTACCGCCCGTGAATAACTCATGGTTAGTTACTTCCGCAATGACAAAGGGCGGCTGCGGAAAGCTGACGAGATCTGTGTCATTCTCAAAACTGACCTCTGCCAGGACCAAGCCAAAAAGATCACCCAGAAACATATCGATCGTAAACTTTCGTCCTTGCCACTCGAAGTGGTAACGATTCTTGCGGATCTCATTGGCTTCAAAGACTGACAACACCTCGTACTCAGCGGCGTTAAGGTAAGTGTTGGTGATAACAGTGCGCGAAAGATCCGCTGGGTTGGGCGCAAACTTCTGGGTAAACTTCACTGTCCATTTATTTGTTCTGGGGTCGCGCACCTTGCGCAAGCGCAGACGTGTGCCGGTGATGTAATTGTCGGTGATCTGCACATGCGGATCCGCACGCGTTAACCCCTCGGGCAGATC
>JAMQPH010000089.1 GCA_023717605.1 Pyrinomonadaceae bacterium
TCCCTTGCACCCAGATCGATTCCGCAGTAGAAACTCATGGGCGGCCTCCTTTTTGGTCGAAGGAAGATGTTAGAGCGGGTGAATCATACTCGCCCGCTCTAGGCCGCCTCTATTGAGTATCAGGGTCCGCCTTCCTGACTGTGAGATGGGTACAGTTGAGAAGTTGATTTGCAGGCAAGTGGCTTTCAAGGTTCAGGCGGGGTCAGGGTCCGCCTTCCTGACTGTGAGATGGGTACAGTTGAGAAGTTGATTGCAGTTGAGGTTCTAGCACCCTCAAGGTCCGAAGCGCTGAATGTATTCAGTGGATGTAATAAACGCTTTGACCATTTCGGCGTTGACGAAGTTGCCGTTGAATTGATTTAGCTTGCTCAGCCAGAAGTTGTAGCCGGCGAAGTCTGTGTCAGGAGCAGCGTTCGGGTTTCGCCGCAAGTAGCCGAAGTACTGCATCAACACAAAGGCCTTGTTGAACTGCCGTTGAGTAAACAACCCATTCTCCGAAACTGAGCGCAACACTTGCGCCCGGAGTGCCGGCGACGTGGGGTCAGGCGACAACTGAGCGATCAGAGTGTTGCGGTCACCCGGCGTTAACGCTCCGGCTCCCGGATTGAGCGGGTCAAACGTGTTGCCGTTCAGCTTATCCACGAACTGCGCCGCCGTTAGCGTTGTCGGGTATGCGCCGGGGGCCAGGAAGGCCGGGCGTTGTACGAAGGCGAGGAAGAAATTCTGCTTGTTCGCTTCCAGAAGCGCATCGGCTCCCGGCTGGCCAAAGGCGAAGCCGCGCCCAATTTCCTGCAAATCCGGCAAGAAGTCTCTGAGCGCAAGCTGCTCACCAGAATTGAACGCTGCCTGGTATGCCTTGTAAACAAGGTAGCCCGTCTCCTGGAACTCAATCGAGAGGAAAAAGGCCGCCGAGACGTTGATGCGCCGGATCTCGCGACATGCCTGGTCCGGACACGAGTCGATCTGGTTCTTCCAGAAACCGAGTCCCGGCGCGTCGGCCTCACGATTGAAGAAGTCTACATAGTGCTCGCGGACGAAGAAGTCAGTGCTGAAGGTTGGGTCGCTAACGGGGTTCGAACCGGTCACAGCCTCGTTACTGTTGATTGTGACTGTGATCGTTGCCGGACCGCTAAGCACGCAGCCGACGGGGTTGCTCAAAGTGACGTTGAAGCTCTGCGGACCCTCCCCGAAGGCGTCGTCGACAATGAAGACTGGGACAGTTTTTGTTGTCTCGTTTGCCTGGAAGCGGACTGTTCCGAGCGCCGCCAAATAGTCTGAGCGTTCGCTGGCCGTCCCGTCTGAACTGGCGTAGTTGACCGAAGCCGCTGCTGTCGTGTCACCACTGCGGGTCACAGTGAGATCAACCTTCGTCGTAGCATTTAGAGTCTCAGTAGCGCTCGCCGTGCTCGCGCTGAATTGAACCGGCGTGGTCGACGTCAAGAGCAGCGTGTATGTGCCCGTTTCATTCGTGTCGAAAGACGTAGCCTCGATGACGTACGTGCCCGTTGCCGGCAAAGTGAAGAAGCCATTTAGCGGTATCCGTGAGTTGATATTACCCGTGTCAAAATCGATGTCATCGTTTTCGGTTACCACTGCTCCGGTTGGCCCAATTAGGTAGAGGTAAGTATCCAGCGTCGGCGTGGCGGTCGACGTCATCTCGATTCTAACCTGCGTGCCCGCCGAGGCTGAGAAAGAATATTGATCGGCAAAGGAAGGGGCTCTCTGGGATGAAGGACAATCACTAATGCTGAGAGCGCCGTTAATTGTTTGGCCGCCAAAGATAGGCTGCGCCACACAGCCACTCGCACCAGCCTGGTTAACCCTGAAGTCCTGCTCGGCGATTCTAATGATCCCTGAGCGACCAAAACCTGAATTGGGGCTCACAGTGAAGGTGACGACGCCATTATTAGTATTGCTGCTACCGGAATTGATCGTGATCCAATCTACCGTGCTACCGGCCCCCCAAACGCAGCTTGTACCAACGGTGGTTACGTTTACGCTTCCAGGCCCCCCTCCGACTGCGAATGATTGGCTCAGGCTCGAAAGCGTGTAGGTACAAGCTGGATTAATTGCTTGGTCCAGGCAGCCCGCCTCAGCGTTTGCATGTGTTTCGATTTGGTTTACTGAGAACGGGCAGAATTCTGGCAGGGTACCGGAACCGAGCGTGGTTTCCATGATCCTGTTTTCGCAGCCGGGCTGTCCCGGGGGAGGATCGTTGGTATGAGTCGCGTTAAAGTTGTGACCAATCTCGTGCGCGGTAATAAGGAACCTAGCCGATCCAGACGACCTTTGAGTGACTCCATAACCTGACTGAGCAAAAGGACACTCCATGCCGGGCCGGAAAGCGATGCCTACTACGTTTGCATCGAGGTTTTTGCCAGTCCACAGATGGGCCAGATCACGGGTTACTGCCTGCCGAGTCGAATTCCATTGGTTCGCAAATTCGGTAAGAACTGCCGAGGAATCGGTACTATTGTAAGGATCGCCTGCAACGGCCCAGACGTTTTGAAAAACAATCGTGAACTGCAAGCCGAATTGCGTGTTATAGATCCCCTCGACCTGGTTCATGATGCTGATGATTTCGTTGTTAGCGGCAGCGGCACTACCGAAAAAGGTGAAGTACTCGAAATCGGCCTCAGTCGCCAGATCTATTGTCCGCGGAGGCGAGAACATTTCTTCCGTGCCCGGACCGAGGGCGGTCGACACCTTCGACTGAACCCGGGCGGCTTCCGCACCTACCTTCTCTGCCAACGTGCCACACTCACCAAAGGAGCTCTGAATCAGGTCTGACGCTTTATACACAATGAAATCTTTGGTGCTAGCCGAGGCGGAATACCTTTTGGCGGGTTCCACAAAAAACAGCTCCGAGCTAGTGATAATTAATCCCTCCACCATGTTCTCATCGATGGTGAAACGAGCCTGGGCCCCCTTCATTCCTTCTACCGTTCCTTTGTAGGTACGCACTGGCCCGCGCTCCATCGAGAGCACCTCACCGCCGTCGAGGGTAACCTCGGCCCGGTAATTAGCCGCTCTCATGTCGTGAGGAGCCAAACTCAACGCAAATGTGCCATCAGCGGTAGGAATCGACAGCCTGCCAGTCAGACGAACCTGCTCTGATACGCGTTGGGGGTCTAATTCCACCGAATCGTGCCGTTTCAGAACCTTGGCGACATCCTGCCTGTAGGTTTTGCCTCCCTGATTCATCGCAACCGGAGAGCTGTCCGATGGGTCTGAAACAGTCCGATTACTGCCGGCGGATTCGGATCGTTCCGCGCGGGCGGCTGTCAGTGCCAAAGTGCCAGTACAAACAAGCACCGCCATTACCAGGAAGGTCACAAACTTGAGGTTTCTTTTCACAGCTTTCTCCGAGGGTTTTTAAGGGATTGGGCAGCAAATTTTAGCGCTGGATCGAATCTCTGTAGGGTAGAAAGGTAAAGCGTTGAATAGGCACTTGGGTCTAAATCCTGCGAGGCAGGCGGAGGGGCGACGGCCAGAAATGACTGTACCAGATTGCGGTGGTTCGGGGGAAGGAAGAAGTTTGGTTTAACGGCAGCCCTTCGGGTTTGCCACCTAGGCGCCCTCCGGTTTGGCCCGAAAGCCATACTCGACGCAGAAAACTGGGTCGAAAGTGAGGTTTATTAAGAGTTCGCCGACTGACCCGATACGTTCGGGTTCTCGAAAAATGCGCGTGTCACGGCCCAAATCTATTTCGATACTCGGCAGAGACGATAAACGCCTTGACCATCTCCGCCTGAACGAAGTTCCCATTGAACTGGTTCAGTTTGTTGAGCCAGAAGTGGTAGCCGTTGAAATTGTTATCGGGCGGGTCGTTTGGGTTGCGCCGCATGTAGCCGAAGTACTGCATGAGCACAAACGCCTTGTTGAACTCGTTGTTCCTAAGCGTGGCGTTTTCGGCGATTTGGCGCAGAACGCTCACCCGCCCCGCTGCGGTGTTATTGGCCGTGAGTTCGGCTATGAGCGCATCGTGCTGGATGGGGGTAAGCGCGAAATCCGCGTTTCTATTCAGGGCATCTACGAACTGCGCGGGCGACAGCTCAGGTGGCAGCGCGGTTTTGAAGCGACCGCGCGTGACGAACTCGTTGAAGAAGGCCTGTTTGTTGGCTGCTAATTGGTTCACCCAGTCGCCGATGCCGACCTGAACGCCGCGACCGATGAACTGTGTGTCTGGAATCAACTCGTTAATTCTCAACGGCACGGGAGCGCTCGGCAGGTTCCCGAAAGCGGTCTTGTAGGTCCGGTAGACCAGAAAGCCGGTCTCCTGGAATTCTATCGAGACGTAGAAAGCTGCCGAGACGTTGATGCGTTTGACCTCCCGGCACGGCGCGTCCGAACCGCATCCTTCGATCTGATTGATCCAAAAGTCACGCCCGGCTGCGTCAGGGATCCGGTTGAGGAAATCCTTGTAGTGCTGCGTCACAAAGGATGATGAAATGTCGGACGGGTTCATCGTCACGCCCGGCGGATCGTTATCCTGAATCTGCACTGTGACAGCCGAATTTAGGTTCACGGTCATCCGGCGGGGGAACATCAACTCGACGTTGAAAGTCTCGTCAGGTTCGTCGAAGGCATCCTCGGTGATTAGGACGGTGATGGTTTTGCTCGTTTCACCTGGAAGGAAATGCAGAGTACCACTCGATAGCGAATAGTCCCTGGTGTTGAGAGCCGTGCTATTGAAGGTGCTGTAGGAGACGAACGCCTCCTGCGATAAGTCGCCGGAGCGCGTCGCCGTGAGGTCAATCTTGCCGGCATCCTCGCTAATGTTATTGAGCGCCGGTCCCATGAATCCAACCGAGTTCGCCGGGAACGAATCGTCATCTGTGACGGTGAGCGTGGCAATGTTCCGCCCGCCAAGCTGGGTTCCCGCTGACAGCACTTCCAGGCTGAGGTCAGCGTTCTCGCTGTTCTCGGCAATCAGATCGTCAGTTATACCGAGAGCTGCGACCTTGTAACCTTCTCCGGGATTGAAGATGACCTGCTGCTCGGTCCCCCCTGACACAGTTGACGGGTTGCCTTGAGCTCTGAAGGTAACAAGCTGTTGCGTGCTGGTGTCACCCGTGCGAGTAATCATGATGCCCACTGATCGGTCGTGCTCGTCCACTCGGTATGTAGAGTGGCTGAACTGGAATGATGTCAACGGCACCACTTGGCGCGGCGCGAAGGAGAGGATGTTGGCATTCGTCAGGTCGCGCGG
Source organism: Pyrinomonadaceae bacterium (assembly GCA_023717605.1). Classification (GTDB taxonomy): domain Bacteria; phylum Acidobacteriota; class Blastocatellia; order Pyrinomonadales; family Pyrinomonadaceae; genus PSRF01. The sequence continues at coordinate 5,213 of JAMQPH010000089.1, forward strand.
GATCGTTCCTGCTGAGTGAGAGCCGACGATGTATGCGTTGGGTTCGCCGGCTGAGATCCCCACGACCGAGAAGAGCTGGGTGTTCGTCGGCGGCGACTGGCCCACTCCGTACCGGAAGAAAATCTGGCCGTTGCTGTTCAGTTCGATCTCGAAGTTAACCGGCCTCTCGGGAAGGTCGAAGGTAACAGCCTGCCATCGATAGATAACCCGTGTCGAGTCAGGCTGGACGACAAACACGCCTAAGTCTGGGCGGTCGGTTCTGAGATCGTCCCAAAGACCGGCAATCATAGTCTGCCCTGTGAGTCCCTCAAGTGAACTGAATGCGTCGAGTCCGAACGTTGGATCTTCCTCATCTCGGGGAATGCGCGAAAAGTACAGCGCACCATTGGTTGAGACTGTCACCTCATTGCGGAACTGACCGAAGAACGGGAACCCGAATGGCAACTGGTGGTGCTCGATGAACCCGTCGTCCGCGTTGAGACCGAGCGCCGTGCCGCCTGTCGACAGTGGCTGTGGCCCAACGTTGGACGCACTTACGTAGGGATCGTTCAGATGGTTTGTCCCGAAGGAGAAGGAAACAGTGTTAATCCCGAAGTTGCCCGCATTGTCGTAGGCGCGCAGATGGATTTCGCCAATCTGGGGCCGGTAAGGAGCGGTCACAGTCACGGTTTGCGTCGTCCCGCCGACCGCGGGAGTTATCGTCGTGGGCATGATGAGAGGCCCGCTGCCGAGGAATTGCGGGAAGATGAAGTCGTAATCAGCCGCCGTGCCCGAGGTCCCATCGTCGCCCGGCGCCGTCCACTGAAGTGTAACGCTGCGACCTGTTATCGAAATAACCTGGAGGTTCGAGGGATTAGCTGGCGCTGTCGTGTCGGCGGCACCGCCGAACTCAGTGGCACTGGTAAGCGCTGCCGCTATGTTCAGGCGCCGGCCAGTAGTCGTCTGCCCCAACTGCGACGGGAGCAGGTCGCCGCTGAAGACCAGCGCGCCGCGCAGATTCTGTAGAGAGATGTTCGGGTTCTGCGAGAGCAAAAGTGCTGCCCCGCCCACCACGTGCGGCGTCGCCATCGAGGTCCCACTGAAAAAGGCGTACTTCGCACCATTCTCAGTAATCGTACCGGTCTCGTTGAAGAACGCGGGCACGGTACTCAAGATTCCGCGACCCGGCGCGGCCATATCCACCGTGCGGCCGCCGAAGTTCGAGAAGACCGCCATTTGACCGAAGCGATCCGTCGCCGCGACCGAGATAATGTTCGGTAAAGCGAAGTCTGATGGGAAATGCGAAAAGTTGAAGTTGTTCTGCGCCTCGTTGCCGGCGGCGGCAACAAAGAGGATGCCCGCGGCTTCAAGCTGCTGGATGGCGAGAAAGGCTGCCTGACTGAAGCCCGGCCCTCCGTAAGAATTGTTAGTCACGCGGACGTTGATCCCGCGCTGCCTCATCATGCGGACGTAGTTGTAGCCGTCGATGATGTCCGACACGCCGCCAAGGTTGGGCCCGAGTACCTTGACGGACATGATGCTGACCTGCCAATTGATGCCAGTGACTCCCTGCCCGTTGTTGCCAACAGCGCCGATGGTACCGGCGATGTGGGTGGCGTGGTCATCTCCACTCTCGGAGTCGAAGACGGTCTTGTCGTCGTGGTTAAAGTCCCAACCGTTGATATCGTCAATGAAGCCGTTGCTGTCGTCGTCCAGCCCGTTGTTCGCAACTTCCCCCGGGTTGGTCCAGATGTTGGCCTGCAGATCAGGGTGGGTTACGTCAACGCCGCCGTCGAGAACTGCCACGACAACCGAACGGTCGCCGGTCGTCGTGTTCCAAGCCAGTTCGGCATCAATGTCCTCACCGACAAAGCCGGGTTGGGGGCATGGCTGGTTAAGGCAGAGATCATTGTTCCCAACCTGTCCGGTGTTCTTCTGGGCCCACAAGTCACCGAATTGAGTGTCGTTCGGTAGGTTCGCCCTGCGCCAGATGTAGTTTGGTTCGGCGAATTCCACGTCGGGGCGGGCGTTCAGACTCTCGACTGCGCGCAAAGTGGCTTCAACCGGCACGGGCGCCAGGCGCAAGCCTTCGACCAATTCCGAGCCACCGAAACTCGTTACCTCGACTGGAATGTCGCGCCCGTCCTGCAAGCGCAGTGGGAGCATCTTTGACAAGTGGTCGCTATTGGCTACGACTGCCGACCCACGCCGAAAGCGCACGAGCACTTCGCCGGGAACAAACTCGGATTTGGGAGACTTAGCCTTTCGCGGTCCAGCGGCGCCTGAGGTCTGAGCGAAGGCGCGTGCCCAAGGAATAAGGGGAAGAGCCAGCAGAATGCTAAGTAGGAAGATGAAGCCACACCGGGCTGCCATCGAGCAGGCCGCACGCTTGCAGAAGAACGGTGAAACACTCATCAGATCTATCTCCAGATGCTTGAGAGGTTGTCGGGGGGGAGTGAATGACGGCGAGACAGCGCGTATTAGAAGCGTGCGAGCCAGCCTAAATTCATTGTAAGCATTCACGCCTTAATTCCAAAGGACTGAGCGAGTCAAGATTCCATGAACAAATTCCTTCGACAGACACCGCGGGTGAGGCCCGGCTTGTCGCTGGAAGGACCATCCAGTCGAGGAGCACTAAGAAGCAGGATTTTAACGGAAGCGTTGCCCGATCTGCTCGGTACCAAACGTACCGATTCCGTTGAGGCGAAAACTGAAGACGACACGGTTTTCCTGTCTGACTCCAACGTTGAAAGTGTAGTTCTGAGCCGTAACAGCGCAGCAGTCCCAACTATATCCCACCGTGACCGTCGAACTGATGAGCGAAGTATTTCCCTGGCCCGGTCGTTCCTGGAAGTCAAAAAAGAGTGATGTCCCCCCATACAAACCGCGTTCGCGGTCGCCCAGAAAGACAGATGGACCCCACTGCGAGCCTCGCAGGGTGCCCGGCTCGTTGCCACGAGAGTCACCGAATTGAGCCAGACTGGGAACCAGCTCAATCGCGCGCGTGTAATAAAAACTCTGGAAGGCCTGTACCAAGGGTCGACTAATACCAAACGTAGTCGAGATATTGCGCAGCCCGCCATCGCGTGTGTCGAGGTCCGTGCGGAGGTCAACAAAAATATCGTTGCGAGGTCGATACCGAGCCTCCACATTAAGCGGAGAGAAACGCCTGGGAATACCACCATAGCTAAAACCCGAAAGCGTGTTGATTGGATAGAACTGATTTCGCCTGCCGGGTATCAAGGCGCCGCCAAAAAACTCATCAAAGAAATATTTCCCGCGCACGGTAACAGTCAGGGCTTCGTAAGGCTGGCTCGAGAGGGGCACTCTCTCCCCGGTCCTGGTTTCGCGCACCGCAGCGCTGCTGACGTTCTCCGTCGACCGGCGAGTGAAAAACCGGTTGGAAATACCAAACTCGATCTCATTGGTGCCGGCAATCGCATCGTTATAGTCGAAGCGGATTATGCGATCGAATTCGTTGATGCCGGAGATCTTGCGATAGATGATGTAAGGCTCGATCAGATGCCGAAAAAAGAACGAGCCGTTACCGCGGCGAAAGTCTTTCGCCAGCGCCGGCGGCCGGACATCCAACTCGAATTCGCCATATCCTCGCGTCAGGTTGGCGCTCAGCACATCTCGATTGGTCGGATCCAGGGAGTTTGAGTAAAACGTGACTCGCGCTCCCGCAGTGGCAGTAACGGTAAACCCGGCAAAACTCATGGGCAGAGCCACGCGCGGATGGAAGTCGAGTCGTTGCACCAGCGATGGCGTGATGATGGGATTGCCGCCAACTTCGTTCATGAAGGAGGTTTGATCATCAACGGTTTCTTTTCGGCTCATGCCTCCCGCGGCGCCTTCATAGGAAAAATAAACCGGCAGGCTCTTGAGGAAACTCAGTAGCGAGGGTCGCTTTTCGATGCTGATGCCAGGTAGTTCACGAATGCGAATACGCGACGTGGGAAGTGAAGTAACCTGAGTTCGCGCCAGCAGATTAAAGCTATAGTCGCTGTGGTTTTTATTAACAAAGACCTGGGATAGCTCTTCAGGAGAAATCGCCTCTTGAATGCTGTCGGAAAACACCTGACGATACGCCAGGTTTGAAGTTATGTTGACGTCCGACGCGGCAATGAATCCGTTTGGAAAATAGTGAACGCCTTCAACATAAAAACTCGAGCCGCCTTGATTCGGGTGAGCTGCATCCTCGTTCGGTCCCAGGATGCGATCGAATACCGTATAGAACCCCAGATTAAAATATGAGCGCGAATTCGCCCGCGTGCGCAGGTCAGCGCCAATACCGATGCCGCGGCTCGTATACACATCATTGCGAAGCGTAACGTCTGCGGAACGTCCCAAGGTCTGATAGTAAGCACTCGATATGCGAAACCCTTTTTCTCCCGAGCCTCCAAGCGTCGGGGTCAAGAAACCCGACGCGCGATCCCGCTGCTTGATCGAGACTGAGGCGTACGGGAGATAAAAGACCGGCACGTCTTTGATTTTGAGGCGGGGCGAATAAACGCGAACCCGGTCTCCAGTTTTTATCGTTGCGCGCTTCGCAAAAAAGCTCCACTTCGGGACGTCTTCGTCGCATGAAGTAACCTGAACGTTTGTAGCCACGAGGGTATCGAGGCTGATCCTTTCGACTCGGTCCGCAGTAAAGTAAATCCTGGTTCCATCCTGCGTTTGATTAGTGAAACCCGTAGAGTCAACAAAGGACCCCGTCTTGGTCCGGTAGTTCCAATCCGCGCGCGTACCGGTAATTCTCTGCTGATCACCCTGATCAAAGACGACGTTTCCCTCAGCAAGTACCCTGTTCGTCGCTTCGTACACAGTGACCTTATCGGCTTGCAATCGATATGTCCCAATACGCGCATCAACATTGCCTTCGTAAAGGAAAACACGAGCTTGCTCGGGACCGGAAACGGTTTGTTTGCCCGCGTCAACCTTAAGCTGATCGGTAGCTTGAGCGGGTTCGCCTGGTTTCGCTGGAGAACGTGGGCGAACAGGCTGGTCCTGAGTGAGAGGGTTAACGTTGGGCGTGTCGGTCATCGGGTTCGTTACTTTCCGATCGACCGGATTGGTCTGCTGCGCGCGCACAGGCGAGACCGTGCCGATGATTGCGCTGGCGAGGGCAAACCCAAGCAGGCGAGAAACAAGGCTTGAGGGAAAGACGACGCGCAACAGAGACTGGAGACCTCCGGACGGGCGGCTGATTAAGTCGGGCGATGCTAGCACGAAAAAGTGAGAAGCGGCGAGAGGATCATCTTCCATTTGTCATTTGACATTTTTCATTTTGCCATTTTCCGAGATCGTATATCAAAGGCCATCATTGTAGGCGCGGATGATGTCTTACGAGTGGAAAGAGCGCGCCGCTATTTCGAATGGCAATATGAAAAATGTCAAATGGAAAATGGAAAATGATCCTCTCGTGCGCGTGATGATGCACCGGTTCCTTCTGCTTTTCCGGTGGGCCCTTTATTATTAAACCCTGAATGGAAGTCATCCCTCCCACGCACCACAAGCTGATGATCGTCGCGGGTGAGCCTTCGGGTGACGCTCATGCGGCGGCACTCGTGCGCGCGCTGCGCGATGCAGCGCCTGAGACTCAGATGGAATTCTTTGGCGCTACCGGTCCATTGCTGCGTGCAGCTGGTGTCGATACGATTGTGGCCACAGATCAACTTGCAATCCTCGGCCTGTTGGAAATCGGCCGCGCCTTGCCGAAATTCCTGCGGGCATACAAACAACTGAAACAGGCGGCAGTGGAAAGACGGGCTGACGCGGTTGTGTTGGTTGACTGGCCCGATTTCAACCTTCCTTTAGCCCGCGCGCTTCACCGCCGCGGGATACGTGTGATCTACTACATCAGTCCGCAGCTGTGGGCCTGGCGCTCGGGTCGCGTGAATCAGATCAAACGTGACGTCGATCTGCTACTTACAATTCTGCCTTTCGAGCGCGAGTGGTATGCCAAATACAATATGGACCATGTCGAGTTTGTGGGCCATCCATTGGCCGGCGAAGTCCGGGCACGCTACGGTCGTGAAGAGTTTTGTCGCCTGCACGACTTCGATACTTCCCATCCGATCATCTCGCTACTGCCGGGCAGTCGTCATAAGGAACTGGTGCGCATTCTGCCACCAATGCTCGACGCCGCCGCAAGAATGACGCGACACCGCACAGATCTGCAGTTCGTACTGGTGGTTGCGCCTAGTCGTTCTCTCGAAGAAGCAGAACAGATAATCGAAGCTCGGAAGGGTTCGACCCTTTTGCCCTCGACCTTCCGAATCATCCATCACGAAACCCGCGAGGCGCTCGCGGCTTCCGACGTCGCGGCAGTCGCCAGCGGCACGGCAACGTTGGAAGCGGCGTTACTCACAACGCCGATGGTAATCGTTTACAAAGAGTCGGCAATCAACTGGCACACCTTAGGAAGGCTGATCACTTCCGAACACTATGGGCTTGTAAACCTGATCGCGGGCAAACGAATTGTCACCGAGTTGATGCAAAACGAATTGAATGGCGAGCGTTTGGCAGCGGAACTCAACAAACTGCTCGATCCGCAAGCGAATGCAGCGATGCGAGCACTGCTACAGCAGGTGACCGACAAGTTGGGGGCGGGCGGGGCGTCTCAACGCGCTGCAGAGTCCATTCTGAGGTTTATTCGCGAGTCGAGATGAAAGGGGGATTTGTTTTACTCAACACTCGAACTCCCCAATCCCACCCACGAGGAAGTTGGGTGCTAAGTCGTAACCGCGCGGATACGAGCACTCAACTCACAGAACCGCTTGCCGTAGCCAGCGGATACTAGCTCTCAACATTATCGAAACTGCTCAATTATCGAAACTGCTCAAAAC
>JAMQPH010000713.1 GCA_023717605.1 Pyrinomonadaceae bacterium
CGCGCCGGCGACGACTGGCAGGCCCTCGCGCAAACCCGTTACCGCAGCGCCTGCGGCCGATACCCGAGCGGTAATTTCTGAGGATTCAAAGAGCGCCGGGAGACAGCTCTTGTCGATCTCAACCGCGTCCAGCATGGCGTCTGACCAGCGCCGATTGGCGACATCCAACAAAAGCGTTCCGGAAGCGTCGGCGACATCGGTGGCGCGCTCGCCAGTAAGACGGAGGCGAACGTAATCTTTGGGTAGCAGAAAGTAACGGAAGCGCGTCCACAACTCCGGCTCGTGTTCGCGCACCCACATCAACTTTGTCAGTGTGAAATTCGTCAGCGCCGGGTTAGCGGTCAACTCAATTAGTCTCGCTGCGCCGACCAGGTTAGTGATTGCTTTGCCTTGCGCGTCTGTTCGCTGATCACACCAAATGAGCGCTGGTCGTAAGACTTCTTCGCCCTCGTCGAGCAGCACGGCGCCGTGCATCTGGCCTGAAAAACCGACGCTAGCGATTTCATCGGCACTGACTTCAGCACCTGAGAGCACGCCCCGCACAGCCTCCGTGGTCGCGCGCCACCAATCGCGAGGTTCCTGTTCGGCCCAACCGGTTTGCGGCGATGCGAACGGCGTATGCTCGGCAGTGGCTGAAGCAACAACACTCCCGTTGTTGTCGACGACGACAGCACGCGTTCCGCCGGTACCGACATCAATGCCCAATAGTTTCATCCGAGTTCCTTATGGCCTTGAGTGCTCACCACCCGAGCGGGGGTAAACCAGGTCATTTATCATTTGTCATTTTCCATTTCTCATATGTCATTGAAGGAATCATTGGCTGTTTTATCTACTGAGATCTATCACGAGTGTTCATCAGAAGAGACGCCTCGAACATGTTCTTATGATGACAACTGATAAATGGAAAATGACAAATGATAAATGACCTGGTTTACCCCCGCTCGGCTCGCCACAGTTCAAGCCGGCTTGATCGGATCTCCACTTATCCTTCACGTGGCCCGCGCCGTGCGCCGTTGCAAAAGTTGATCAGCAATGACGCCCAACAGAATCACCGCGCCCATGACGGCGAAGTTGAGCGAACTCGGTATGCCCAGCAAGTTAACGAGATTCTGCAAGACTTGAAGAAGCGCCGCGCCGATCAGGATGCCTATGATCGAGCCCTCGCCGCCGCGTAATGAGCATCCACCCAGAACTGCAGCCGCAATGCCATAGAGTTCATATGAATTGCCGTGCGACGAGGGCGAGATCGAATTCGTGTAGAACGCGAAGAGGATAGCTGAGATGCCTGTTACCAGTCCGAGTATGATGTAAGCACTCGCGACAATCCGGTCAGAGTTGATGCCGGAATAACGGGCCGCCACTTCGTTTCGGCCCACGGCGTACAGGTAGCGACCGTAGACCGAACGGTGCAACAGAACCCACATCCCGGCGCTGATGACAATGAGCAGTATGAATGGCATTGGAATGCCGAATACAACGCCGGTGGCAAGCTCGCGCAGCCAATCGAAGTTACCAGAGCCGCCGAGTCCTTTTGTCTCGTCGTTGGCGATAAAGCGCGCCAGCCCCCGGTAAAAAAGCAGTCCGCAGAGAGTCACAATAAACGGCTGGATGCGAAGTTTCGTGATTAAGAGCCCGTGCAGCGCTCCGATTGCCATGGCGATGCCGATGATGACCACGACCGCCAGCGCCGCTGGCCACATCCACGCAGTCAACATCATCGAGAGCAGGACGCCCAGAAGCGCGAAAACCGAACCGACTGAAAGATCAATGCCGCCAGTGATGATGACGATTCCCAGACCGAGGCTGAAGATGCCATACATACCAATCTGTCGCGCCATGTTTTGCAGATTGGCTGCCGAGAGGAATTGCGGTTGGAGGATTGCCACCACCACACACAACGCTACGAGCAGAATGAAAGTGCCGAGTTCTTTTTTCACGGCTTCTCTTTAGCCCCTCTTACCATGAATTTGTAGACGGTCGTTTGCGTGTAACGCTCTCCGGGTTTAAGGACCGTCGAGGGGAAAGAGGGCTTGTTCGGAGAGTCGGGAAAGTGCTCCGCCTCAAGACAAAACCCACCACGCCGGACGTAAACCTTGTCCGCCTTACCGCGAACGTTGTCGAGAAAGTTCCCCGTATAGAGCTGCATCCCCGGCTCCGTCGTCCACATCTCCAGTGCGCGTCCACTCACTGGCTCGTAGACGCTGGCCGCCAGTGATAACTCTTGCGCCATCTTGTTCAGAACGAAGTTGTGGTCATAACCTTTACCAAGGACCAACTGTTCATCTGGCTGGTTGATGCGACTGCCGATAGCAGTCGCCCGGCTGAAGTCGAACGGTGTTCCCTTCACCGCTTTTAATTCTCCGGTCGGAATGAGAGTTTCGTCGACCGGGGTGAATCTGTCGGCGTTGATCTTTGCCTGGTGACTGAGAACGTCGCCCGTTCCCGCGCCCACGAGGTTGAAGTAAGAGTGGTGTGTAAGATTGACGACGGTTTCTTTGTCGGTTGTTGCGGCGTATTCAATCCGCAACTCATTCGCATTGGAAAGGACGTAAGTCACTGTCACGGTGAGGTTGCCGGGATACCCTTCCTCGGTGTCTTTGCTGAGATAGGTTAGCTCCAGGGCAACGGCGTCCTTACGAGGTATCTCACGGGCCTGCCACACAACCTTGTTGAAGCCTCGCAGACCACCGTGAAGGTGGTTAGGGCCATTGTTCTTCGCGAGCTGGTACTCGACGCCATTTAGTTTGAAGCTTGCTCCAGCAATGCGGTTGGCGTAGCGACCGACGACCGCGCCGAAGTAGGATGTATCAGCCTCGTAGCCACTCAGATCATCGTAACCGAGAACGATATCAACCATCCGCCCGCGACGATCGGGTGTCCTGAGTGAAACCACGACTCCGCCATAGTTTGTTATCTCGACCTCCAACCCTCTGCTGTTTCTTAACGTGTAGATGTCAACCGCCGTCCCGTCCTGCAGTTTTCCAAACGCACGCTTGTCAATTCGCGCTTCTGCTTTTTGACTGGTAGCGGCGAGCAATGGAGCTGTTACGCCCAAGCACAAGGCGAACACCAGCGCGAGACTGCCTCCTCGCGCGACCCCTCTACGCAAAAGTTGCGTGCCAATAGTCACCTGGTTACTCCTCCCTGGCTAAGTAGCGAGCAGTTTAGAGTTCAAACTTTAGTTTGTGGTGGCGAAACCGCAACCTAAAGGTTGAACTCTAAACTTCTGGAATCAAACTGACCCACTCCTCCCCCTGATTAATTTAGGCGGCGTGTTTGCCGACGGCAAGACGCATTATGTTCTCTTCCCGGCACTCCGCACGCTCAAGGATTCCGGTCAGCACGCCTTCGTGCATCACGGCTACGCGGTCGCTGATGTGCAGCACTTCTTCCATGTCCGAAGAGATCATCAGAATCGCTACTCCGCTTTCTGCCAGTCCGCGCATCAAAGCGTAAATCTCCGCTTTCGCACCGACATCTACACCGCGCGTCGGCTCGTCGAAGATCAGCACTTTCGGCTCGAGCGAAAGCCATTTCGCCAAAACCACTTTTTGCTGATTGCCGCCACTCAAGTTGATCACACGTTCCTCGACCGAGGGTGCTTTTACATTCATCTTGCTGCAAATGTCGGTAGCAGCCTTCCGCTCACGATCGAACGCGATTAGCCCGGCCTTGGCGTAACGCTCCAGCGATGGCAGGGTGATGTTTTCGCGAATTGGAATTTCGGTAATTATCCCGGCGTTGCGGCGGTCTTCAGGGATGAGGTAAATGCCGTGCTTGATAGCATCCTGCGGCGATCTGATTTGCAAGACCTGACGATCGAGCCTGATTGTTGCCTCTATTACTCCGTCAATGCCAAAGAGCGCCTGCGCGACTTCTGTGCGCCCGGCACCGACGAGTCCGGCGAGTCCTAAGATTTCGCCTCTGCCAACGCCGAAGGAAACCTTGTGGTTTGGGTAACGACTTGTGTGCAGTTCTTCAATCTCGAAGTAACCCGGCACCCTCTCCGCCTGAGGTTGCTGGTAGAACTGGTCGAGGTCGCGCCCGACCATCATTTTCACCATCCGGTCATGCGTGATCTCTTCACGAGCGAGTTCGCCAACGTTCGCGCCATCGCGCAGAACCACGACGCGGTCGGCGATCTGTTCCATTTCGTTCAGGCGATGCGAAATGTAGATGATGGCAACGCCTTGCGCCCGCAAGTCGGACACGACTTCGAGCAGACGCGCGGTTTCTGTAAGCGTCAGACTCGATGTCGGCTCGTCCATGATTAGAATGCGGGCTTTGAGCGAAAGGGCCTTGGCGATTTCCACCATCTGTTGACGCGCGATGGAAAGGCGGGAGAGGAGCGTGTTAGTCGGAATATCCAGACCCAGCCGCTTGAGATAAACGGCCGCCTCCTCATGCATCCGCTTGCCGTCAACCAATCGCAGGAACCCGCCACGCAGGGGCTCGCGCCCGAGGAAAACATTCGCCGCCACGTCCAGATTGTCGAGCACGTTCAATTCCTGATGAATGAAACTGATGCCATATCTCGTGGCGTCGGAGACCGAGTGGATGATTACCAGCTCACCGTCAATGAGGATTTCTCCCGCGTCCGGCTGATGAACGCCGCCGAGGATTCTCATCAGGGTCGACTTGCCCGCACCATTCTCACCCGCGAGCGCTACCACCTCGCCGGCCCTGACCTCGAAATCAACACCCTTCAGAGCCCGCACGCCGCCGAAATGTTTCTCGACCCCTCGCATCTGTAGGACCGGAGCTGTCATCGGATCACCCCGAGCGAAGAAAAGGATGAAGGCGGAGGGATGAAGGATGAAACAGGAAAGTACGATGATTCAACTTGAGTAGTCATTCTTCATCCTTCCGCCTTCCGCCTTCATCCTTTCATTTAGCGGCCCCGCAGTTGATTAATCTTCTGAGTGAAGGCCTCAACGGTGTCTTGCTTAATTATGAGCGTTGGGACTAGCACGAGTTTGTTCGGGGGAGCCACCGATTTGTCACCCTTTAGATACTGTTGCATCAGCTTGATGGCCTGATAGCCGAATTCAAAAGGCTGTTGCACTACGGTCGCGTAGATTGCTCCCTGTTTCACTCCCGCGAGCGTCTCATCTTCTTCGTCAAAGGCGATTATCTTCACTTGTCCAGTCTTGTTAGACTCCTGCACCGCATTGAGGATGGCCGGACCGTTGTAGCTCCAAAGGCCGACGAGCGCCATGACATCCGGATAGCGCACGAGGGTGTCCGATACATTCGACTTGGCACGCACTCGGTCGGTGTCGTCGGTTCTGACATCAACGATGCTTATGTTTGTCCCCTGCAACGTTTCCTTAATACCTTGCAAGCGCTCCTGGGCATTGCGCGCGTCGAGCTTGCCGACAAACACCATGATTCTGCCACCCTGCGGCAGCGCCTCCTTAATCAAGCCTCCCGCCTGTCGTCCCGCCGCCACGTTATCGGTCCCTACGTAAAAGGCGCGGTCGCTTTTGGGGGCATCCGAATCCTGCGTAACTACCAGCGCGCGTTTCGCAGTGTCATTGATCAACTGCGTCTGGTTGTCGGGATCCACCGGGCTGACCGCGATGCCTTCGATTCCCTTGGCCAGCAAGTCGTCAATCAGTCGTTTCTGTTCAGCCGCTGTCCCGTCAGGGGGAATTCTAACCTCCACAGTCACGTCATTCAGTTCGGTGTCGGCTTTCTCCGTACCTTTGCGCGCGATGGTCCAGAAATCGGACGC
>JAMQPH010000093.1 GCA_023717605.1 Pyrinomonadaceae bacterium
CCAACATTCCCGATCGGACAGAACTAGCGGCCGCCCTCTCAGAGCTAGCCACGAGTGCCGGTTTGATCCGGCAAAAAAGATGGTCAGTCACCTTGCCGGGAGCCACTACCCGCACGCTGATCCTGTCACTTGAGACTCGTCCCGGCTCGCAGCGCGAGTTGGAAGAAGTCCTGGCATGGAAGATGGATCGTGGCTTTGGTGTCCCTCTGGAAGAGCTTTCGATCTCGCGGGAAGCACTTCCAAAGGATTCGCAGGGACGGGATCGCTACCTGGTTGTGGGTACAAGAGTGGCGGTGCTCGCAGAATATGAAAACGTCTTTAGCACTCTTGGCTGGCGCGCCGGGCTAATCCTTCCACGGCATCTGGGTGAAGCCCAGTGGCTGACTGGCAATGGATTTGGAGGCGACACGTTGCTGGTCAGCTCCTCGGAAGACGGATTTACTGCCATGGTGTTTCGTGACAAGCAGCCAATAATCTTGCGCAGTATTCTGTGCGACGAAGAGGAACGGGAAGACGAGTTTTACCGGCTGCTACTTTTCTACCGTGATCGCCGGGCCGACGACGCCACCGAGGCCAGCCAAATGTTGTCTGGCATGCTGGTTACCGGCGATGGCTTCAGCAAAGTCCGGGCAAGCGAAATCGTTAACGAGACTCTGGGAGGAAACCTTCGCGCACTTAGGGCGGAAGACCTCGGCCTACATCTCCCCACTAGAGACTTAAGCTTTGACGCGATTGCAGCACCTGCGGGCCTGGCCGCGCTGTCGTTGTAGAGGTCAAAGGCGACCTGAAACATTCCTGGTTCTCCAAACGTAACACCCGAGCATCATGAGCATGATTGCAGCCACGACCCCCTGGAAAGACGCAACCGACCGCGATTTAGTGGCCACGGCCACCACTGGTGTCGAAGGCAGTTTCGAGGAGCTCGTCAGGCGATACCAACGCCCCATTTCCGCCTATGTCTATCGGATGGTTGGCGACTACGAAGCGGCCCTCGACTTAACTCAAGAGATTTTCATCAAGGTTTACGGTTCGCTCGCCCGTTATCGTTCCGAATTCAAGTTCTCAACTTGGATCTACAAGATTGCACACAACTCGGCGGTTGATCATCTGCGGCGAAACGCCGGTCGGGAGCGATCGCTAAGCAACGGAGTAGTGGGCGATCAATACGAACTTCCAATCGAGAGTGGCAGCCTGAGCCCGGAGCAGGAGAGTGAACGAAGAGAACGTAGACTGGAGATCGAAGCCGTTGTCCGTTCGCTTCCAAACGCTTATCGGGAACTGATTGTGTTGCGTCATTCTCAGGATCTTACATATGAGGAAATCGTCGAAGTCACCGGCTTGCCGTTGGGAACAGTTAAGAACCGACTGTTCAGAGCTCGGGAAATGATGAGGCAGCAGTTTGTTGGCCGTGGTATTACGGGCATGTGATTGAGCTATGTTGAAGGATAATGGCATTCATCTGTGTCAGGAAGAACAGATCGCCGCTTACATCGACGGCGAGCTTGAAGAGTCTTCGGGCGCGCTCTTCGAACAGCACCTGTTGGAATGCCAAGGTTGCAGTGCCGAGCTAAACGCGCAGCGACTCTTCATGTGCGAGCTCGACGCCACCCTGACATTGGCCCCGGATTTTCCCGTGCCCAGCAACTTTGCTCAGATTGTTGCGACCCGCGCCGAGAGTGATATGAGCGGCGTGCGTGATGGCCGCGAACATAAGCGGGCTTTTCGGTTCTGTCTGATTCTCGCGCTCGCATCATTTGCAATGCTTGGCGCGGCTGCGTCCAAGGCAGTCTTTTTCAGTGGCCGAACTGTAGCCAATCAGATTTTTGGAATCTTTGGGTTGCTTTGGACCACGCTGTACGATGCCGCGGTCGGCCTGGCAGTAATTTCGCGAGTTATCAGTGGGGGCCTTGCTCCCGAATCGCCGTTCGCTGGTTTAGCCGCGCTGTTGATAGCTCTCGGCGTCGTGTTGCTTTCACTCCTAATTTCCAGCTACCACCGAAATCACGAGCTGCGCCTTTCTGAGTAGCAAGGCGTATTACATGCGTATAACTCCAGCATTAACTGTGAACGACTTGGTTCTCGATAACCGATCCGATCAACGGTTGCTCCAGGTAGTCTGCCGGGCCAGTGGCTTGTTGCTTTTGCTGCTGAGCATGTTCGTGGTGATTAACGCCCAGGTCGCAGCAAGTTCGCCGGCCGAGGATCCTTATCTGGTTGAGGGTGTGAGCGACACCATGGCCTACGGCTTGGGCCGCTCAATAAAGATCACTGGCACCGTCAAGAATGGAGCGATTGCGTTGGGGGGCGACGTGATCATTCAGGGCACAGTGGAGGGCGACGTGGCTGCAATTGGTGGTTCAGTCATTCAGCTCGAAGGTTCACGTATTGGCGGTGATGTAATTGTCATTGGTGGTGCTTACAAACCCGACAGCCAGGCGCCAAACCGCAGCTCTTCAAGTAAGCCAATAGTGTATGCGGGTTACGAACAAGAGCTGCGCCACATGATGCGCAATCCTACGGAAATGGTTGCGCCACAATGGTCGGCAAAGTATGTAGGCTTTCGCATTCTGGCTGTGCTCTTCTGGTTTGTAGTGTCGCTCGCCATAACGGCTGCCATGCCGGAAACTATTAGCCAGGGGGTAACGCGCCTGCAGCTAACCAACGTTCGCGTAGCGTTAATCGGTTTCTTCGGCGCCGCGATAGTTGGCGCCGGCGGATTGTTTGGTTTGCACTATCTTCCGACTCCCCTCAGTGCTCTGGTGGGGTTGATCGCATTTTTCTTCGTACTTCTGGTCTGGCTTTTCGGCCGAGTTGTTACAGCTGCCGCGACCGGGCGCTGGTTGCAACGCAAGTTTTTACCCATTGGGAGGAATTCAGAATCGGTCGCTTTGCTGCTCGGAACCACGTTTTGGATAGCTCTCTCGTCAGTGCCGTATATCTGGCCCTTCGTTTTTGCTGTTATGGTCGTCATTGGCATTGGTCTCGCTCTCACCGCACGATATCGTATTGGTTGGTCCAGATCGCAACCCAGCTATAACAGTCCTCGCCCTTAAAACTTAGACAAATCCCTCTCTCCAAGCATCAAAAGCCTTTCTGGTTTTTATCAGAAGAGGGTATTTTTGGAACTTTCCGGATCGCCGAGGTGAAATCAATAACGGAGCATGCTCAGTTTATCCAGGCGTGAGACATATTCAGAACATTCGCTGCGGCTCTTGCGTAACAAAAAGGCAACGGCTTTGCTTCATACTGTTACGCTGAAGTCGCTGTGTTTGTCACAAGTTAGCCGTCCGCGGTGTTTAGCAAAAAGAAGAGAGGGGAATTGATGAAAGCGCATTTTCTTGCGATCGCGCTGGCTCTGCTTAGCGGAACTGCCGGCGTTTATGCGCAGACGCCTCAAGCCGCTCCTGCCTCCCAGCAGACCGATAAAGGGATAACTCCCAATTCCGCCATCGGTGAGGTAAAGGCGATTGATCCAGCTTCCAGCCAAATAATCGTCAAGACTGACGCTGGTTCAGTTATTACAGTATCCGTGAGCGACAAGACTGTGTACATGCGACTCGCGCCCGGTGAGAAGACTCTAACCAACGCCACCAAGATAGCTTTTGCTGACGTGGCGGAGGGCGACCGCGTTTGGGCTCGAGGCAAGGTGTCAGAGGATTTCAAGTCTGTTCCGGCTGCTGCTTTGATCGTAATGAACAAAGCAGATATCGCGAAAAAACAGGAAGCAGAACGGGCTGAGTGGCGCAGACGTGGAATCCTGGGAGTGGTTGCTGCAGTCAATCCGGCGACAAAAGAGATTACGATTTCCAGCCGTTCGATGGCCGGCATGCAGTCGGTAATCATTCCGGTTGCTGAGAAAGTAGACCTGCGACGCTATGCGCCGGATTCCATAAAATTTAGCGACGCACAACCAGGGACAGTGGACGAAGTGAAGGTTGGCGATCAACTTCGCGCACTCGGTGAGCGAAGCGCAGACGGTGGCCGGTTTACTGCTGAGAAAGTCGTCACTGGATCGTTCCGTACTGTATCCGGCACGGTGACGGCGGTGGACTTAACAGCCGGTGAGATCAAGATCAGCGATTCCCAATCGAAACAGCCGCTGACCGTTGTAGTCAAGCAAGACGCAGTTCTACGCAAGTTTCCCCCAGCGGGTGAAATGATGATGTTTGGTCGCGGACCTGGATCAGGACCAGGCGGTCCTCCAGCAGGGCAGCACGGCGCCCCGGCACAAGGTTCGAGCGGCGGTCGGCCGCAACCAGCGGGTGGCGGGGCGACTGGTCCAGGTGGCGGCGGTATTCGTGCCGGCGGTGGTGGCGGTATGAACATCCAGGAAATGCTGGAACGACTGCCGACAATTGCGTTGGCTGATGTGAAGGTCGGCGACACCATCATTGTTTCCAGTACCAAAGGGGCTGATGCTGCACGTTTGACAGCAATCTCGCTGGTAGCCGGCGCAGAAACGCTCTTTAACATGATGGCCGCGAGACAACAACAGCAGCCCGGTGGACAATCAGCACCCAATCCCGCTGCAGGTTTAGGATCGTCCGGAATTCAATTCGGCATTGGCTTGCCGTGAGTCGATCAGATCTGGAAAGTCCAATAACCGAAGAGAGATAGAAGCAGTTCAAGCTTTCTCCAGAATCAACCATGAAACCTTTGAGCAGTATTTTACGCCAAGGATTGATTATCGGGTTTGTCGTTTTCTTATCGACGGTGATTGTCTTTGCTCAGCAATCCAGAGGCACGTTGCGCGGTTCGGTCAAAGATGAGTTAGGGGCATCGATCGTTGGGGCCACCATCACCGTCATCGATGCGAGCGGCACGGCAAGAACGACAGTAACGAATGGCGAGGGTGTTTACACGTTAGGTGGGTTGACTCCAGGCAAATATTTTGTTGTGGCAGCCGCGCCGGGATTTGCTCCTTCGGAACAGAAAGAGGTCGATCTGGCAGCCGGCCAACGTCAGTCTCTGGATCTCACACTGACAGTCACGATTGAAGACCAAAAAGTGACAGTGGCTGCGGAGACCCCCCTCAGCACTGATTCAACCAACAACGCCAATCAGACAATCATCAGTGGACAGGACCTGGACGCATTGCCGGACGATCCGGACGAGCTTGCCGCCGCTTTGCAGGCTCTCGCCGGACCTTCAGTTGGTCCAAATGGAGGGCAGATATTCATTGACGGGTTCTCAGGCGGACGGATGCCACCTAAGGAGTCGATCCGCGAAATCCGTATCAATCAGAATCCCTTCTCAGCCGAAAACGATCAGGCTTCAGGCCGCATCGAGATTCTCACTCGCCCCGGCACGGACAAACTCCGCGGAAGTTCGTTCTTCAATTTCGAGGACGAAAGCCTGAATTCCCGAAACCCGTTTTCCAGTACTCGCACTCCTTTTCAAATCCGTAACTTTGGAGGCAATCTGGGTGGGCCGATTGTCAAAAAGAAAGCATCGTTCTTTGTCGACTTCGATCGTCGTGAGATTGATGATAATGAGTTGGTGAATGCCACAACGCTTGATGCGAGTCTCAATCCGGTAGATCAGGCCTTCGGCGTTGTGGTACCTCGCCGGAACCTGAGTTTCAGTCCCCGTGTCGACTACCAGCTCAATACAAACAACACTCTCGTTGCGCGTTACAGGTATGACCGCTCCAAAACCGAAAACAGCGGCGTCGGCGGTTTCTCCCTCCCCGAGCGTGGCTACGATACTTTTTCGACCTCGCAGAGCTTCACACTTACGGAGACGGCGATACTCAATGCTGCAATGGTCAATGAGACGCGTTTTCAGTATACGCGCAACCGTAACGAGAGCCTCGGCGACAACACTATTCCGGTCCTCAATGTAAGCGCAGCATTTATCAGCGGCGGTTCAGGGGTAGGTCACGCTTTTAGCAGTAATAGCAGGTGGGAGCTACAGAATTTCCTGGCGTGGCAGAAAGGCAGCCACGCCCTTAAGTTTGGTGGCCGTGTGCGCGGAGTGCGAACATCAGACAGTAACCCAAATAACTTCGGCGGTACTTATGTTTTCAGCGGCGGCTTTGTTCCCACGTTGGATGCAAACAACAATCCAATTACCGACGAGCCGGAATTCGTAGATAGTCTTGAGCGCTACCGTCGAACTCTGCTGGGACAACAACTCGGATTGACACCGTTTCAAATCCGCACAATGGGCGGAGGCGCTTCACAGTTTAGTATCTCGAGCGGGAATCCTGAGGCCAGCGTGAGTCAGGTGGATGCCGGGTTTTACATCCAGGATGATTGGCGTTTTCGTCCCAATCTTACTCTTGGATTCGGTTTGCGCTACGAGAACCAAACCAATATTCACAGCCCCACGAATTTTGCTCCGCGAGTGTTTATGGCCTGGTCGCCGGGTGCTGCCAATTCCGCGCGTCCGCCAAACATGGTGATCCGGCTCGGCGCAGGTGTTTTCTACAATCGATTTAGCGAAGGCAATACACTCAACGCGAATCGATTCAATGGGACCACCCAGCAGCAGTTCTTTGTGACCGAGCGGCCGTTGTACCAAACTATAAACGACGCCGTGATATTTGTTCCTCCGTTACCAAGTGCGCTGGATGCGTTTCCTAATTTACCGCCGACCTCGATCACGGATTTGGATCCGCGCCAGATCACCTGGCGGGTGGCTGATGATCTTCAGTCGCCAGCGGTTTATGTAGCCGGAGCTCAGGTTGAGCGTCAATTGCCCCATCGAACCACGCTGTTTGCTGGGTTCTACACCATTCACATAAACCATGTCATTCGGGCCCGGGATATTAACGCTCCGCTGCCGGGTTCAATTACCGTACTCAATCCAAATGGCACGCGTCCCCTTGGCAACATCGGCGACATCTACCAGTACGAGTCAAGTGGCCGCTATGACCAGAATCAGATGTTCATTGGTTTCAATAATCGGTTCAATAGGACCATCTCATTCTCAGCAAACTACTCGCTCAGTAAAACGCAGAACGACACTGACGGGCAGGGAGGCGGTATGTTTCCCGTCAATTCCTATGACCTGACGGGAGAATATAGCCGTGCCGGATTCGATGTTCGCCATCGCTTTAGTTTCTTTGGATCGATCAATCTGCCTTGGCAGGTTAGTCTGAACCCGTTCATCACGGCGACCTCAGGTCGGCCGTTCAACATCACTACCGGCCAGGACACCAATCTCGATCGACTGTTTACCGAGCGTCCCTCATTAGCACCTGACGGCGTTGATTGCAGCAACCCGCCGGCCAATATCGTTTGCACGCGGTTCGGGAACTTCAATCTGCATCCAAACCCCGGCGAGACCTTGATACCTCGCAACTTTGGTGAGGGCCCTGGCTACTTCGCGGTCAACCTGCGTATAAGCAAAACATGGAGTTTCGGCAGCGTGCCGTCCAGTAATGCAGCAAATCAAGGACAGGGCGCGCAAGGTGGTCAGCAGGCGGTCGAGAGCGGGAGAGGGCGAGGAGGCCCCGGTGGCGACGGCGGTGTGCCGCGTGTTCCGGGCGGCGGAGGACCGGGCGGTGGCGGTGGACGCGGTGGAGGCGGTCGTGGCGGCGGCGGCGCCTTCCAGGTGGGTGTGCCAGGAGCTCCCGACGCGAAACGCTACAGCATCCAGTTTATTGTCAGCGTCTCGAACCTGTTCAATAACGTCAATCTCTCAAACCCGGTTGGTCAGCTGTCTTCGCCATCGTTTGGCGAGAGCCTGGCTCTTGGTAGTCAATTTGGCGGCTTCGGTGGCGGCGGCGGCGGCGGTTTTGGAGGAGGAGGCAGCGGCGCCGGCAACCGGCGGGTGTCAGCCCAGGTCCGTTTCAATTTCTAAGCGACGACAAAGCTGCCACTGAAGTTCAACACTTCGATGGTAGCTTCTGAGTTAACTTACTCTTACGCGTGCTGTGGAAAGGAAGATTTATGAAGATCAAGGCCTTCGCCGCACTTTTCTTGGGTGCCGCAGTATTCGGCACCGCCGTTAGTGCTTACGCGCAGGTTGAGGCGGCTAAGACACAAACACCGTCTAGCGGAAACGGAGCCACCACTGGGCCGGCAATTACTGTGACCACCACGCCAGTGGATATGGCCCGTGCCGCAATTACAGCGCAGGGTGGCGAAAAGTTTAGGAACGTGAAAAGTATAGTACTTAGAGGTTCCGTGGATCTTTACGCGCCCAACTCAACTCAGCCTATTCCCGGAGGGTTTGTGATTGTGTTAGCCGGCGATAAGGTTCGCCTTGAGGTTGACGCTCGCCCCGCATTTAGTTTCAAGCAGATTTACGATGGTCAGCGGTCGTATAGCTCTATACCTAATGTGGATATGCCGCCCGCGAGCAAGTTTGGTATGGCGTTGCTCCTGAAGTTTGATCAGCCCGGTTACGTCGTAAGCGCGCTTCCTGACAAGAAAAAACAACGCGGCTTTCGCGTATCGGACCCCGACGGAAACTCTACGGATTTTTACGTTGACGTCGCCACCGGACGAGTCATGAGTTTCCTGATTCCTTATGGGGGTTATACATTTGGGACTGAAAACAAGAAAATGAAAGACTTCGACGGCGTCCTCGTAGCAACCAGCTTTTCCCAGCGGTTAGAGATGCAACAAGGGGCGTTTTTGCTGACTACACGGTCAAAGACGTGAAGCTAAATCAACCCATCGGAGACGATGTGTTTGCGATTCCCTAGGTTCCTCGGAAGGCGGAAATTGAATCTCACATAGGAGTCAATGGGAAACCGGAAACTTCGATTCAGACGAACAGGAAGGCCTGGCCTATACGCTGGTAATCTCGTGTTCTTTGGATTTTGTCAGCTCGTCGATCTTGCCGATGTAGCCATTGGTAAGTTTCTGAACTTCCTCCAGGCCGTCGCGTTCGTTGTCTTCGGAAATCTGTTTATCCTTAAGCATCTTTTTGAGGCGTTCGTTGGCGTCGCGTCGAATGTTACGAGTCGCCGTGCGGTGATCCTCGGCGATCTCATGCACCTGCTTCGCCAGTTGTTTGCGGCGTTCCTCGGTCAACGGGGGAATGGGAATGCGCACCAGTTTGCCGTCGTTTGACGGATTCAACCCAAGATCCGAGCTTCGGATAGCCTTTTCGACGGCGACCAGCTGAGTTTGATCCCAGGGTTGCACCGTCAGCATCTGTGGTTCGGGGGAGTGCACCGACGCCATCTGATTGAGCGGCGTCATAGTGCCGTAGTAGTCGACCATCACATTGTCGAGCAGGCTGACGGCAGCGCGACCGGTGCGCACAGTGGCCAGCTTGCGACGGAAATCCTCAATGACAGTTTCCATCCTGGGCTTTGTTTCTTTTACGACGTCCTTCTCACTCATCTGTCTTCTCCGAAACGGTTTCGAGTTTAGGGTTCCGAGGTTCGAGTTAACCCAATTCCTACTGAATAGCTTCGAGAGTTTTCTGTAAAGGCACACTCGAAACTCGGAACTCGGAACTATTTTTCCATGCAAACCTTTGTGCCGACTTCCTCGCCCGCCACCACTCGCCGAATGTTCCCTGGCTGACGCATATTGAAGACGATGATAGGCAGGTTATTGTCCATGCACAGGGAGATTGCCGATGCGTCCATCACTTTCAGCTGGCGCTCCAGGACCTCCTGGTAGGTGATGCAATCAAAACGAGTCGCCGTGGAAACGAGCATTGGATCCGCCGAATAGACACCGTCAACCTTGGTAGCCTTGAGAATAATGTCTGCCTTGATTTCCAGCGCGCGCAGGGCCGCGGCCGAGTCCGTCGTGAAGTAAGGATTGCCTGTTCCGGCGGCAAAAATCACTACCCGCTCTTTCTCAAGGTGTCGCACAGCACGCCTTCGGATAAAGGGCTCGGCGAGCTGAGGGATGTCCATGGCCGACATCACGCGGGTTTGCACATCAAGCTTCTCCAACGCATCCTGCAGCACTACGGCGTTCATTACCGTGGCCAGCATTCCGATGTAGTCTGCTGAAGAACGGTCCATGTTGCCGGCGCTCTTCGAGACACCCCGAAAAATATTGCCACCACCGACAACTACCGCGACCTGCACACCCAAAGCGTGCACGGCCTTCAATTCTTCAGCCACAGTGCGGGCGACATCCACGTCGATGCCATAGTTTTGCTCGCCCATCAGGGCTTCGCCCGAAATCTTCAACAGGACACGCCGATATACCAACCCGGCGACATCAGTTTTAGGTTCGGCAATCATTGGTTTCTTCGAAAAAGGAAAGACTCCAGTCAAGCCTGTAGTGCGCAGAGAAACTAACCGATCAGGGATGCGACTTCTCCGCCGAAATCTTCGTCACGTCGTTCCAGCCCTTCGCCCATCTTGTAACGTGTGAACCGGCGGATGGTAATCTTCTCGCCGGTTTTTGCGATCTTTTCGGTCACCAGTTCGCTAACCGTCTTCTCCGGATGTTTAACGAACGGCTGGTCCATCAGTACATTCTCCTCGTAAAACTTATGCAGCCGGCCCTCGACGATCTTATCAATAACCTGATCCGGTTTGTTGGCGTTCTTCGGATCGTTCCTGGCCTGCGCGCGGGCGATCTCTCGCTCCTTTTCCAGAGCTTCATTGGGAACATCTTGCTGCGAAACATAGCGCGGCTCAGCGGCGGCGATATGCATGGCGACGTCCTTGACGAGTTGTTGAAACTCGTCACCACGCGCCACAAAATCAGTCTCGCAGTTTACCTCCACCAGTACGCCCACCTTGCCGCCCATATGAATATAAGAACCGACAATTCCTTCGGCAGCGATGCGGCCCTCCCGCTTTCTTGCGGACGCCAATCCACGCTTTCGTAAGATATCAATGGCCTGCTCTTCGTTTCCTGCGGCTTCAACCAGTGCGTTCTTGCACTCCATCATCCCGGCTCCGGTCTTCTCGCGAAGTTGCTTAACGGCTACCGCTGTTATTTCTGCCATGATTACAAATGTCTCCGATAATTAAGTGGCTCAGACTTCAGTCTGTGATGGTCCATAGTGTGCGCCACAGACTGAAGTCTATGCCACGCATTTAACGAAAAGCGCAGCCCGGCGGAACTCCCGCTTAAAGGCTGCGCTCGCCGATGAATAGAAATCTAAATTATCTGCTAGCTCGCCGCGACGACAGACTCGGCACTTTCATCAGGCGCAGCGTCCGCCTCGCTAACTTCCGTCACTTCGGCCACGGGCGGCTGATCGACCTGGGTGCCATTATTCGACTCTGTAGACGCTGTCGCAGGGGCCGCTTCCGCTACCTCACCCCGGTCGGCGGTCTCACCAATTTCCGAAGTTTCACCTGCCTCGCCTGGCTCAGCAGGGGCTATCGCCACTCCACCCTCGGTGGCTATTTGCTGACCTTCGAGAATCGAGTCGGCGATGCGAGAAGCAAAAAGTCGCACTGCGCGGAGAGCGTCGTCGTTCCCGGGAATGACATAATCGATTCCTTCCGGCGAACAATTCGTGTCCACGACGGCGACAATCGGGATGCCCAACCGGTTTGCTTCGGCGACCGCGATTTCTTCCTTGCGCACGTCGATGATGAAAATCGCATCCGGCAGCCGGCCCATCGTCTTAATCCCGGAAAGATTCTTGTTCAGGCTTTCACGTTCACGATCTAGTTTGATGCGCTCCTTCTTGGTCAGCTTTTCGTAGCGACCATCAGTTTGCATCGCTTCCAGATCCCGGAGGCGCTTAATCGACTTTTGGACTGTCTGAAAATTGGTCAGAAGACCGCCCAGCCATCGCTGATTGACGTAATACTGGCCACAGCGTTCCGACTCTTCCCGGATGGCGTCCTGGGCCTGACGCTTAGTGCCTACGAAGAGAACTGTCTTGCCACGATCTTCAGCGATCAGGTTGGTGACGAAATTGATCGCCTCCCGAAACATGCGCTGGGTCTTTTGCAGGTCAATAATGTAAATGCCATTTCGCTCACCAAAGATGTATTCCTTCATCTTCGGATTCCAACGCCGTACCTGGTGGCCAAAGTGAACGCCAGCCTCCAGAAGTTCTTTCATCGTAACCGAAACCAAACTTATTCTCCTTTGTGAACTGGTTTAATGTACTCGCCGCGACTCCGCGCCCTCACGGTGGAGGGCAACCAATCCGAGCCACGACAATGGTTTAAGAATTTCGAATTGCGAATTGCGGATTTCGAATTTCTTCCTCGCGAAAAAAAGCATTTCAAATTCGCAATCCGAAATTCGAATTCCGAAATTCTGTTTAGCGTTTCGAGAACTGGAACCGCTTTCGCGCGCCCTTCTGACCATACTTCTTGCGCTCTTTGATGCGCGGATCGCGCGTGACCAGGCCAGCCTGCTTCAACATAGGACGAAGGTCAGCATTGAATTCCATCAGCGCGCGGGTAATGCCATGCCGAATCGCACCCGCCTGGCCAGATGGACCACCACCGCAAACATTAATCAACAAGTCAAATTTTGTTGTCGTTTCAGTCAACTGAAGCGGCTGACGGATGATCATGCGCAATGTTTCGTTGGGGAAGTATTTATCGAACGGCGCGATGTCCCCATAGAAGGGGAGCCCATATTTCGTGGCTGCGTTCCGTGCAACGTCAAGGACATCAAATTCTTTGATGGCTTCGGCAATTCCGTTGAATTCCTTCAAGCTCTCTCTCCAGCCAG
>JAMQPH010000743.1 GCA_023717605.1 Pyrinomonadaceae bacterium
CGGTTAGATGGGTGACGGGTTTCGAGTGCCGGTTAGATTTCTACTCAACCACCTGACACCCGACACCTGACACCCGACACCTGACACCCGACACCTGACACCCGACACCTGACACCCGACATTTTTTAACCGGAAGCTGGCAACTGAGTTAATATCAAGCTTCTCGACGTCAAGATGGGAGCGTCTGCTTGCCCATTCGCCCAAAATTTTTTCTCACTCTGTTAGGTCTGTGCCTGGCGCCGCTGCTGGTGCTCGGCGTCATAAACTACTTCAACGGCTTGAATGCAGCGGAATCGGAGCTGCTTCGAGATCTCGAAAGAGAGCTTGACAACTACATCGCTGTCGTCAGCGTTCAGGTCGATGAAGATGAAAACGATCTCATCGCACTTGCCGATTCTAAGACATTGCGTGACTACCTGCAGTCATCGGCCCAACAATCTGTCTCAGCAACGAACGACCAGGTCCTGACAGATCTTCGGATCGCCCTCGCGGCGGCGCTCAGCAAAGAGGGCCATCTTGTCAGCATCTCATTCTTCGATAAACAGAAGGGGCCGGTATTTCTTGCTGAGCGTAAACAGGAGGAACGCGCTGACGAAGGCTTGAGCTTCCGCAACCAGGATCTTCCGCCAGGACTGCCGCAACCAGAGCAAGGCGTGTGGGCCGCGCCCAAGTCTGAACCCATTCGTTCACCCATCTCGATTAGCCAAACCGGGACCAGCATGAGAATCTCCGTCCCTGTCTTCCTTCAAAATGAAGTTGCCGAGACCTCAATGGGGGCTCTGGTAGCTGAGTTAGAAGTCGACGCAATGTTGTCGGAGGCCGCGCGGCGTTGGGAAGAGTCGGAACCACCCAACGAGAATTCACCAGACGAGAATTCACCGGGGAGAGCAAGTTCAACATCGCGCTCCGTAGTAGTTGTCGATCATACCGGTCGGATTCTGTATTACCAAAACCAAGCGATCGCGTATCAATTGGTTAGTGACTCTCTGCCTCACTTTAAACCAGTTGCGGCTCGCATGATGTCTGGCGATTCGGGATGGCAGAGCTTCTGGTCCGGAACTGGTGATGAGGTGTGGGCAACCTTCAGCACCTTTCCGGAGATGAACATGTCGGTGGCTATCCTGCAGAGCTACAAACAGGCGATGGCTCCCGCGCGTCGGTCCGGACTGTGGGGTCTCGTTTATTCAATTCTAATAGGATCGGCCGCGGCGATCTTGCTGTCGTTCTACTTACAAAACAGGACGCGCGGACTCGAGCGGGTCAGCGAGGGTGTGGCTGCGATTGCGGAGGGCAAACTTGATCATCGCATCGAGTTGAAATCCAGCGACGAAAACCGGGTGCTTGCCGACAACGTTAATTTGATGACGGATCGTCTGCGAGAGCAAATTGCGCGCGAGACGGAAGCCCGTCAATTTCAGTCGTTCGTGAAGCTCTCGGCGATGCTGACGCATGATCTAAAAAACTCGATTGAAGCGTTGTCGCTGATCGTAGGAAATATGGAAAAGCACTTCGACAATGCTGACTTTCGCGTCGACGCAATGAACTCGCTCAAGCTCGCCACCCAAAATTTGAATGCCATGGTGTCGCGACTCACTAATCCGGTTGCTACGCTTAGCGGCGAGCATAAACGGCCACAGCCGGTCGATATCATTCCCATGCTGAAGCGCGCACTGGCGATTACGGCTGTGCCTATGAGTGACACCCATAAGATAGCAGCAGAGCTTCCCCCATCTCTCCTCGCTTTGGTTGATGGAGAACGAATTGAGAAGGTAATGGAAAACCTAATCCTGAACGGGCTGGAGGCGATGACCGGGAAGAGCGGCACGCTCACCATCGGAGCAGGAAAAACTGATGATCAAAAAGTGTTTTTCAGCGTCACTGACACCGGAATGGGAATGAGCCCTGACTTCATTGAGAACCGCTTGTATCATCCGTTTGCCACCACCAAAAAGAAGGGTGTGGGCCTGGGTCTCTACACCTGCCGCGAAGTTGTGCGGGCCAATGGCGGCACCATCGGAGTCGACTCAAAAGAAGGTGCTGGCACAACGTTCCGCGTAGTGTTACCATCGCCCAAATAGTGGTGCCAAGGTACTAACTGCGTAATAGCCGCACATGAGCCGATGGATTCGGGTCGTCGTCAACCCGGTGGCACCTATAATTCCTCAGTTAGATCTGCCCAAGAAATTCTTTTGTTCCGCACGCCGCTGTGCCTTGGTTGCGCCACGGGTCAGGAATTGAATGTCGACCGAACAACCACAGATGAAATGGACGGTGTTAGTGGTCGACGACGATGAGTCGATTCGTCGTGGACTCTACTGGGCGCTCAACTCTGATTTCCGGGTCCTGGAGGCCTCGTCGCGATCCGATGCTGTCGAGCTGCTGCAACGCGAGAAGATCGATGTGGTGGTTAGCGACCTGCACCTGCCCCCGCACGGGGATGATATCTCGGAAGGACTGGCTATTATCCAGGCGGCCCGCAACACACTTCCCCCGGTCCAGGCAGTTGTGATCACAGGAACCAGCTCGAAACATGCAGCGCTCGATGCCGTAAAGCACGGCGCCTACGGTTTCTTCGAGAAGCCGTTCGATGCCGACGAAGTGCGTCATATCATTAGCCAGGCAGCGCGGATGCGGGAGCTGGAAGTCGAGAACACCCGGCTGCGGGAAGAGTTGCTTAATTCCAGAGGTTTCTCTCATCTGATCGGCGGGAGCCAGTCGCTGGAAAAGATAGTCAAGCATGCCCGCGCCGTGGCGGCGACCAGCGCCACAGTACTAATCACCGGAGAAAACGGTACGGGCAAGGAGATGTTGGCGCGGGCGATCCACGAAGAAAGCCCCCGCTCTGGCGCTTCGTTTGTCGCGGTCAGCTGTGCGGCCCTACCTGAAACACTGATCGAATCGGAGCTGTTTGGCCACGAAAAGGGTTCGTTTACTTCCGCAAATCAAACGCGCAAGGGCCGGTTTGAGCTTGCCGATGGAGGCACGCTCTTTCTGGATGAAATTGCCGACCTGACTTCCACAGTGCAGGTAAAGTTGCTGCGCGTTTTGCAGGAACGCTCCTTTGAACGTGTTGGCGGAACCAAGACGATGAGTGTTGATATCAGACTAATTGCCGCCAGCAATCGCGATCTGGAGCAGGAGGTAGAAGCCGGACGGTTCCGGCGAGATCTTTTCTATCGTCTCAACGTGGTGCCATTGTTGCTTCCGCCTTTGCGCAGCCGCCCGGAGGACATTTCCTTGCTCGCGGCACACTTTGTCGCCAAGGCCTCCGAGAAGTATCACCGCACTAACCTGGAGTTGGAGCCTATCCTGGTCGACGCGCTGCAAGAGTATGAATGGCCCGGTAATGTTCGGGAGTTGGAAAACCTCATTGAAAGACTGGTGGTCCTTACAAGTGGGCCGAGACTGGGTCTGGAGTTTCTGCCGGAGCGAATGCTGCGGGTATTGCCGGATGCAAACGCCGCGGATGAGACCACGTTGGAGGGTGCAGTCGCGGCACTCAAACGACGGCTGATCTTGAGGGCATTGCAGAGCGAAGGCGGGAGTAAGGTTGCGGCGGCAAAACGGTTGGGGATCAGCCGTTCTTACCTGCACCGATTGATTAGCGAGTTTGATTTGCAGTGAACTTGAATAGGCGCACCCATTGCGCCATTATGCTGGCAATGGCAGATGTTCTACAGCGGCTGCCGCAAAACGTTAGCGGCGACTTTTTTGTCGATGCAACCTGCATTGACTGTGACACGTGCAGCCAGCTTGCGCCCACGGTGTTTCGGGACCATGGCAAGCAGTGTAGCGTCCATCATCAACCGCAAACCGATGAGGAGACTCGCCTGGCACTGATGGCCCTGGTTGCATGTCCGACCGGATCAATCGGAGCCACAGAAAAACACCACGCGCATGTCGGCATTGATGCCTTCCCGATGTTGATTGCCGACAATGTCTATTTTTGTGGCTTTACTTCTGAGTCGAGCTTTGGTGCATGGAGCTATCTGATTGTGCGGCCGGAGAAGGACGGCGGCAATGTGATGATCGATTCGCCGCGTTTCGCCAGCCAACTCGTTAAGAGAGTCGCGGCGCTGGGCGGAATCGATCACCTGCTGTTAACCCATCGCGATGACGTTGCTGACCACGAATTGTTTGCCAGGAAATTTGGTTGCGAGCGGACTATGCATGCCGCAGACGGTGCGCGCAGACTGGGCCTCGAGCGAATTATCGAGGGTGAAGAAGAACTGAAGCTCGACGACGATCTGGTTGTTATACCGACACCTGGCCATACCCGCGGGCACGTGGTTTTCTTATACCGGCAGAAGTTTTTGTTTACCGGAGATCACCTGGCCTGGTCACCAGAGCGTCAAACTCTGACCGCCTTTCGCAGCGTTGCCTGGTACTCCTGGCCCGAGCAAACACGTTCCATGGAAAAGCTGCTGAGCTATGATTTTGAGTGGGTACTACCCGGGCACGGCGACATGCAACACGATAGCGTTAATAACATGCGAGAACATCTGAAGCGCTGTCTTCAGTGGATGAAGAACCAAAGCTAATCGGTTGAAGTCGGCCGTTGGAATTCAACTATTTGAAATGGGGGGACAATGAATAGAAACCAAAAGATCGCCATTGGCTGCGGCGCTGCAGGGTGTCTGGGCTTGATCGTCGTCGCGGTGGCGGCGGCGGGTTTGTATTTTTTTTACGAGCGGCGACCTTCCTCCTCGAACCGCAATTCAAACATAAGCATTAATTCAAATCGTGCTTCAAACACCAACTCTTCAACTCCCGCCGACGATACACCTTCTTCGTCAATGTCCGATGACGACAAGCACAAGCTCTTTCAGGCTGCTGGAGCGACGCAGGACAGTGAACTTGTCGTAAAAGTACTCAAGAAGATTGGGTTCGCCTCGGGAGTGGGCAGTGAGTATGAGGAGTTTGTAAGGGACCATTTTACCTGGGCGGTAAAGAACGTCGAGTTCATTAGTTCCGTCAGCACACCCGAAAAAGCGAGAGCTTATGTGGAGGCGCATCTGGACGATTAACGACGTTGCCCGCACTCACCTCAAGCCGGAGCCACTCAACGCACAGAACCATTTGCGGTAGCCAATGGATTTCAGCATTCAACACGAGCAGCAACCCCTCACCCATCGCACCGAGGTAGCCAAATCCCAGCCTTCAGCGGAGCGAGACGTGGGATCAATCAGCGCCTGATTACCGATGTTTTTGGCTACCGGTCCCTCGTATTGAATTAGCCCCTGCTCGAGTTGAGTGCTGGGATCCATTGGCTACCGCAAATGGTTCTGTGCGTTGAGTCAGCTCCTGTTGAATGCTGGGATCCACTGGGTACCGCAAATGATCCTTTGGGTTGAATGACTCTTGCTCGTGTTGAATGCTGGGATCCATTGGCTACCTGCAAATGGTTCTGTGCCTCGTCAGTTGAGACGGGCGCGTGCGGTTTAGCGCCCGTTTTGTTAAGTTAGTTTGTTGTCAGTAGTCATTAGTTCGTTGTTGACCTGTAGCGACGGACAACTGACCACTGACAACGGACTTATTCTATGACTCCCGAACGCATCCGCAATTTTTCCATCATCGCCCATATCGATCACGGCAAGTCGACTCTGGCGGACCGTCTCCTCGAACTGACTGGTGCGGTCACCGGTCGCGACATGTCCGAGCAGGTTCTTGACAACATGGATCTCGAACGTGAGCGCGGCATAACAATCAAGTCGCACGCCGTGAGACTCAACTATACGGCGCAAGACGGCGTGGCTTACATCTTGAACCTGATCGACACGCCTGGCCATGTCGATTTTTCTTATGAGGTTTCACGATCGCTCTCAGCTTGTGAAGGCGCGCTCCTGGTAGTCGATGCATCGCAAGGTGTGGAAGCGCAGACCTTGGCAAATACTTATCTC
Source organism: Pyrinomonadaceae bacterium (assembly GCA_023717605.1). Taxonomy (GTDB): domain Bacteria; phylum Acidobacteriota; class Blastocatellia; order Pyrinomonadales; family Pyrinomonadaceae; genus PSRF01. Next base: position 5,901 of record JAMQPH010000743.1, read on the forward strand.
GCCATCGACAACAGTCTCGAACTCATTCCGGTCATTAACAAGATCGATCTGCCTGGCGCCGAGCCGGAAAAGGCAATCGAGCAGATCGAACACTTGATCGGTCTGGAAACGCATAATGCGGTTTTCACCAGCGCCAAAACCGGCGAAGGCGTGGCTGAGGTCCTGGAAGCAATCGTGCGCGATGTGCCGCCGCCTAAGGGTGATCCCGAAGCGCCGCTGAAAGCTCTGATCTTCGATTCCTGGTACGACTCTTACCGCGGCGTAATTGTTTTGTTCCGGGTTATTGATGGGACCATTCGCCCGGGAATGAAGATCCGGTTTTTTAATACCGGTCGCGACTATCAGGTCGAAACCCTGGGAGTGAATAAGCCACGGCCGACGCCGATCGATAAGCTGGGCGTAGGTGAAGTGGGGTTCTTGACGGCCTCCATCAAGGAGGTGGCAGATGTTCAGATTGGCGACACGATCACCGAAGCGGCGCGCCCCACCAAAGAACCATTTCCGGGCTTCCAGGAAATCAAGCCCATGGTTTTCGCCGGACTTTATCCGGTAGACACGAATCAATATGAAGAGCTGCGTGACGCCCTCGATAAACTTCGTTTGAATGATGCGTCCTTCTTTTATGAGCCTGAGTCGTCAACGGCATTGGGATTTGGATTTCGCTGTGGCTTTCTCGGATTGCTGCACATGGAAATCGTGCAGGAACGCCTCGAGCGAGAGTTTAATTTAGACTTAATCACCACGGCTCCTGGTGTACGTTATAGCGTAACGACTACGGATGGGCAGGTTGCGGAGATTGACTCTCCAGCCAAGATGCCGGATCCGGGGCGCATTGTTAAAATTGAAGAGCCGGTGATTCTCGCCACGATCCTGACTTCTGATGAATACCTTGGCGGCATCCTGCCGCTGCTCGAAGAGAAGCGCGGAGTTCAGAAGGGCTTTGAATACATTGCCAGCAATCGAGTAATGCTCACTTACGAACTGCCTCTCAACGAGATCGTGCTCGACTTCTATGATCGACTGAAATCCGTTTCCCGTGGCTACGCTTCACTCGATTACCACCTGGCCGGCCATTGGGAGAGTGATCTTGTGAAACTTGACGTGCTCGTCGCCGGCGAGCCTGTGGATGCCCTCTCTCTGGTACTTCATCGCGACACCGCGCAGGCAAAAGGCCGTTTGTTAACGGAGAAGATGAAACAGTTGATCCCGCGGCAACTCTTTGAGGTTCCTATTCAGGCAGCCATCGGCAACAAGGTGGTAGCGCGCGAAACCGTGAAGGCCCTCGGGAAAAACGTAATCGCGAAATGCTACGGCGGCGATATATCGCGTAAGCGCAAGCTGCTCGAGAAACAGAAGGAAGGTAAGAAGCGGATGAAGAAAGTGGGCCGCGTTGAGATTCCCCAGGAAGCGTTTCTGGCTGTTCTGAAGGTGAATGAATAGGGTTGAAGACCCGGCCACAATTGTATATTCTTCGGCTCCCAATCCACCGCGCGGTGTTTTCGGGAGCCGTTGACCTTCCCAGCAAGTCAACTCGTCTGAAAAATCGCAAGTGAGTAACTCTAAACGAAAGGTCGTGTGGTCTTAACCAGAAATACGTATGAGAATTCAACCTCGAACGCTTTTGCTAGTTGCTGCAGCGCTCCTTGGCTTGGGGAATTTCGTTCCCGCCTCGGCGCAAGAGTCTCGGCCTGCTCCCGCGCAAAGCCCCGCTCGGCCAGACTATACGTTACGAGTCTCAACAAAGGACTTGATAACAATATCTCTGAAGGCGGAGAGAATATCCCTTTCCAGCATTGCCAGTGATATCTCGAAAAGACTGAAAGTGCCTGTCCTCGTCGGGCGCTCGGCTGGGAATCGACAAGTTACCGTAGACTTCAAGGCCCTTACTCTTGAACCAGCATTGCAGTTGTTGGCTCCGCACGTCTATATCGATTATGAGATCAACCGCTCACCCGGAGCACTGCCTCAGCCCGTTGGAATCTATCTCAACGATGAAGACGATGCACCTCCGGCGATTAATGCCGTTGTCCCTAATAACTCTCAGGCAATGTTAATCGAGGGCAATACGGAGGACGGGGTGGAGACTTCAGAGGCGGCGCAGGAAGAGCAACCTCTGAAAGTGATGTATGAGAGAAGTGCTTTAACCGTGAAAGCAAAAAAGCAACCCTTAGCGGTGGTGCTCTACAAGATTGCAAGCGAGCTGAGCATTCCCTTCGACCTCAAAGGAGACTCCGGCGAGGTGGTTGATCTTGACATCAACAAGTCATCGCTCGAGGATGCCGTTCTGCGAATGTCGCCGAACGTGCGCCTGTATGTCCGAGCTGATTTGCGAACACTGGAAAGAAGACCGTTTCTGCTGGTACTTACGGCGCCCAAGGGCTCCTAGCAGCTCACGTCGAATTCATTTCAAAGGACTGGATAAGATGCAATCTTCAACGCTCGTCCCCGTTAAAGACATTGTGTTCACGGATTTTGAAGGCGGCGAGGCAATCCTCGTCGACTTGAACACCACAAAATACTACCAACTGAATGAGACCGGAGCACTCATTTGGCGGCGACTGGAAAACGGCGGCACGCTTGAGGACATCGTCTCCGAGATGCAGTCAGTTTACGAGGTCTCCAGCGAACATGCGCTTGCGAGCGCGGAAAAGCTTCTGCTTAGTCTCGAATCAAAGAAGCTCCTGAGACGTGCGTGAACCGATTCCGGAGGAGTTGCGCAGGAGACGGTTCGACCACTAATGGGGTACTACGCAAAAGCCTTGCCGTTGACTAAAGGGCAACGATTGTATATTCTGCGCGCTCGGCTTTATATCAGCTCAGGGCTCGTCAATGACCACGACCCAAATCTAGCAAGCTAAAATTGCTTCTAGTCTGTAGCAAACCCATTCCGTCCCGTGCGAGGAGAACAGGATGTCGCCCCAAGACGAAACTAAGCCCATGAATGAGACTTCGGCAGCAACGTTGAATGAGGGTGAAGAGCAGACTGTGGTCAAAACAGGGAAGAAACCGTTTCTCGAGCCGACCGTAAGTGTCTCTCTCAACATCCTCGATGCCACTGCCTTCTTCCAGGGATCCGCGGCCCTCGATACTGCCGATTTATAGTCCGATTCGTTAGACGTCGAACCTGCCCGGAAATGCTCCGATGCAAAATTGCGAGTCCATACTCGAGCCCCGGGTTGAGTCGGTCTCCGGAAGGTTCTATGAGATTGCCGATCGCCTGCTATCGGTTGAGTCTGATGCCGAGTGGGCAACTCGTTTCGCTGAAGTTTTTCTAAGTGGATTACACCTCTCACCTTCATTAGGTCATAACGTTGGGCCGGCTCACCTGCGGCTCAAAATTATGACCGAGCCGCCGCCGCCGCTTCCGGCCAACCTGCAGGGATTCAAAGTGCCTGGGGGTATCTGTTACACGAACCACCAAAGCTATTATCTCGAAGTTAAGGGCTCGCGGGTTGCGGTTGGGCCGAAAGATTCAAAGCAAGTGGAGGTCTGGCTAGGTGACAGTGCCCATGCTCGTGTTACAACATCCCTAATCACGACAATGGCCTATGCGATGCCGGCGGCCCTGCGCCGCATAGGGCTCTACGATCTGCATGCCGCGGCCTTAATCGAACCTGAGAGCGGTTGCTGTTTCGTCTTTGCGGGCACGTCTCGGAGTGGTAAGACCAGCTTGAGCCTTCGACTCGCTGCCTCGGGCTGGCATTACTTGTCTGATGACGCAGTCCTCATCTCAGAAGGAGAGAAGGGCGTTGAGGCTCGTGGGCTACGGCGTCCATTTCAGACGTCAGATGATTCACTCGGCGGCTGTGAATTGCCAGGGCTCGACGACGCGTTGGGCCTAGCGATTCCAGGCGATCCTGAGAAGCGTCGCCTCGATCCCGAAATCCTGTTTCCTGGGCAGTTCGCCGCTGCGGCACAACCTGCAGTGCTCTGCTTTCCAGTGATTACGGGTGAGAGCGAGAGCCGGCTTGCAGAAACTACTAAAGGCGACGCAATGATGCGTCTCATAGAAATGTGTCCGTGGTCAAATTACGACAGGTCTTCTGCGCCTGAACACCTGAGCGTCCTCGGTCACCTCGTACGGCAGTGCAAGACGTACACTTTGCATGCTGGTCGAGACATCTTCGACGAACAGACGAGCGCAAGCACATTGCTCGCCAGTCTTGTATGAATGCCTGTTAATGACTCCCGCTCAACACCCCATTCCCAGCATTGACCCGTCCACCGCTGCTCCGCGGATGAGCATCGAGCTGACCAATATTTGCAATCTTCACTGCAGCTATTGCTTGAGAGACGAAGACGATCTCTATCACAGCTCGGCACGGTTTTTTCCTCCCGACTTGTTGCGGAAGATCGTCAGTCGCGCGAAAGAGACCTACGGCGTTAGTTATGTTTCATTCACTGGCGGCGAGGTCACCATTCACCCGCAGTTCGAAGAGATTGTCGCAGCGGTCGCGGGAGAAGGGGTGCAAATCAGTTTCGTCACTAACGGCTGGCACTTCGACCGCGTCTACCCGGTAATACTGAGACATCGCGAGGCGGTCCGTCTTGTTGCTTTCAGCCTCGATGGCGCGACCCGCGAAGCACACGACCACTGGCGCGGCGCTGGATCTTTTATCCGTGTGGTGCGGGCAATGACGCGTTGCCATGCCAGCAATATTAAGTTCATTCTCAAGGTTGGTATCCGTCGCGACACCGTGCCTCAACTTCAGAGCTTTGCGCTCTTCGCAGCACGCCTCGGAGCTGCCGGTCTCCACTTCGCGCACTTACTGCCGACTTCAGCCGGAATGGAAAGCGAGTCGGGGCTTTCTCTGCAGGAGCGGCTCGATGCCGAGCAAGAAATCAGCATCATTTCCAATATCTTCAAGATGCCGGTGGGTATTGTGACCGGTTACTACAATGTTGACCCATCAGCTCCTTGCGCGGCGCTGCTTGGCAAAACCTGCAACGTAGACTTTCACGGACGACTGACGCTTTGTTGCAATCTCTCGGGGTATCGAGGTGCTGATGATGAGCCGGATGTAGTGGCCGACCTTACGAAAGAAGACTTTGCCGTGGGATACGAACGCCTGGGGCGGGTCGCGGAAGAGCAGAACGAGAGAAGGCGTAAGGCACTTGCCTCTTTCGAAACCAGCGGCGGCGAGGTTGACCTATACACCAGCTCGCCATGTCTCTTCTGCCTCCAGTCGTTTGGTAAAACTCCCTGGCGTACCAGTACTAATCCCGCCGACTTGCTACCACGCTCGCTGCCTGTGATCCAAAGGCCCGCCAACGCAACTTAACAGTCTGTATTGCGATAGTAAGACCGTCTAACCACAGAACGAGGAGCGGTTCATTTTCCATTTTTCATTTGGCCATTCCTTGAACCACTCGTTATCCAATCGATTTCCCCTTCCCAACGACACACCAGAATTAGAGCTTCTGGTTTGCCTGGCACGAACGACATTGGACTCGGCCCACACCGTGAAAGCGGGTGACTTGATGCGTGGGATGTTGGACTGGGATCGATTTCTGGGCCTCGCCTGGCGTCATGGGCTGATGCCTCTAGTGTTCAGTCATCTACTCAACTCCTTCGCTGAACTCGTACCTGCTGAGCACTTGCAAAGGGTGCGTGACGACTTCCAGCACAACTCTGCTCGCAACCTCATGCTTGCCACTGAATTGTGCCGCGTGATTGAAGATTTTGAGGAACACGAAATCACCGCGATTCCTTACAAGGGACCGGCGCTGGCGCTTCAAGTCTACGGAGACCTGAAGCTGCGCAGTTTTGTGGATCTTGATCTGCTCGTCCTGCGTGGCGATGCGTCGCGTGCGGGAGCTGTCCTTACCGCGCGGGGTTATCGTCCGCACCTCAATCTCACTCCCGCACAGGAATCGTTTCTTTCTCGCTCGGAGTGTGACCGCGTTTATCTCCGCGAGGGCCGCAACATCGTCCTCGAGCTCCATTGGGCTGTTGCTCCGCCGTTTTTCTCAGTCGGCATCGAAATTGAAACCGTGTGGGCGGACCGCGCGCGTACGGAGATGTGTGGCAGAGAAGTCAGTGTCCCTTCGCCCGAGATGCTGTTGTTGCTCTTATGCGTGAACGGAGCGAAAGATTTATGGACTACCCTTGAGCCAGTGTGCACCGTGAATGAACTCATCAGGCGCTACCCGGGGCTCGATTGGGAGCGCGTCATCAGGCTCGGGCGTCGCGCGGGCGCATTGCGCATGCTGCACGTTGGTCTCGTCCTGGCACGCCAGACCTTTAATGTTCCGCTGCCGGAAAGGCTCCTGGCGTCGATTGATGCCGATGGACCGGTCAAGGATTTGGTCGACGAGGCACGTCTTCGACTCTCGGAAAATGAAATGCCGGAACCGGGACTGTTTGAGAAGACACGATTTCGCATTCGGTCGAGAGAGCGCAGGCGCGACAAGCTGCGTTACTGCGTCCTGCGTCTGTTTACTCCGACTTACAAAGACTGTTCACCTGAATTGCCTACCTCACTTTCGTTCCTTTATTACGCGCTTCGACCACTGCGTTTGCTCCGCGCAGGCCTGAAACGCCCGGCGGACAAGCCTGTGGTATGATTCCGCGCGCCTGAGCTAGTCAAGTCCACGACCGGTCGACCCGCCCGCAATTCGATTCAATGATAACGGGACGAGACATTATCTACATCTCAAGTATTGAGTGGAGTTTCCTTTGGCAGGGACACCAGGAAATAGCGCTACGGCTGGCCGCCAACGGTAACCGTGTGCTCTACGTCGAGAATACCGGGGTGCGCTCGCCCGGACTACAGGATGCCGGGCGGGTTCTGCATCGACTTAAGCGGTGGGCTGGGACGCTCTGGTCCCAGGGCGTGCGAGAAGTGGCGCCCAACATTCACGTATGCTCGCCCGTCGTGATGCCGCCATTTGGACCCCGCTGGCGTCGCAAGGCGAACCGCCGACTCTTTCTTCCACTCTTGTTGCGCACCGCAGCAAAGCTCGGTATACGCGACCCGTTGGTGTGGACCTATCTGCCGAACGATACGACAGTCGAGCTTATTCGTTTACAGCGGCGCCGCGGCAGTGGCGGACTGGTCTACTATTGCGTCGCCGACTTCACGCAGCTGACGCCGCACGTCGAGCAACTGGAGGAGAGCGAAAACGAGATCGTCGCCACCAGCGACGTCGTGTTCACAAACTGCATCGAGCTGGCCAGAAAATTCGAGCCACTAAATCCGAACGCTCACGTCTTTCCGTTCGGCGTCAATCTCGACGCCTTTCCTTACGAGCACAGCCCCCGTAGTGGACCAGTGCGGTCCAACGGCCATGGGAAATTGCCGCTTGAGTCCAAGGCGGCTGCTTTTATCGGACAGCTCCCAAAACCCGTGATTGGCTACATGGGTGGAATGCACCGGCACGTGGATTTCGGTCTGATCAGGGAGATGGCGATCAAACGACCCGATTGGTCCTGGGTCTGCGTTGGTGCTTTGCAGGCTGCGCTTGGTGATCTTGATGGTCTGCCAAACGTTCACTTAACTGGAGAACGACCGCATAACGAACTTGTCGACTACGTGAGGCTGTTTGACGTCTGCATCGTTCCTTATGTGAACAGCGCCTACACGGCCACCGTAGTGCCGACGAAAATCAACGAGTATCTGGCCGTGGGTAAGCCGGTGGTTTCGACGGCGCTGCCGCCTGTGTGTGACTTCAACAACGAACACCGGATCCTAATAACCACCGCAGCCGAGCCTGAGAGCTTCCTTAGGGCTATCGCGCAGGCGCTGGCGATGCCTCGCGATGAGGAAACGCGGTTGCGCCGGCGTCGTGTCGCGGAGCTGGGCGATTGGGGTGCTCGTTTCAGCGAAATGTGCCGTCTGATCGAAGACAGTATGGACGGGGACGGGGCACGCAGCGCGTCAAAAATGGTGGCCGGGGCCCGAAGGTAAGAGATTGACTGAGCTTGTGGTATTACTCGGCCTTCGCTTAATGCGAATTGAGCGCTTCCTGTTTAGTCAATCGGCATCCCTCACATTTGCTTACCGCTGCTTTGATCCGTGCCTTAATTTGGACCGTGGGACGCAGCGTTCCGAAATCCAATGAAACAACCGCGACTCCTGCGCCTTCTTGTCCGGCAGCGGTATAGCGTAGTCGCAGCTCTGGCGATACTACTCTTTGCGCTCGGCCCTCATTTTTATTTTCTGTACAAGCGCGGTGCCGAATGGAACGGCAGCTTCCCACTGACTCACGGTGACGAAGTGGCATACGCCTCCTATCTCAACGCCCTCATCGATGGGAGGCCGCGTCGTAATGATCCTTACACCGGGCGCGATGACTCCCCTGAAAGATCGCAGCCAGAATCCTATTTCTCAATTCAATTTTTGCCACCGACAGTGTTGGCGATGGCTGCCCGCGGAACTGGTGTTTCCAGCGATCAGGCACTCTTCGTCTTAACGCTCATCACCTCTGTAGCTTCGGCAGTCGCCCTCTGCTGGATGCTCCAGCAAGCGTTGCACAACCAGCGAGACGCAGCTGTTGGGACCCTAATAGCGCTGACGCTGGGATCCGTTCATCTCGTCGCCTACTATTACTGGAGCGGGGAAAGCTCGTACAACTACCTCGGATTTCTTCGCCGATACGTTCCTTCAGCCGCGTTCCCGTTCTTGTTCATATTCTGCGGCACAGTCTTTCGCGCGGTTCAGCTAACGGACTGGCGAAGAAGGTTGGTTTGGATAGGCCTGGCGGGCTTGAGCTTTTCCGTACTTGTATATTCCTACTTCTACCTCTGGACGGCAGCGCTGGCTTGGTTCTGCTGCTTTTCAAGCATATGGCTACTGACGACCAAAGTAAGCAAGACTCGTGCGCTGAGTACCCTGGGCGCGGTTGCCGTGCTGCTGGGCGTGTCGTTAACGCCATATTCCATCTTGGTCTCACATCGTGCCCGCTCGACCGACGAAGCCGTGGTGCTGGAGCTCACACGATCGCCAGACTTGTTTCGAATGGCTGAGTTGTTTGGATTTGTCGCCCTTCTCGGTCTCGTTTACGTCGGGTGGCGCAAAAATCATAGGGTGACAACTGAGACGCTGGTTTTCACCGCTGCTCTGGCACTCACCCCGTTTGTTGTGTTCAATCAGCAGGTGATTCACGGGCGTTCGCTCCAGCCCTTCCACTACGAACTTCTCGTCGTGAACTACATTGCAACTGCCGCGTTGTTCATCACTCTTTTGCTTGTCTGTAAAACTCAAGGCGCTCGCGGGCAAAAGTTTTCACGTGGTGCAATCTATGTGCTCACCTTCATGGCGCTGCTCTCAGGGGGTTACCAGGCCTTGCTGGCAGGTCGGCGACATTCAGCCCCCAACTTTCTACGCGACTCGGCGTTTCCAGCGACGCGACAGCTGGCGACGATGGGTCGGAGTTCGCCGGGACGAGGCCTGGATACGAGCTCGTTGATTTTGTGCACGGACGCGACCATCGCGGATGCCCTGTCCAATGTAGCTCCCCAACCCGTCCTATGGGCGCCTCACATGTATCAGTTTCCAGGTACCAACACAGAAGAGGATCGCGAGAGGCTTTCGTTTTATCTTTACTTTACTGGTGTGTCGTTGGACGGCGTTGGTCCGATGGAGTTTGAGCAGTTGGACAGGGCCAGAAGATTCTATATCGCATCGCTCGTCAGCCGGGGGAGGCTCAATCCGAACCTCCACTCTACCTGGACGCCCACTACTGTTGCCGAGATCAAAAGCGCGGTCCAGCGGTATGCCGACTTCACGTCGACAATCGATCGGGCGCGTATTGATCGATATCCACTCACTTACATCCTGACATCAGCAAAAGAAAAAATTGATTTCACCAACCTGGATCGGTGGTATGAGCGTGACGCGGGTGAATCATTTAAGGAATTCACGCTATATCGTGTGAGGATGCGGCCGTGACGTAGCACAGGCTTTAGCCTGTGCCGCCGGCTGAGTTTGCAACGACCGGTGATTGTGACCAGGCTTGAGATCACCGACTGAAGTCTGTGCTCCTGGAGCATCAAACTCATTCTAATGCTCAGCTGGGGTGGTAAGAGAGGAAAGCTCGAAATTGCAGACATCGTGCGACGGGAAGGCGTAAGTCACTTTGTAGTTGGGCGCCGTATTTTCCAGTATCGGTTTCCCCGCAATCTCCAGCCAGGCATGTCCATCAACTTCACCCTCAGCCCCCTTGCGGATGCCAAACACTATCCGGCTTGCGATTCCGTGGAGCGCCAGGTATCGATGCAGAATTGCAGCTCTCTTCCAACAGATGGGTTTAAAAATCAGCAGGTTTGTTCCCAGCAGAAGATCGATCGCGCGAGCCAGCCTTCGTTCTGTTTCAACTGATGGGTTTTGGGAATCTCGAGGCGGCCTTACAGACACTATTTGCAAAGCGCGAGGCAATGGCTGGATTTTCACCAACAATGAAAGAATTGAAACCCAGGCGGCCATTCTGAGAATTAAGGTCGACTCGCCCGGATCCCGGACAAGCTTGCGGCCACCCCGAATGACAAGTCGCAGCAGCCTGGTCGCGGTTTGACTTATCGTTTCACTCAACAGTTCCAATTCCCCCGGAGTTGGATTCTATCTTATTGGTAGCGGCGGGCGCGACCAGACCGGTGGTGGCACACCATTAATTCACATAGGCGGTTTCACGCAAAGGCGCAAAGGTGGCAAAGACGCAAAGAAATGCCTCATGCAAAAACGGTTCAACGCTGCGACATCTTTTCTTTGATGTCATGAAACAGGCACCTCCCGCCGAGAGTGGTTACACTCAAGGCGTTTTGGTTTGTGATCGAAAACGGAGGTGCCCAATGACAGTATACGTTGGAGTTGATTTTCATGCGCGGCAACAAACGATTCGTTATTGCAATAGCGCGGATGGCGAAGTCCATGAGAGCGAGTTGCAACACAAAGGCGAGCAGGTGCGCGAGTTCTACGGTCAGTTTCAAGGTGAAGTGATCGTAGGACTCGAGGCTAGCGGATACAGCGCCTGGTTCGAGGAACTGCTGGAAAGTATGCGGCACGAAGTGTGGCTGGGGAACCCAGCCGAGATCAGAAGGAAGGCACCGCGGCGGCAGAAGAACGATCGCCGTGATGCGGATCTGATTCTGGATCTGATGCTCAAGGGAGACTTTCCCCGGCTGCATCGCTTCAGTGCCGAGAGTCGCCTGGTGTTGCGGCAATTGCGCTACCGACACAAGCTGGTAAAGGTACGGACCATCGCCAAGAACTCGTTGCAAGCGATTAGCCTGGGGGCCGGCTTGACCGAGAAGCGGGGCCTGCTGAGCCAGCGTGGGCAGGAGCGACTGCGAGGCTTGACACTGCCGCCAGTGCTGGGTCAACAACGGGAAGAATGGTTGCAAATGGTGGCTCAGTTGGACAAGCGCATCGCCACCCTGGAAGCGACCCTGGAAAAGACGGCCGCCAGCGATGAACAGATAAAACTGTTGCGCACGCATCCGGGCATCGGCTTGCTCAGCGGACTGGTAGTGCGCCACACAATAATGCCGGTGGCCCGCTTCAGTACCACCCGGAAGGTAGTTGCCTATGCTGGTTTGGACCCGGTGGAAGACTCTTCCGGATCGCGCACTCGGTTGGGCAGCATCAGTAAAGAAGGTTCGCGCTTGCTGCGTTTCCTGCTCAACGAGGCCGGCCAAACCGCCTGCCGTCGGGATCCTGACTTGAAACGTTTCTATCAACGATTGGTCCATCGTCGCAACCGCCAGAAAGCGAAAGTGGCCGTGGCCAGAAAGCTCCTGGTGCGCAGCTTCATCATGCTGCGCGACCAGATTGACTACGCCGAATTCCTTCGGCGTGGTGTCGCAGCTCGGTCTGCCCGGAAGACGCATAGGCCTTCCATGCCTGACCTTTGATTGGGCGACCGGCCTCTCTCGCACTTGGAGAGAGTGTGAACTGGACTTCATGGGCTTACTGCTCGGATAGATGTTTGAACGCAGCTCTCTTAGAGCTTTCTCGAACCTGAAGTTGAACGGCTACCACTAAAGCTCTACCGGTGGAGCCAAAGGCAAAAACCAAAACACAAAACCGTCAACAAGATGGTCTGATCGCTACCGATCAGGTGATCACAAACCGAATGCCTAACGGAACTTGGAAAACCAATCACGGGACGCATGCGCCACGTCGCTACTGGTGTGCTTATCAGACCATTTTTCGCCTGCTTGACTTGCGTGCCTGTTTCATAGATGCGTCTTTGCGTGAAACTGTCTCTGTTAGCGTTAGGACGCGTGGCCCTAAACCCTGCCAAATCCCCGCCAGCTATTCTGGTTGTGCCATTGGATCGATACTTCAGTGGCGTCAATGTCGCGCCACCATTGCTCGAATTCTTCCCTGGGGATGTAGTGTGCGGTCGGTGCCACCAGGTGATCGAAGACTATGGTGTGCTGTTCCTTCCACCCAAAACCCGATATGGCCAGCAGATAATCGTTGTAGAAGAGGTACCTAGCAACTCGGCCCCCGGCGACGCGATTGAGCGGTCGATACACCAATTTGGTTGCGAGGTAAACAAGCGCCGTTGGCAGTTTTGAAAGATGTAGGAGAACGCGCGGATTGATGCGGGAGGTCAGGCGTTCTCGCATTGGGCTGACCCACCGAGTGATCCACTCATTATTCTCAGCGCCATAAACCCACGCAGACAGATGTCCTCCCGACTTCACTTTAGCAGCCAGTGACAGAAACCCACGATGTGCATCAGGCAAGTGGTGTAACACGCCGACAGAAAACGCGTAGTCCACCTCTTTCTTAATCGGCAATTGATAAATGTCGGCTTGGATGACATGAGCGTTATCCAAATGGCGGGTCGCCGCAAACGCTGTCTCTACAGCGGCACTTAGATCGGCTCCGATTACTTCCTTTGCACCCCAAGCAGCCACCAACTGCGTGTGCCTTCCTTTGCCGCAACCACCTTCCAATACGATCTTGTCCTGAAAGAACTCCGAAGTGACCGGAGCGATCCACCCCAGAAATTGATCGTTGTACTTTTGGTCTTCCTGGGTAAAGTGCTGCCACTGCCAGCCGAAGTTTGCCGCTGTCGCTGCCTTGTCAGCATCGAGTCTCTCAACAGCTGCGAAGCGAGGGATGCCACGAGTGATCGGAAACTGGGCTCTGCATGAGGCGCACGCCAGGTCGCCTTCCAATACGTGGCTACCATCACTTGCCGTTACCCCAGACAACTCAAGAGAGCCGCCACAGGCAGGACAGGCTAGATACTTTAATAAGCGCTTCCGCATTCTAGTGTTATCAGGAGCCGCTGGTTCCTTTGAGTCTGGAAGTTCAGAGTTCAACCTTTAGGTTTCTCGTTCCAGAGACAAGCTTGAACTCTAAACTGCTGGAGATCGTTCGTCGGGCGCAATTTGGGAAAACCAGGAGGGAAACTAGCATCCTTTACGAGTGACGTACATTCCGAAACGGGATTGGTATTCAGCGGACGTGATAAAGGCGCAGACCATAGCTCGGTGCGCGGATGAGTCGGATCCGGTTCGAGCATCGAGAGTGTTTAGCCAGAAGCTGTAGCCACTCTCGTCAGGTTCCCGTCGGAGATAGCCGAAGTACTGAGCCAATACAAACGCCTTCGAACTCTCTTTCTTAACGAAAGTTGGATGGTCGGCCAGTCTCTGAATGATCTGGGCTCGTCCTGAGGTGGTGCCATCATACAAAGCCGCCAGATTCCCACGCTCCGAGACGAGATCCACGTCCGAGGTCTGCATGAACGAAGACATCAACTGATCCAAAAACTTATCGGCTCTGACATTGGTCGGGTATTTTTTGAGAAATTCCGGCCGGACTACAAGAGCTTTAGCAAAAGCGATCATGCCATTCTTACGGGCCTCGGGTTCGGAAACGATTTGAAGCCTATCGCCATTGAATTCTGCAAGAGTTGGGCGCCGGCCGAGCGCCGCTTTGTAGACGCGATAAATGAAAGACCAGGTCTCAAAAAATTCGTCTTCAACGAAACTTGCGGAAACATCAAGGCGACGACTACTACTCGCACAGTCAGCTTCTGACCCGCAATTCCCAAGTTCATCTATCCATTTATTAGCCAGCGCCTCGGTAGGTTCACGTCCCAGAAAATCTCGATAGTGTTGATTGATAAAGAATCGCGAATCGTCGGCAGGGTTTGCCGCACCGGAGCTAACGCCCGGATCGATTGTGAGCCCACCCGGGAGATATGCAACTTCGCCAGAGTTGGACTGGAGCCGAATGCTGTAATCGCCAAAGGAAGCATGGTTCGCAACTGTCACATCAAATCCGATTACCGGAAACGAGGTCCCGAATTGCAGTAGCGTAAGACTATCGGGATCAATGGTCATAAAAGGCGACGTTACCGAGATGCCGCTAATCGGCACTTGATCAACTCCCTCGCCGGCTACGTAGATGGTCAGTTTCTTGCCAGATTCAACGGGGAGTGGCGTTGCTGAAAGATCTCCATTCGTCCCCAGAAGACGAGGATTAAGACTGGGTGGCCCACTGTGTGGCGGTACCATGACGAAGTTGATCCTGGTGGTGACATTGGCGCGCGGACGCACCCGGTTGCGGATTTCGACGCTTCGAAAGGCTGGTTTTGCGCGAGCTGGTTCCAACACAACCCCGCCTGAGGAAACTTCCGATGCGATTAGATCATCGACATACTCAGTTAGCACGCGATATTGACCGACTGGAACACGCTCGATCCTATAGTAGCCGTTGGCGGAAGTGGTGCTACTCGCGACGACCCGGCCGGAGCCGATCTCCTCAACCCAAACATGTGCTCCTGGCAAAGGAACCGGGTAACCTCCTAACGAGCTGTTGGTCAGCCTCCCTTCGATCGAGCTCATACCTTCCTTCATACCTTCTCTCATACCTTCAGTTGAGCCGTATAAGCTAAGCACTCTGCTCCGATCATCTTCGCTCAACGTGCGCTCGGTAAACGCGGGCAGTTTGTAGGTTCCATTCACACCCTGATGGGGCTGCATGGTAGAGCCAATTACGTTTGAATGATCCAAGCCAAGAAAATGCCCAATCTCGTGCATGAGAGTCGATTCCAGATCATACGTACCCGGCGTCCCGTCGGTTGAGAACCGAAGCGCTGTGCCATCGACGCCA
This sequence comes from Pyrinomonadaceae bacterium, assembly GCA_023717605.1. Taxonomy (GTDB): domain Bacteria; phylum Acidobacteriota; class Blastocatellia; order Pyrinomonadales; family Pyrinomonadaceae; genus PSRF01. The sequence continues at coordinate 20,978 of JAMQPH010000743.1, forward strand.
GTGGGATGCGGATTAATGGCGATGTCCGCCTCGACAATCTCTCCTGTCTCCGGATCGAAGAACACGCGAGTGCGCGCCGGGTTGTGGCCCCGTCCGAAGATAGCCAGATTCTCGTCTGTTTCCGCAATGGTTATTAGGCTTATTCCATCACCTCCGTTCACCGGACTGATGGACTGCACTTTTGACGAAACTTCTTCGAATCTTATATTCGCAGCCGTGGACCATCGACTAAGTGCCCGATGAACCGCGCCTGCGATATCACTGTCTGGAGTTATCGCTGACGTAGGAGAGCTAAGGGACGTCGATACACTAACCTGTATAGTTTTGGTCAGCCACTTCGTCCGCTGCTGGGCAGGACTACCGGCGAAGTCGATGAGGTCAGGAAAGTCAGACGCAAGAGGCCGAACCGGCGCGATGCACGCCAGGATAAACACTGCGAGAATTGAGTTCAGCGGTCGCACTCGAGAAGTCCCACGACGCAACTTTCAAGATAAGAACTAACAGGACGTGACGGGAGCTTTGGGCGGGGCCAAAGTCGGAAATAATACTAACACTTTTAGGCCGGAATTTTTCCATAAGTGAGGATCACGTGGCGGATGCGGCTTACCCTTAGAACTCCCCTGCCTTCAGCATCAGGGGCAAATAGTCAACGCACAGAACCATTTGCGGTAGCCAATGGATCGCCACTCAGCCTGGAGGATCCCACTCAACACACAGAACCATTCGCGGGTAGCCAATGGATCCTGCCACTCAGACTGGACAGGAGCAGCGAACTGCAAGCGGTCGGTGAGTAGATGGTTGCTGTCCGGGCTGAGTGCTGGGATCCATTGGCTACCGCAAATGGTTCTGTGTGTTGAGTGGCTGCGGGTTGAGTGGGTCCTGTCGGGGCTGAGTAATTGCGATCCCAAAGAAAAACCCGCACGCCATGAAGGTTGGTGCGGGCCTAGTTAAGAAACTACTCAAAGTCCACAACTACGGACTGATGGTGATAAGCGGCGCTGTCGCCGCCGGTCTGCTCGAAAAAACACCTGTGCCCCTGGTGATGGTTACAACGACCGGAACGTTAGGTGAGTTGGCTAGTGACGCCGGTAGAGTGAAATTGATGATGTCAAACCCAGGCATCTGCAGATTGGATCTCACTAGAACAATCGAGGCGCCAGTGATGTCGGTTGTGCCAACAGTGACCTTGACCTCGGCTGGGACGACTCCTCTGACTCCCGTCAGACTAACTTCCAGAACGGTGGGTACCGTCGCTCCAGAGCCATCTACCGAAGTCACAGTGAAGGGCTCACCGGTTCGTGCGGCAGGATTGGTTACATTCACAATCGCTGCACGTCCCGCGTCACTAAAGATGTCAGGCTGCGCGGGTACAATTTGCAGCAGGCCACGAAGCTGAGTGCCGCCATTCAATCTGCTGTTAACCACGACAGTGGCGACTCCCGAAACAGCTCCCAGCGGCACTACGAAATTGATTTGCCTGGAAGTACTGCCGACGAAGTATAGTCCAGCTGCCGCGCCGTTCACTGAAACAGAGACACCATTGAGTTCCACCGGCAAGGCTGGACTTCGTAATGTTTCGGAACCACCAGTGGCTGTTTGATCCGAAGCCACGAAGTCAACCGTGGTTCGAAGGATTCCCAGTTCGCCGGGAGCGAGACCTGTAATAGCGCCGGGTGAAGGACTCGGGGCTGGACTCGGGCTGGCTTCGGGAGTTGGCAACGGGAACTCGCTTGCGCCAGTAAAGAACGACAAGGCCGCTGATAATTCCGAACTCACCGGTGGACTCAACAGGTAGAAAGCTTCCAATTCCCGATCAGAGTTACCAGTACCGAGTTCCGCTCCGCCGCTGCTGTATGCAAGTCTCTGACGACTATTGCTCGCCAACGGAGGTATGAACAACTGAAAATCACCCAAGACCCGGACGGGATGCTTCGTCAGCCTGGTGAAAGTATTTGAGGAAGTAGCAGCTGCCTGCGTCGCAAATATCTGCGTCTGTGGGTTTGGACCTGGATTCAAACCCGTGCTGCCCTGATCCGTCGCTGGGAACGTTCCATCAGCTCTGAAGTTCAAAGCGGAGCCAAAGATGATCGTGGCGGGTTGGAGCGAAGCGTTGTAGTCCGTGAAAGTGGGAAAATTGGGGACGTCCCCAAATCCATCCGCCGCCGGGCGTGGCCCGGCCTTTGCAAAAGTGTCCGCCAAAATGTTGTAAACAAAAATCGCTCGGAATGATTCGTTGGTGGCGCTGTTGGCTTTAGGATCGGTGGCGCGTGACTCAAACGCCAGCAGCGACCCATCTCTACTTAACCGGCGTCCCGAACTGAAGAGATTTACTGTAGCCGCTCCGGGCGATTCGGCAAGGGTTCTTGTCGCTTGTCGAATACTGCTAACTGTCGAGCCGTTATAATTGGCGACGTAGACTTCCGCATTTCCCCGACCATTGCTGTCATTATTCATTCCAGGATTAGCAAGATTGGCGGCTGAGACAAAGGCCACGACCGAACCGTCACCTGATAGAGAAGGATTCTGATTGAACGGCGTAAATGGATTCACACCACCGGTATCAAGAGTGTTCGTAGCTTGCACGAAGACGCTCGTGCCCCGATTAAGAAGGAAAAGCTCTGGATTCCTATCAGCATTCCCCGGATTCACATTCGGGACCGCCGGCACAAGGTCAGCGTTGGAAATAAAGGCAATGCGGTTGCCATCATCGGAAATCGTAGCGTCGCGATTGTCGTCCGCAACCTGCGGTGCAACTCCAGCTGATCCAGGTGTGGGAAGCAAGGTTGCGGGAGTATTGGTAATTCTTGTAAATGTTCCGCCAGACAAAGGCACCGGAATAGGTATATTGGCGCCGGTTGTAAGATCTACGTCGGCAATCGCGGGTAGCTGATAGGTCCAGATTTCCGTATTACCATCTGCGGCCAGAGCGCCGCCGGTATCTACACCGTCAAAGTTAGCCGGATTTGGCGCGTTTGAGCTAAAGACAATTGTGTAGACGCGTTGGTTGCTTGCATTCAAGGGCGGTTCCAAGCTGATCATGGGGCGGGTGTTAATGATCTCAATTTGAATCTGAGTGGGATCAGCCGGCGTAGGTACTGGAGTCGGCGTCGGTGACGGAGTGGGAGTCGGGCTAGCTGATGGTTTGGGAACGTTTTTGGTGTTCGTTATCTGAAAAATCCGCCGTTGGGCATAATCGGCTATGAAGATTTCTCGATTACCATCGGCATTGTTGCGAGTCTCAGATCTATCCGAAGCAAGATCACCGTTAGATTCGAACACCACTAATCGACCGTTAGCGGTAATGTCGGTCGCAGTCGTCCTAAATGCGGCTGGTGACGAGGTCAATTGAATGAGGAATGGCTCCGGAGTGGAGCTGGGCGTCTGGGCCCAACTAGAAGAAAACCCGCCACAGGCGAGCGCAAGCACGACCACCACGCACAACGAACAAAAGGCTTGCTTCACAGAACCCTCCGAAATAAAGACGTAGAGACGAGCAGATTAGATGCCCATGGGAGCTTGAGCAGCAGCATGTCGCCCGGTGAAGTTTGAAGAATTATTCTTTAGCACCTGGCACTCAAAAGAAGCGCCATTTTACGCAGAACAAGCGCGTAACCGCAAGCATGCACGCAATCAAGCCACTGAGGCTAGATGACTTGAGCGCCCACTTGGGTTGTTTCCCCTGCCTTTACCGCTTAGCTGAGAACAGTTATCGTTTCAAACTATGAGCCCGGCATTGCGCGTGGAAGACGTTTCCAAGGTGTATCGCATCTATGACAGGCCGAATGATCGCCTGAAGGAGATGCTTACTCGAGGCCGCTGGAAGCGACATCGTGAATTCTGGGCCCTTAGAGACATCAGTTTTGAGATTGAAGCGGGCACGACCACGGGCATCATTGGCTCAAATGGCAGTGGAAAATCAACATTGCTACAGATAATGACCGGAACGCTGGAGCCCACCGGCGGAAACGTCTGGCACGAAGGCCGCATTGCCGCGCTGCTCGAACTGGGCGCGGGCTTCAATTCCGAATTTACCGGAATTGAGAATGTTTTCATGAATGCCGCCTTAATGGGTTTTTCACGCAGCGAAACCGAAGGCTTACTCCCGGAGATCGAGCGCTTCGCCGAGCTCGGTCCCTTCATTCATCAGACCGTCAAGACTTACTCAAGCGGCATGTATGTACGCTTGGCGTTCGCCATCGCGGCAAGTGTTGAGCCCGACATTCTCATCGTTGACGAAGCCCTGGCAGTCGGTGATGCAGTCTTTCAGCATCGATGCCTGCGTCGCATCAAGGAACTCCAGGAAAACGGAAGAACGGTGGTCTTTGTTTCTCATGACATGGGAGCAGTGCGCGCCTTATGCAGTCGGGCCATTCTCTTGAATGCCGGACGTGTAGTCGCAGACGGCAAACCTCCTGACGTGCTGAACCGCTATCAGAAGATCGTCATGGAGCGTGAGGAGGCCTATGATGCGGAGGCCTCAACAAGTGCGTCTTCACCGGATCCATTGTCCTCTGACGAAAGTCTGGCGCCCCTCAGTTACACTTTTCGTCACGGAGATGGCAGCGCCGAGATCGTGGGCGCCGAACTTACTGACGCCTCCCATTGCCGCGTCGAGATTAGCGAAACTGGAGAGCCGTTGACGGTGCGGGTGATCGCGCGCTTTAACCGGGACGTGGACGAACCCGTGGTTGGCTTTCTTATTCGCAACCGACACGGTATACACGCCTACGGAACTAACACGAAAGAGCTACAGATCGAGTTTGGCTCGGTAAAACGCGGCGAGGGACTGGAGGTTAGCTTCGCATTTTGCTGCTGGCTCGGAGTCGATCAGTATTCGATTTCGTTTGCGATTCACAGCCGCGATGGCCAAGCTTACGACTGGCTGGATGGCGCTCTCTTCTTCAACGTCACAAGCATGACGCGTACGGAGGGGGTGGCCAACCTCGATGCTACCGCCATAGCCCGACGCCGTCCCGCAAGTCCGCTGGCCGCGGAGAAGGAAGAGATAGCGCTAAATGTAAGGCGAGAGGGTGTGGCTCATGGTTGATGAGGAAGTCGAAAGCACTCTAAGAGAGATTCGGGAGCGCGTCCGCAAAACGGCCGAGCTGGAAGCCGAGGCCGCACGCGCAGTTGTATCAAGCGCCGCCAACGTTTCCATCACATCCAGTGGCGAGTCAGCGACCAGAACGCCCGAGACCATGGCGCGCATTGACGCACATCTCACCACGACGGCGCGCGCCTGGGATCGGCTGCCGCCCCTGGTCAGTAATCGCAGCGGAGGAATCGCTCGACTGGAGCTGTGGGTCAAGCGGCGCTTCAAACAAGCGACCCGCTGGTATTCGTGGGAGCAGATCAACTTCAACGCGGCCGTCCACCATGCCCTTCGGGATACGCTGGATGCGATCCAGGACCTGGAACAGCAGCTAGGGCAATTGCGGGCGAAGATGGGTGCCGAGATAGAAGCCCGGGCGCAGATGGGTGCCGAGATAGAAGCCCGGGCGCAGTTTGAACAAAACCAGTTGGCGCAGCGAGCAGAGTTTGAGTCGCAAAGGGCGGAGATGGAAGCCCACCGGACACAAATGGAGGCCGAGCAACGAGCACGAAGTCTGGAGGTGAATGCCCGACTCGCCGATCTGGCCCGGGAGTGGCGCGAACGCGACGGCCAGCGTCTCGAAGAGCAACGTGTCTGTTTTAAACAACTCTCACTCGAAATGAGCGAGGCGGAAATCTTGCTCGATCGCGCTCGCCGGGACATTGAGACGAGGCTAGCCAAGTTGGAAGGTCCGCCAAGTAAATCGTAACCAGTGGTCAGTTGGTCTTTCTGATTACTGACAACTGACTACTGACAACTGTACGACTGACGCTTAGACAAGTCAGATGACTTCCTCCTCCAAAACGGATCTATATCAACGCGCCGGGATCGTTGACCCTGCTGAGTTCTACCGTACGAAGTTTGTTTCGGACGAGGTGCTCGACGCGCGTTACTTCAAAGCGCTGGATCGTTTTGACATGCGTTTCGCGCGCACGATGTGGGTTTATGACAATGTGCGCGCGGGTTCTTCCGTACTTGATCTCGGCTGCGGTGCGGGAATGCTCGCTCTCTTGAAGCGCAAGGGAATCACACTGACAGGAGTTGATCTCTCGCCGGAGTGCGCGGAGGCGGCGGGGCGCAACGGCTACGACTCCACTCTCAGCGCTGAACTCTCGCACCTGCCTCTCGCAGACGCAAGCTTCGACTATGTGGTCAGTCTCGACGTAATCGGTCACGTCGGTTTTGAAGAAAAGGATGCGGTGCTTGCCGAAATCATGCGCGTGCTGCGTCCAGGCGGGGTAACGATGCACGGCATTGAATGTACGGATCGTCGCGCGCAAAAGTCTTACGACGAAATGAGTGCGGAGGAGTTGCGACGATTTGTCGAGGTTGACGGGCACGTTGGCCTGGAGGAGGAACAGGAGCATACGGCTCGATTCCGACGCTTCTTTGAACACGTCGCATCGGAGCCGCGTTACACTCTTTGTCTCAGTAGCGAAGAGTTCATAAAGCAGGCTGACAAGTACGGGTTACATTTTGAATCGGATTTTCTCGACTACCTGCGCAGTCTTTCCTTCAAGGAGCGCCGGGCCTTCGACCTAGCAATGGGTTATGTGTTTGGAAAGATTTGCGACCTCCAGATTTCTTTGCCAAGAGGTGGTCTCTATCTTTTTTTGAAAGCTTCGGATCAACCTCTGGGACCATTTTATAACGAGCATCGGGATCGCCGTGCACTGTTTGCGCCTGGCCGTGCCGACGAAACTGCGCAAGTTGTTTGTCTGGATCGGAGCAAGAACGCGACTTTTGACGATGGCTGGTTCGAGCCAAATATCCTGCCGCCGGTCGCGCGCTGGATGAGTAAGCGAGGTCGCGTGTCATTCAGCGTTGAGAAGATCTCGGAAATCAGCATTGACCTGACCACCCACATGCCTGACCTTCGTACGCATCCGCTTAACCTTGAGATCCTCTTGAATGGGAACAGAGTTTGCGCTTTCTCGCTTTTTGATTACTCGTGGCTGAATTTGCGCGTACCCGTGCCCGAGCCGTTGAGTTCGAAGGCGGCTGGAAAGTTTGAGTTGGAAATCCTTGCTGACCGCACGTGGCAACCGCGGCCATCGGGGGACGAGACGCGCGACGACCGTGAGCTGTCCATCGCCGTCTGCAATATCGTGATTGCCCAATAGAAGGTGAGGTGTCAGAAATCATTTTCCATTATTTTTCCATTATTTTCCATATGTCATTTGACATTTCTCATTGGTCATTGATGGAAAATGATTCCTGACTCTGAATTCTGACCCTGCCTTATGGCGATTCGCAACATTCTTATCTGCACCACACAGGTTCCTTTCACCAGCGGCGGAGCTGAGTCTCATGTGGAGGGCCTCAGGCGAGCTTTCCAGGTAGGGGGCTACCAGGCTGAGGTGGTGGCATTACCATTCAAGTGGTATCCACCATCAGAGATCGTGCGCGGAGCGCTGGCCTGGCGCCTGCTCGACTTGACCGAGGCGAATGGGAAGCCCGTCGACCTGGTCATTGGAATGAAGTTTCCTGCATACCTGGTTGCGCACAAAAGAAAAGTCCTGTGGGTCATGCACCAGTACCGCTCAGCCTATAACCTTTGGGGTACGGCCTTCGACGATCTCTCAACTTATCCCGAAGGTGCCCGCGTGCGCGAATGGATTCGTCACTGCGACACCCGCCTCATCCCTGAGGCGAAAAGGGTCTTCGCAAACTCGAAGACGGTCGCTGAACGACTCAGGCGCTACAACCAGATTGAGAGCGAGCCTCTCTATCATCCACCACCGCGCTTTGAGCAACTGCGCAGTGGCGAACAGAGCGACTACATTTTCTATCCCAGTCGTCTGGAACCACAGAAGCGCCAGGAACTCTTGATTGAAGCAATGAAGTTCACGCAGAGTCCCGTTAAGGTCGTTCTGGCAGGCAACTCCTCAAACCTCAAGCATTACCATTCTCTGATCAAACAGCACGGAGTCGGCGAACGAGTAAAACTGCTCGGATTCGTTTCGGAGCCGGAGATGATCGAGTTGTATGCGAACGCGCTGGGCGTGTGCTATCTGCCTTTTGACGAAGACTATGGCTACGTAACGCTAGAAGGAATGCTCTCGGGCAAACCGGTCGTAGTCCCGAGCGATGGCGGCGGCGCCACTGAGTTCGTCGAACACGACCAGGACGGTTTCGTCGTCGCACCCGACCCGCAAGCCATAGCCGAATCGCTCGACGCACTTTACCTGGATCGAGAGCGGGCCCGAAAAATGGGCGTACGCGGACAGGAGAAACTTCAGGCCATGAACCTATCGTGGCAGAACGTGGTCGAGCGCCTCATCTCCGCAGCGTAATCAGGATGCTTTCGGCACCAAATATGAAGCGAGCGTTACCGGGTCGTAACGAGCTGCTTTTGCTGGCGGCCGCCTTGCTGGTTGCGGCGATCTATTTCAAAGACGTTGGGAAAAATCCGGTCGGCTTCTTCGTTGATGAGGCTTCGATTGCCTATAACGCTCACACAAACTCGCTGCAAGGCAGAGACGAGTATGGTTATGTTCTTCCTCTCTACTTT
>JAMQPH010000744.1 GCA_023717605.1 Pyrinomonadaceae bacterium
TCGCATCGACCTCTACGCCACCGACGGCCGGTTTCTTCGCAACTTAATACCGCCGACCATTTCATGCGTGTTTCCCGAGACCGTGGCCTGGACCGCGGATGGCAACTTCATAACGTTTATCGCTCACAAGAGCGTAAAGCCCGCTCCCACTCCAACTCCGCCCATTGATCTGGCCCCGGAGCCGGAGTCGTCTCCACTGCCAGCGCCATCCGTGGCACCGGTCTTTCCCGTGGTTGCCGCATTCAACACCGAACAGATTTATATCTGCAACCGTGATGGCTACGACCTAAAGCCCCTGACCGCGCGCGAAGGTCTGATCTACTTCTACTATTCGTGGGCTCCTGACAACCATGCGCTGGTTGCATTGGCTTGCAAGGAAAACGAATGGGACGCGCGTGAGAAATCGTTTAGGCTTCCGGCCGGCAGACCACGTCTCATCGCAATTGAGGGCCAGGAGCGATTGCTCGACGATCAGATGACCGAAACCTTGCCGGTGTGGTCACCCGACTCGTCAAAAGTAGCAACGGCGTTCGAGACTGACGTGGCAATATATGACGCAGTGACCAACAAGCCAACGCAGGCCCGCATTCCAGTGCGCGACGCATTGATTGCTGCTTCCATTGCTTATGAGGAAAAGAACGCGAGTGGCAAGAAGAAGAGCGACGACAATAAAGACAAAGGTGAGCCTGCTAAGACCTCACAGGGGCCGCCTCCATCTTTCAACCCAATCGTGCGAGTTGAGTGGCCCAGCCCGGAAACGCTCTACCTCCAAACGGCTTTCGTGAGGGTCTATACGAACGAAACAATCAATACTTTTCAACGCTGGCACCGACTTCTGCTGAGTCCGCAAGCCGCCGTGTTGAAGTGATCTGATTTTAGATTTTAGACTTTTGATTTTTGATTTGATTTCGACATTTGCATCGGTTCTTTTCTTGATCTCATTTAGTGGTGCTTCGTGTTAATTCGTGGATCGTTTGATTGGCCGAGAGATGAGAACGATCCACGAAATCACACTAACGGACACGAACAAAAGTCAGCAACTGCCAAACGAAAGATATCTAAAATCACAAATCACAAATCACAAATTCAAAATCAAAAATCTTTTCACGCGAGCGCGGCAACTGCGCACCCCTCATGATCCACCTCCAACACGCGCACCTTGGCTGGAATGTCGTTTCGGCGAAAGTTTTCCGCAATGGCCTCACCGATATCGGCTGCGCGATCACGCACAAACGCAACCACGCTGGGCCCCGATCCGCTTAAAGCTATACCAACGAGGCCCGGTTGGGGCGGAGTGGCCAGGGCTTCTGCAAGCCCCGGTACCAGCGACTTACGATGTGCCTGATGGAGTCGATCCTGCATAGCATCCCACAAGAGATCGTAAGCACCTGTTTCGAGCGCCGCCCCAAACAAAGCTGCCCGCTGCAGATTGAAAACTGCGTCATCGCGCGGCACATTGACGGGGAGAACACTCCGCGTTTCTTCGGTCTTCAGGAAAGCTTCCGGCGAGACCACGACAACTCTTATTTCGGATGGCCAGGACCTCTTCACGGCCAGCACGCCACCCTCAGGCTTTAAACAACTGACCACCAAGCCTCCGAGATAGGCCGCCGCAACATTGTCTGCATGCCCTTCCATCTCAGCGGCGTAACTGAGGACCGTCCCGGCGGCCAACTCGCGATCACAGACCAACGAAGTAAGCATGATACCGGCGACGATGGCAGTTGCGCTGCTGCCCAATCCGCGAGCCAAAGGCAATTCGTTATTTACGTCGAGCTCCAACGGAGGAAGGCTCAAGCCCTCCCGATCGGCGGTAAAGCGCATGGCTCGCACAATGAGGTTCTCTTCAGTGCTCGCAAATGCTCCATCTGAGCCCTCACCACTCATGCGCACCTGGCACGCTACAATCGCTTCTGGGACGATTCTCGCAATGACTCTCAGATAGAGCTTCAGCGCGAGACCAAAACAATCGAAGCCCGCGCCGAGGTTCGCAGTCGACGCCGGCACTCGGACCGAAAACGAGTGCTTGCGAAGCGACCTATCTGCTACGCCGTCTTCAATGATATTTGCTACCCCGGTTTCCACTTGATCCTCTCAACTAAGCAGCGGTAGCGGCGACAACCACGCGGGAGCTCCTCAAACCGTATCCTGGGTGCTCGTGTGCCGCCTCAGTCCTTCAATGATCGCTTCCCTGGTCGCCTTGACCAACGTTGGCGGGTTGCGATATGTACTCGCGACCTTGCGTCGATCGGCGAGCACGTCGCCATCGCTGAATAGGTTTTCCTGGTGATATTTAATTACGTAGTCGGTATCCTTCAAAACATGCCCCGTCAACACCGCTACTACATCCTCATCTGGGCCGATGACGCCATCAGCAACCAATCGCCTGATGCCGGCCACGGTTGAAGCCGACGCCGGCTCGCACCCGACTCCCTCTCGCCCGATGATTGCTTTCGCGTCGGCCATTTCCTGTTCACTCACGCTCAGCACTGTTCCTCCGCTCGCCAGGACCGCCCGCAACGACTTCTGCCACGAAACCGGCGCGCCGATCTTGATCGCCGTGGCCAGCGTGTGGGGGTCCTCGATGGGCGTTAGGGCAGGCCAGGCGCTCCAATCGGAGGTTGAATGTTGGCTCAGCAATGCTGTAGACACGCCTGCGCTTCCGGCAACAGACTTGAACAAGTTTGCGAATGGCCCAGCCCCTTCCGCCTGAACCACACTCAGGCGCGGTAAGCGATCAATCAGGCCCAGATCCATCAATTCTGCAAAGCCTTTGCCAAGAGCCGTACTATTACCGAGGTTACCGCCTGGGACCACCACATGATCCGGAATGCGCCATCCCCGCTGATGCAACAATTCTGCCGCCACTGTTTTCTGTCCTTCAATACGAAAGGGATTGATGGAATTGACGAGATAGATTGATTCGTCTTCAGCCAACTCGCGGATCACCCGCATTGCGTCATCGAAGTTTCCGTCCAACTCCAACACCGCCGCACCATAGTCCAGACTCTGTGCCAGTTTAGCGTGACTGATCTGGCCTCTCGGCACCAGGATCGCGCATTGCAGTTTTGCGCGTGCTGCGTAGGCAGCGAGACTGGCCGCAGTATTGCCGGTGCTGGCGCAGACCACCGTTTTCGCGCCCAGGATGAGAGCCTGCGTGATCGCGACGGTCATGCCCGTGTCTTTGAATGACCCGGTCGGATTACAACCCTGGTGTTTTAGATTCAGCGCGTGCAGCCCGCAGTAGGCGGCTGAGATTGGAGCATCGTAAATCGGAGTGTTGCCTTCAGCGAGTGAAACGATCGGAGCATCGTCCGCGAACGGTAACAACTCGCGGTAGCGCCACACACCACTTCGGTCGCGCGACTCAAATGATGCGAGGCGCCTGGTCCACAGAGTTTGCAGTTGTTCCGGATCCCGCGTCGACTCTTGCACAACATCCAACAGTCCGCCGCAACTGGAACAAACGTAGATCCGCTCATTGATGTCGAAACGGGCGCCGCAAGAGGGATTAATGCAACGTTGCGTGGCCGTGGTCCTGGCTGCTGTCTGAAGGTTGCCAGCGGAAGTGCCGCGGGATCTAATCGCCCGTAGTTTTTGTTTCATGAACTGGTGGCCTGTTACATCAACTGTCGTGTTTGGCCTTGCGACCCAGTGAGTTAGCACGCTGATAGGCGGCCCAGACTGCCTTTGAGAGCACAGTACGCAAGCTGCCCTTTTCCATCTGATAGATCGCTTCTGCCGAGGTCCCGCCGGGTGAGGTGACCATATTTCGTAGTTCGGCAGGATGCTTGTGCGACTCGCGCGCGAAGAGCACGCTGCCAAGCATTGTCTGCAGAACCAACTCTTCAGCCACATGCCGGGAAAATCCCATATGGACACCTGCATCAATTAGAGCTTCCATTACCAGGAAAGTGTACGTGGGTCCGGTAGCCGAAAGTGCCGTCGCCATATCAACCATTTTTTCTTCTTCGACCTGCAGCTCGCGTCCGAGCGCACCGAAGATCATGTGAATCTGACGTTGCTGCGCTTCAGTGACTTCAGGCGTCGCCGTCCAAACCGTCATTCCCTGTCCAATTTGAGCGGGAGTGTTTGGCATCGCGCGAACTATTGATCCATGTTGCAGATCGTCGGCAATCGTCTCGATTCGTGCACCAGCAACAATGGAGATCACTAACTGGTCAGCCTGGACTGCCTCCTTCAGCTCGCGAAGAATCACTCCCAATCGCTGTGGCTTCACCGTTAAGACAACGATCGAGGAAGACTGATCACCTTCGTTGACAGCCGGCGGCTTGTGACCGAAAGCGACAGCATCCTTGTTGCTCTCAAAAATCCGAATCCAATATTTCTTCTGGAGTTCCTCGCGACGATCTTTTCGCGGATGACTGCCCACAACCTGCTCAGTCTTCACCAGATTCTTCTTAAGCAGGCCGGCGATGATTGCTTCAGCCATCGCGCCACAACCGATAAAGGACAGTTTCGTCCCTTGCAGGGCCTCAGTCTTGCCTTTCAAATCATCTTGAATTTGGTCCATGTAGTTTTTGACAAGCCAAAGCTCAAACTTATTTGATCTGTTGGGTAATGGTCTGATCCGCGTTTGTCCGCGAAATCCGCGGCTCATCCTGTCTTCTGGACGTTCACTGCTATGCCCGCAGCGTTGCTTCCTGACGAGCCGAGATTCTGCGATATACGAGTTGCCTGGCGACGGCTGCCTCTGTGGCCAGCACAGCGCCCCCGGCAGCTCCCAGAATCAGGTTGTGAGAAAGGCCGGTAAAAGAAACCAGCTGGTCGTTATCAACCTTTAGCTGTCCAATACTGACTGCCATGCCGTTTTCAGTCATCACATCCAGACGTGGCTGGGGTCGGTCGGGTTCTGACAGATAATGAATCAGTTTGGCGGGCGCCGACGGCAACGCAGCCCCTGATTGATCAGGCGATTCATAGTTCTCCCAGCGCTCCAGGATCTGAGCCACGGTCGGAGTCTCCCTGAATCTTACCGTCGCATAAGCTGTATGTCCGTGGAGAACGCCCACCCTCACGCACTTCGCTTTAATCTTTGGGCCAGACGCCGGCATGATTCCATCTACCCCA
>JAMQPH010000753.1 GCA_023717605.1 Pyrinomonadaceae bacterium
GTATGTCGAGGATTCTTGGACATTTTGGTAACCAACCACCCTTCCAACAATTCGACGGGGTCATCTTCTGTAAGAATGCCCGCGTGAATCATCGCATGATAGTGCTCGACGCTGAAACGCCACATCGCGTCAGGTGATACGACGACCGGCTGTTCTTCGATGGTGGATGATGCCAAGGGCATAGTCGCGGACATCAGTTGCTCCTTTGAGATGCGGGGCTCAACCTCCGCAGTGTATTCTGAAGATAACCAGGCTCTCCAGGTTGTGCTCCCGCAGCCTCACGGTTGTCAATAGTGACGAGCACTTGAGGCTGTGTCGATACACTTCTACTAGTGCTTTGTCACACTGATAATTTAGGGTAGAGCATGTGAGCGATTTGGGGCATTGTGAGTCCGCCCGAGGAGGGGGGGACAATGCCAAAGAAATACATCGTTCGGTTGACGGAGGAAGAACGTGACACGTTGAATCAGATCTTGAAGAAGCGGGGAGTAGCCGCGCAACGGGTGCGGCGGGCCTTGATGTTATTGAAGGCCGATGTCGATGGCCCCAGCTGGACGGATGCGAAGATCGCGGAGGCCTACGGCTGCCGAACGCAAACGGTGGAAAATCTGCGGGAAAGCCTGGTCACTGAGGGGTTCGAGACGACCCTGCAGGGCAAACCCAAGAGTCGGGTTCGCCGCAAGGTGCTTGATGGAGAGCAAGAAGCCAAGATCATCGCGTTGCGGTTGGGGCACCCGCCACAGGGGTGGGCCAATTGGACGTTGCGACTATTGGCCGAACAAGCGGTGACGCTGGAAATCGTTGAATCGGTGAGCTATGAGACCCTACGGCGGATGTTAAAAAAAACAACTTCACGTCGCGCAAGATCGCGTATTGGGTGATCCCGCCCGAGTCTGATGCCGAGTTTGCGGCCAGCATGGAGGAAGTGCTGGATGTCTATGCGCGGCCCTACGATCCCCGGTATCCGGTGGTGTGCATGGATGAACAGCCGATTCAGTTACTGAGAGAATCGCGGCTGCCGATCGCTGGCACCAAGACGCATCCGCGGCGGGTGGATTACGAATACGAGCGCGCAGGAACGGCGAGCATTTTTATGTTCTGCGAGCCGCTTTCTGGATGGCGTCAAGTCTCGGTGCGCACGCGGCGCACCAAGGTGGCGTGGGCACAAGAAGTCGCGGCCTTATTACGGACTCGCTACGCGTTGGTCGAGAAGGTGTTATTAGTCAGCGACAACCTCAATACGCATACCAAAGGCGCTTTCTACGAGACCTTTGAACCGCAAGAGGCGAGAGCCTTGGTGCGCCGGTTGGAGTTTTGCCACACGCCTAAGCACGGCAGCTGGTTGAACATAGCCGAAAACGAGTTGAGCGCCATGACTCGGCAATGTCTAACGGGTCGTCGATTTGCAACGGTCGAAGAACTCCGTGTGGAAACCACAGCGTGGCACGATCTCAGCAACGGCAAACAACGAGGCGTCGAGTGGCAATTCAAAGTCGACGACGCCCGGATAAAGTTGAAGTCGGTTTACCCTAAATTAGAAATGTGACAGAGCACTAGTGTTGCGGGGGTCGAGTTTTCGGCGGCGGCAGTCGCCGCGGGTCTCCAAGCGGCGGTCGAGGAGGTGGATCACCGGTGCGAAACGCTGGCCCGGCAAGGG
>JAMQPH010000792.1 GCA_023717605.1 Pyrinomonadaceae bacterium
TCCCTGACTCAATATTCCGCAAAAGCGTCGTCTGGATAGCAGTACAACCAACGCTCCCCTGGCTCCGCAGATGCGATCACCGGATGTTTGCTCGTCCGCGCGTGCTTGGTGGCGTGCCGGTTCGGCGAGTCGTCGCAACAACGCGTCGTGCCGCACTCTTGACACGTTCGCAGGTGGACCCAGCGCGCGCGAATTTTCACGCACTCGTCGCACTCCCGGCGCTTCGCCCGTTTGACGGTCGTAATAGCCTCGATATGAGCGCAGGTTGGCTCAGCCATGGTTGTCTTCCTTCTATTCGTGCAGGGCCTTATGTACGAAGGAAATCGCAATGGACCCCTCGCCCACTGCCGACGCCACGCGCTTGATATTCCCTGCCCGGACATCGCCTACCGCGAACACTCCGGGCAGACTCGTTTCGAGGAGAAGGGGAACCCTGGCGACCGGCCAATGCGCGGTCGCCAAATCGTCTTGCGAGAGATCGGGTCCCGTCTTGATGAATCCTTTAGCATCCAACGCGACACACCCGTCGAGCCACTGTGTACCAGGAACGGCCCCTGTCATAAGAAAAACATGTCTTATGTCGTGGGTCTCGATGTCGCCGGTCTGAGCATTGCGCCAACGCACTCGTTCTAGATGGTTACCCCCTTCGAGGGCTACGATTTCGGTGTTGGTTCTGAGGACGATGGCAGGATTCTGTTCGATCCGACGAATCAGATAGCGCGACATAGTCTCGGCAAGGCCCTTCCCCCGCACGAGTATGTGCACACGCTTGGCGGTCTGTGCCAAAAACACCGCGGCCTGGCCGGCTGAGTTTCCACCCCCCACCACAACGACTTCTTCACCACGGCACAACTGCGCTTCCATGAATGTCGCGCCGTAGTACACGCCCGCGTTCTCGAACTGCGCCAAGTTCTCGATGGACGGTTTCCGGTACGCGGCACCTGTCGCGATGATGACGGTGCGTGCAGGCACGCGCAAGCCACCGTCGATCTCAATGGCGTAGCGCGTACGGTCGCAGGCAAACTTCTTGGCGCCCTTCGCGATGATCACTTGGGCGCCGAATTTCTGTGCCTGCGTGTACGCCCGCCCCGCGAGGGCTTGACCCGAGATGCCCGTCGGAAATCCCAGGTAATTTTCGATCTTCGAGCTGGAACCGGCCTGTCCGCCCGGCGAGGTCGTCTCCAGGACGAGAACGTCCAGGCCTTCCGACGCGGCGTACACGGCCGCTGCAAGTCCAGCGGGGCCCGCGCCGACGATGACCACGTCCCGTATCTGGGTCTGGTCGATGGCCTCGTTAAAGCCGAGACAGTCGGCGATCTGCTGATTGGTGGGATTCCGTAGCACCACTTCCGCACGGCAGATAATCACCGGTACATCCGCGGCGGTGACATGAAACCGGTCCAGCAAAACCTGAACGCCGTCGTCACGATCGAGATCGATGTACGAGTACGGATGGCCGTTGCGCGTCAGAAATTCTTTAACGCGGAGTGTTCCAGAGCAGTGATTCGACCCGAGCAGCACGACATCTCCGAGGCCGTGGGCGATCAACTCCACCCGGCGCAGGATGAAGGCCCGCATGATGAGCTCGCTGAGCTGGCTGTCGGTCTGCACGAGCGCCAACAAGTGTTCACGGTCCACTTCGATCACTTCACCCGACTCGCTGGCGCGCACTTGGAGGAGCGCGGGGCGGCCTGAGAGCATGTTGACCTCGCCGGTGAACTGACCCGGTCCATAGAGCGCGACGAGCGTCTCGTTGGTGTTGGATGGCCGGATAATCTCGACTCCACCTGACCTAACGACGAAGAACGGCACGATCTGATCCCCCTGCTGGACGAGCACCTCTCCAGGTCGAATTTGACGCACACGCCCGTGCGCGGCAATCCGCTCAACCTGCGCCGGCGTCAAGGTCGGAAACATCCGTTCAATACCCGAGGTCAGCGTTAACGGGACCCCGAGAGTTGCACGGCTTATGGGCGGCGCATCTTTCACTGTCATAGGTCGGTCACCTCACGGCCTACCTGGTTCATTTTAAATGCTACGGGGCTGGTGATCGTTACCACCTTGCCGGAAAATTTCTTTGTCATAATATCTCGCTCAGATCTCCTTCGGCTATGAGTCGCTGCGTTTATCTATGATAAAAATCATCTGCGCGGTTCAGTCTCGCAGTCCATTCAAGGACTATTTGGTAAGCTTCTCAAGTCGATGTTGAAAATAGCTCTTCCAACTGTCGGGGAGAGCCTCGACATCCATTGCCCGACGGAGCAACCCGACGTTGTGCTTCTCGCGCGTATAGAGTTGGGTGATATCGCTTACTCTTACACTACGGTCGCTTTTTTTCATCAGTTCGATCGGATCACCAGCGCCGACTTCGCCCTCTTGGAGCACGGCAAAATAGAAGCCCGTGCGCTCGCTCGCCAGGAACCTCTTGACGATGTCAGAGCGGCCGAACTTGATGCCGAGCTTGTAACAGGGCATCCGCGGCTCGGTCACCATCACGACGGCTGAGCCCACGCGAAACTTGTCACCGATGCTTAGCTTGGATTCAAAAAGTCCCGCGCTCGTGAAGTTCTCACCGAACATGCCCCAGGGCAGTTTCATTTCAGGCAATTCGTGCTTCCAGTATTCGTAGTGTTCGGACGGATAGGCGTAAACCGCTTTACTTGGCCCGCCATGAACGGAAAGATCGGCCTGGCGGTCGCCGTCGAGATTGAGCGTTCTCAACACGACACGGCCCGCCACAGGTTCTTTGAAAATTCCTGTCGATACTCGATCGCCGTTGCTCATAACGACCCGGGGAAGACCGACATTGACGGAGATGAGCTTCATGTCAGCTTTCATAGGGATACTCTCTCTACCGGCGGATTGACTGCGATTTTACCTACGTCAGAATAATTTATATCGGATTCAATGTACAAAAACGACTCACAACGTGTACTGCGGGTGAGAAAATATTTATCGCGCTTCGAGAGCCGAAGCGCGAATGGAAAGTTTCCTTGGTTCCGCTCACGCTAGCTGGCTCAAACCGTACCTGTCCTGAGAAAATGACTGATGTATTTTCGTAGTGACCGCTTGTGAGCACGCACACGATGTCGGGCTAGGACATCGTTAAGAATATAGGACACCACCGTGTACAGGCCGGACGGATCGCGGACGAAGGGCTTAACTTCGTCTGTCACTGCAGCGATGAGATCTCCCAAGGTAGTTCTGATAACTTTTCCTTGCCGTATCGTTTTTTCCTCGGCGTGCAATTTGAGCAGATATCTCGCTGCTTCATGATTAGTAGCCATTGATATTCCTCCGTTCGAATTGGTTGTACCGAAGCAAACAAGGCAAGCGTTGTGCCAGATGAGT
>JAMQPH010000797.1 GCA_023717605.1 Pyrinomonadaceae bacterium
GCCACTCCAACCGGCCCGATGCCGCGGTTTTCCGATTGGGAAGCCTCCTAGGAATTTCGGATTGGGGATTGCGGATTTCGGATTTAAAGACATGGGCCGCGGATTTACGCAGATGAACGCGGATACAAGATTTGCGTCAAGAGAATCTCTGCTAAGCGCGCCCACCAGCACACAGGCGCGTTTGAAGATGATGAATGAAGCCGTGCACGACAAACTCTTTCTGGCTGACCTCAACGCGACCCTGGAAGACTTCAGGTACGCGGACCAGCAAGAACACTTTGCATGAATGCCTCAAATATAAGGCATTCGATTGTTGATGCTTTACGTTTTCAGTTAGGGATGTAGGCAGAATGAGAATGTGGTTAAACAAATGACAGAATCACAAGAGCTAGCCCGCCGCTTCAATGAAGACGAAGCGGTCTGGGCAGGTTACATAGAGAGTAAGGAGAGTGCGACATCTGCTGGGTGGCAAATCGCTGCTAACGGAGGACATACTGGATACGCTCGACTGGCTCGAGGCAGAACGTGAGTGCCGGGAGTTCCATTTTGTAGGGAGAGCAATCCCAGCTGGATAGGAAAGGAATTCGAATTTCGGATTTGAAGCGGTGTTAAGGGGTAACTCAAGCGGCGGACAAAGAAACAAGGTCGGAGGTTAGTCTAGTCTATGCGGCCTTAAGTCGAAATGGGTTGGCTATGGTGCGCTCACCGAAGCGCCTTAATAGAGACACCGCATCATCCTCTTCGATGTGCTCGCGTTTGAGGATTTCTTTGACTTCGGCTTGTTCAGGGCTGGGTATTCGCATAACGAAGAACTGCTATAGCTGCTTCTTGAATTCCTCTGAATACTCGAATCTCCAAGTAGCATCTGCAACCGACAAACTTCCAACCAATAAGTCCTCATAGAAGAGCTTGAATTCGGCGAGTACCTCCGGCGGTGCCTGGACAACCTTGTGAAACCCCAGCCAGCCTATGATTGATTTGCTTGGAGAAAGAAGAAGCGAGCAGCCTAGAACCCTTGTTTTAGAATCCGCGCTAATACTAAAATAAGCCTCCCTATCTGGAAGTCATATTTAACTTCGCTTTAATTAGGTCAGTCCTAAGGTACCGATAATTTTGCGTTCTGGAACCTATGTAAAACAAGGCAGTGGCTACAGCGCCTTCATACCGGCACCCTTGCCACCCGACCCGCCGGTCGAAATGAATGCGGAATTGACCCGTTTGCTCTCCGACGCTGATCGCTCGCTGGGCAGATTGGATGGAATTGGCTCCGTATTACCAAACCCCGATCTGTTTGTGGCGATGTATGTTCGTCAGGAGGCCGTACTTAGCTCTCAGATTGAAGGTACCCAAAGCACGCTGGAAGATGTGCTGCAATTTGAGGTGGATGCCAAAGGCCTCGACTTACCTAGGGACATTGAAGAAGTCGTGAACTACGTCCGGGCGATGAATTATGGAATCAAGCGCCTTGATGAGTTCCCCTTGAGCCTGCGGCTGATTCGAGAGATTCATGCCGAACTTCTGAAAGACGTCCGAGGAGCCCATCGGGACCCCGGTGAGTTTCGCCGCAGTCAAAATTGGATTGGCCCTGCCGGCGCTGATCTGCCTATGATCCTTATCTCGCTCTTTTCGAATCATCGAAAACGAAGACTCAAATACAACCGATCGAAGCTCAAACAACTGAAACTACATTGAGCGGTACGTAAACCTCGAATTAGCGAAATGTTCTTGCGGAAACGCATGGAAGATATTTTGCTCCTTCGGAGCTTCCGAAATTCCTTTGGTACGACCGGTCTAGAAACATTCCACCCTACGGGGTGAAGGGGTCGTAACTGGATCACGGCGAAGGGATACCGATGCGCCGGACGAGATCAGCGAAGCGCGGGTCGGAGCGTAAAGGCTCAAATCTTGGATCCACGTTGAGGCGAAGTATATTAAGCTCGCGTAACTCATTGGACTTCTCGAGCCACGTGAAGGCCCGGTCTTTATCACCAAGAGCGATATATATGAGTGCGATCGAAGCCGGCGACACGTAACGCTGCTTCGATAGTTTTAGCAGCTCATCCAGATTCTTTTGCGCTTCCTCTCGCTTTCCCGCCACTGCATAAGCGTGTCCGAGCGCAGATACTCCCAGCTGTTTGCCACCAGTCAGCCTGAGGACTTCTCTAAACTCGGAGATAGCTTCGTCATACATCCCTTTTTCTTCGTAAAGCGAGCCGAGCCGGAAATGCGCGAGAATAAAGTTTGGGTCCATCTCCAAAGTCTTGCGCATTTGCTCGACAGCCTGATCGGACTGACCCGAAAAAGCTAGAATCCGACCGAGCCACGTGTTTATAGAGAGCGAGAGCGGGTCCAGCTCCTGCGCTCGTCTTATCTCTGACAATGCTTCGCGTTGTCGGCCGACTACCGATAAGTAAATGGCGTACCACTGGTGGGCCACGGGATAGTTGGGATTGAGCTCAATGGCCCTTTTGAACTCGCGCTCAGCACCAGCGAAGTCTCGGTCGTAAAAATACTTAGTGTGAGCCAGGGAAACGTGAGGTTCGGCAAGTGTTTCATCGATTTCCAGCGCCTTGAGCGCGGCTGCCTTCGCCTTTGGCAGCATCTCATTTGGCGCCATGTCTCCCCCTGCCTCTGGGCCGCCCAAAAGAGCGTAAGTGTCAGCCATACCGCTGTAAGCCAGGGCGAAGTTAGGATCTCGATCGATTGCCTGCTGAAAATACTCCAGAGCCTTCTGCAGCCCTTCTACGCTTCGTTTGTTCCAGTAGAACCTTCCTTTTAAATAGAGCTGATAAGCCTCGTTGCTCTCGGTGTAGTGTTTGGCGAGCCCTTTCTCTTCGCCGGAAACTCTGAGTTTTAGTTTGTCGACAATCTCTCGCGCTATCTCGCGCTGGGTCGCCAACAATTCTGACATTTTGCGGTCGTACTGCTCGCCCCACAGTAGCTTGTTGTAACGTACGTCCACCAGTTCGGCGCTAACTGTCAGGTTCTCACCCCGTTGGACGATCCTTCCCGACAGTACGGCATTGACTCCAAGTTCCTGGCCGACTTTAACCGGGTCGATCTCCTTGCCTTTGTAACGAAAGACTGAACTGGTGGGACTCACTTTCAGGTTGGGTAACTGCGAAAGCCGATAGATGAGCGACTCAGCTAAGCCATCGGAAAGATACTCAGTGTCGGTCTCAGTGCTTCTATTCTGAAAAGGCAGAACGGCGATTGATTCAATGGCGAGCTCGGTGGCGCGCGCGCGCAGATAAGCGGCGAGACCGAACGCGCCCAGGGCTAACACTAAGACAGCAACGGCCGCGGCCAATTTGTGCTGTTTGATTCCGGAGACGACATATTCCGCGCTGGAAGGTGCGGGCGCAATGCTGGGCTGCGACGTAGCCGGGGCCTTACCAGATTTAGTTGCCGGCATACTTTGACCAGCACTAGTCGGCGTGACGGCGTGCAATTCCGGCGGCGCTGTGCGATCGATCTCAGCGTTAACCTCGATTTTCCTTTTCAAGTTGCGCAAATCGACCAGCAGATCTTTGCCTGTCTGATAACGATCTTCGCGGTCTTTTGTAAGAGTCTTCGCCACAATGCGCTCCAGTTCTGCGGGCGCTGCGTTCGTGTAGCGCGTGAGTGGCACAGGTTCTTTTTGAAGAATTAGGGAAATCGTCTCAGTCGCGGTCTCGCCGGCAAACGGTTGTTGTCCACTTATCATTTCGTACAGCACGACCCCGAGACTCCACAAGTCAGTGCGCGCATCGACCTTTGTACCCTTGGCCTGCTCCGGCGACATATAGTTCGCCGTGCCCATCACAACCCCGGCGCTGGTGTTCACCAGGGCTTTGGTGGGCGCTTCGGTGTCGGTAGTAGAATCCGCGGGCTCAGTCAGCTTGGCGAGGCCAAAATCGAGCAACTTAATGTAACCGTCGCGCCTGACCATGATGTTCTCGGGTTTAATGTCACGATGGATTATGCCGGCCGCATGCGCCGCAGCAAGCGCGCCGGCAGCTTGCATGGCAATGTCGAGAATTTCATTGAGACTCAGAGAGCCGTTTCGAATGCGCTCCCGCAGTGTGTCTCCATCGATGAATTCAGTCGCGATGAAACGCGTGACGCCAGCCGTGCCGATCTCATAAATTGTGAGGATGTGCGGATGGTTCAGAGCGGAAGCTGCTTTTGCTTCCTGAACGAATCGCTGCAATCCCTGCTGGTTCGAGGCCAGGGCTTCAGGAAGGGTCTTGATGGCCACCGTTCGATCCAACTCAGTGTCAAACGCCAAATAGACTTCGCCCATTCCGCCTGCGCCGAGTTGCGAGCGGATCTGATAGCGGCCTAGTTGTATCCCCGGAGTAATGGGTGTAGTCACCGGTTCCAGACACGTCCCACGAGGGTGCTGCCAAATCCCGCTAATCTTAGCTGCATTAGTCTGAAGGCACTAATCACCGACCGATACAGACTCCCGATAACGTCGCTCCTTGCGGCTTAACTGGTCAGCACCGGCCTCTTGGTACCGCTGGTACTGAACGATCCACGAAAGCACACGAAACCGCATGAAGAGAGGATGCTTAGTTAAGGTACTTCATGTGGTTCCAGGGCTGCGCTAAACAAAAAAATGCCGCGACGTAGTGCCGCGGCATTTGGATTTTAGGTCTTGTTTGTTGATGGCTTAAGGTCGGCCGAGGATGCCGCCAAGAATGTCGCCCCAGCCAGAGTTGCCGTTGCCATTGTTACCGTTGTTTCCATTCGAGTATTGCCGATAACCCTGATCGTAGCCGCGCACAAAGCCCTCACGAAAAGCCTGAGTGGAGGCATTCTTGTAGTTGCGCGAACGCTGCGGGTTGTAGCTCTGCCCACGCTGGCCATCACTGGCACCCGTGTTCAAGCCAGCCTGGTAACCCTGGTTCAGCTCAATTTGATTCCGGTTATCGTACCCACCGTTATTGCCATAGCCACCGTTGTTGCCATAGGTACCGTTATTCGACCGCGCTCGCCGATCACGTTCGCGTCTCCACTCGCGGCTCCGCGCTTCGTAATCATCGCGATCCCGATTCTTTTTCCACTTCTTGTTCTTCTTGTCTTTACCATCGCGATCCCGATGGTACTGACCATCATCATTTCGATACTGCGCGTTAGCGGTAAAGCTGCTGGCTGCGGATATGCCAAAAACAAAAGCGATCGTTAAACCAAGCCCGCCTATTTTTCTTCCAAGATTTTTCATATTTGTAGAATCCCCCTCTTCCGGGAAGAAGAAGGGCAAACGTGGGGCCGCGTTGATTTGCTGAGGTTAAGTGAGAAGTGCCCGTCGACTCGGCCCATATAGTGCAGAGATCGCTCAGATGAAGTGAGAATTTCGGATTTCGGATTTCGGATTCCGAAATGAAGCAAGGCCTTCAAGGCTCTGCCTCGGAAGCTGATCCGCCTGGCTTTGATGTTGGGACGCAACACGAGCTATAAACATTTGGCCGCTCTGCGGCTAGCGCACCATTTGTGGTTAGAACTTTAGAGACAGCTTCGATGGTTTAGCAGTTCATCCAGGTTCTTTTGCGCTTCTTCTCGCTTTCCCGCAACCCTGGTACACATGTGCGAGCGAGGTTGACGAGGATGGCCCTGCGCTGCTATACAGTCGTGCGCTTAAGCTAGGGAAGTGCTACTGGAATTCAGTACCCAGTCAAAGCAAAGTGCTACTGGAATTCAGTACCCAGTCAAAGCACTACAAGATAGTAGGTCCAGGCCTGGATAATCTCGTCAATAAGCACCAACCAGAATCTTTTGTGGCTAGCCAACGGCGTGGCGCTCGTGGCAGCCAACAATTGTGTGATCGATCCAGTGCGCGTAAGAACGCCATCAAGCGTGAAGTTCTAACCGAAATCTAAAGACGCCTGGAGTGCGGCAGCCCATCAACGCAGCCAAAGCGACCCGATGTGGCTTTTCCTTTTGATGTCTTCAACCTGCCAACGAAACAGCCGTCGTCGCGCTCTTCTCTCACTAAACCCTTACTCGGCTACTTCGAACCAGCCGGTCATTTGCCTCGTGCAGTAAATGCTGTCAAGTAGGATCTCAAGCTATGTCGCCCAGATGTTTAACCTTAGGCACTCCACCCCCTAACCGGCCGTCACAATTCGGCCCAGAGGAGAAAAATGCGCAAAATAATTCTTGTCCCCCTAACGATACTACTGCTCTGCTGTGCCGCTGCTGGTCAACAGGCACAACCGAGTCCGCATCCTCTCTCCTTTTTCTACGACTTTTCTGTCTTTCCCGGCAAGGAAGATGAACTCATGAATCTGATCAGCACCGTCGGGGCGCCGGTCCGCGACAAGTTAATGGCCGACGGCGTTATTCTCGCATGGGGCATGGAGACTCCCGTCCTGCGCCGCCCGGGCGGCACCACCCACTTAATCTGGTTCAGCGTGGCGAACTGGGATGGGGTTGAGAAAGTCTTGAACGGAATGGAAGCACAACTCGCAAGGTTGGCTGCAGAAGATGCCAAAGCCAACGAGGCAGCGCGCGCCAGGAAACAGCCGCCAGCGAAGACTACTGCGGAGCGATCCAGGGAGACTTTCGATGGAAGCAAGACGCGCGATTGGCTAACGCGCGACCTGGTTTCGAATTATGGACCACCACCGGCTGCCGGCGTGCTGCCCTTCACACGATATAACTTTGTGAAAGTGAAACCTGGAAAAGGTGCTGATTACCGGAGGGCTTGGGAAAAGTACAACAAACCGGTGTATGACAAACTGGTCGCCGATGGTGTGGTCCTCGCATATGGTGTGGCGGTGGAAGAGGTTAAGACTGATGGCGATTTCACGCATTTCGTGTGGGTAGCAACGGCCAACATGGGTGCCGCCGACAAAATTGGCCCAGCGTTTACCGCCGATCGAAACCGTCGTTCCGAAGAGGAACGGAACGCCGTGGCTGAAACTTTCGCAAGTTTGACCGAACCGGATAAGGCCAGGTCCTTGGTGACAAGGTCCCGGATTTTTCGACTACCCGCACGTTAAGTTGTTTGGGGTTGTGCGAAAGCAAGAGTGGGCCGGCCTTAAAAGGGCTGGCCCTTTCATCATAGCCCGAGTGTGTGGCCACGGAGTCAAATCTCGCGTGCGTCTGAACTTTGAACTTAGTTCTTTGTACTTTGTTTGTATCTTGGCAGGGGTGGTGGCCCAAAGTTGAGAGTAGGCTTGATTGAAGCAAACGATCCACGAAACGACACGAACGAACACGAAAATGTTTAGCGATATTTCCTGGCTGTGGTGTCTCTAAAGTTCTGACAACTAAACAGTCAGGGGCGGCGGGAATCCGTGATCAGTGCCATGTCTACGACGCCGTTAAAGCCCACCCACCTTGTCTGGACATGTTGGCCCGTTTGCGGGGCGACCTCCAGGCGGACCATCACCGCGCTCTTGTTCGTGCGCAACTTTGTCGAACTCCTGGGTCGAGCAATGATTCTAGCAACATCGACAGGGACGTCGTCCGGCTTCATCCAGGAAAGCCTGAGATAGACACGCAGCGGAGCAAATACAACTTCCGGCGGGCAAAGAAGCGTGAG
>JAMQPH010000820.1 GCA_023717605.1 Pyrinomonadaceae bacterium
GACGGCTGAAACGTCGGTAAATACGGCTTGGTAACGTTTCGTAACTGCTGGTAATGCCCCGCACATCGGACTTAAAATCCGTTGGAATGGATGATTGCTCCTACCACTGGCGTAAGCGGGCAATCATCGGATAAGATGCCAGCATTCGCGGTCAATGCGGCGAGTTTTAGGACTGAGTTCGTGGTCCAAGAATTCGCGTAACTCATTGATAATAAGGCTTTTATCGCCCGCTTAGCTCAGTGGTAGAGTTCTCGTTTCACACGCGAGGGGTCAGTAGTTCGAATCTACTAGCGGGCACCAATACTTTCAGGGAGTTAAGGGCGACGATGGGTCGCCCTTTTTGCTGCATGCGCTTTGATCCTCATGCCAATCGGCACTTGATCGACTATCGGATGGAGGTCCGCTTCATCATGGAGAGCGGGAGCGGCCCAATCTCATTTTATCCGGTCAACCTCACTTGAAGAACCCAGAGCTAAGAACAGGCTTGAGTAACATATCGGTTAGAGAGGGGCGGTCTGTTGCGCATTTAGGTCAAGACTGGAGCAACAATTGTCGTCGGAGAAGCCTCATAGGTTCCGGTTGGGTCTGTACACGACGGCGGAGGTGTTAGCGAACTGTTAGGCGTTCAGAAGGCGCGACTGATTGTGGAACTGCCGTGGGTGCTACGCGTTTGCTCCGTTGAGTTGAGCGGCAGTAGATGCTTACCTTTCTGCCTGGCAAAGAGGTACTGATATGAAGATCTTAGTCTTGTCACTGATTCTAGCTCTCTCTTCTGAGGCCACTTTCACTTCGCCGCTAAAAGACGAGGCACAACAAAGCGGACGCGTTTGTCCGCGAGAACGACCAAAAGCGACCGCAGAATCCTACCGGGCTGATCTTTAAGATCCAACTCAAAGAGAACCGAACCCAGTTTCGCCAGGGCGAGACCGTTCGTCTGGAACTCAGCTTCTCGAGCCGCGTGGCCAAGAAATTTATCCTCGACAACGCGAACTATGATCGCAGTGGACGGCTGGAAATAGACAGTTTCGTTCTGGATCACACGGACGGTACGGCTGATCCCTTGTACGATTATTTCCATTCGGGACTGTTTGGATTTATGGGTGGCGGCTTGCGCGGAATGCCAGAGCTTTCCGATAAACCAGAAGTGGTAGCAGCTGAGTTGAATGAATGGATCCGTTTTGACAAGCCGGGACACTATCGGCTTTATGTAGTCTCTGGACGGGTAAGCTCGAAGCGCGATCCTGACGATCGATACGGCAGTGGTACTTCTACTGCTGCTGTTTCGAACGTAGTTGAATTTGACATCTTACCTGCCGACGACAAATGGGCCAGGCAAGCACTCAATGAAGCAAAGGCCGTGCTTGGAAGACCGGATGGCGATCAACGCGCCGCGCTTCGATTTCTCGGTACCACGGACGCGGCCAGTGAAATGGTCAGACGGCTTCGTGGTAGCGATCACAATTGTGATTTCGAAAGTACCTTCGGGTTGATCAGCTCGCCGCATCGAGATTTTGTCATTTCGCGAAATGGAGCGGGCTCTTAGTTTACCCGAACACCCAGTAGCTTCCAGCTTAGTCAGGACGTTGTCGCTGCTGGCGTTCACCGGTTCTGCGGCAAGCATACGGACGATCGGATGTCACAAAAGATGTTTATCAAGAGCGCGAACTGCGCAGTGTTGCCCTGCGCAGACAGACTCTACGAGCTAGCGCCGGAAGAAGGACGCCGGCTACTTCTTGAGGATATTCGTCGCCTCAAGCCCCGCGTAAATCAAAAGGTGCTTGGATCGTTGCCTGAGGAAACGCTGCCTGAACTCGACGATGTACTAGTGACCAACCTGGAGGAAAGCCGCCAGCCGAACGGAAGCGGAGACACCGAAGCGATAAGTGACCTCATCGAACGCTATGCAACCGCCGGAATCTTGCCCCGCGTGCAAGCCGTTTACGAAGCTCCGGGTGTTGGGCGTTGGGCTTGCCGCATTCAAGCTTCCCTGCTGGCATACATTCTGCGAACGGATCCTCCCACCGGGGGTGAATTGCTCAAGAAGGCGCTGGCCGCCCGTGGCAAAGAGTTCACTAGATGCTACGCATCAATGCTGACCGATGTGGCCAAGCTTCACCTGGCGGCGGAGGTAGATGAGGCGGCGATTGCTGCGCTGGAAGAAGATGACGCGGAAATGGTCGCGCAGGCGGCGAGTTTGCTGGAAAAGTTTGGCACAGCGAACGCGGAAGAGAAGCTTTGGCGACGTCTCGAGAGGTGGCATGAAAAGATGCAGAGCAATGCCGCTAAACTGAGCAAGCAGAATCCAGGGATACCCGCCTACGGTAGTTCTCCCTTGAGCGGCGAAGCAATGATTGAACAAGCTCTGCGAAGTGCCCTGAGTCATGGTCAGGCGTGGCTGTCAGATCCTGAGAAGTTGAAGCGACTACGTACTCTCTGTCTTACCCGATAGCAGTCGCAACGAGGTTAACAGCATGAGTCAGGCTTGGAATCGACGAATCGACATTGGCCTAAGCCCCTTCGAGGACGAACCATATTCAATCAGCGTCGCCCACTATCAACTCTATTCAGTCAAATCGCTAAAGGAAAAGCTGCTGCAGTTTCCGCCGGGCACACTTTTTACCTGGGGCAAGCGAGGCGGTGGCGTCGATGAATCAAAAGCGCAACAGCTTTTCTTACAAGTGAAGGGTTATCTCGAGGAGCACGGGATGAAATTGGAAGCGGAAAGCAGTAGCGTGAGAAAAGACAACAACACAACGACAACGCCTTTACAAGCCCAGCTCTTTGAGTTTCTGGACCGCGTTCGTATTCTCGGGATTTAACTCCAGCGATTTCTTGTAATACCTGATAGCCGATTCTTTGTCGCCGCTGGCCATGAGGGCCTCGGCAAGGCTGTCCCAGGTGTTGAATGCTTCTGGGAAGTCCACGGTGTTCTGGCTAAATACTTCAATCGCGTCCTTAACTCTCTTCAAGCCAAGCAACTGATAACCGAGACGGTTCATTTGTGACTCGGTCAGTTTTGGATTCTCACCGCTCGATTCCGGACGTTTGCGATAGTCGCGCAATACTGTTTCGGCGTCAGATTTCAAGATAGCCTTGAACATTAACCGGGCGGGCGAGTCGTAGCGTTCGTATTTTATCCATGAAATCGCCGGATGCTGGCCACCCAACGTATCATCGACCACTTCGCGGATTATTGAGAGACCACTCGAGCCGTTGGCAAACATCACCACGCCAGTCTTCTGCTTATCAAAGGCCATCACGTACGCCATAGTGTCGCCGTTGTCGCCCCAATGCCAGAAAGCCGTTCCCTCATCCGACTTTTCCAAGCCCCAACCGAGTCCCCAGGAAATCGCGGGCGAGAGTGAAGCTGCCGGACGATTGAGACTATTATGGCCCGCCTCTCCTACGCTGATCTGCGGAGTAAGCATTAACCTGACGGTCTCAGGCTTCAAGCCTGTCCCCTTGATGATCGCGACTACGAACCGCGCGTAGTCGTTGGCTGTGGTGTGCAAGCTGGCGGCGGCATTGGCTCTTTCCGGTTTGCCTCTTCCCGTCACCATTCCGACCGAGTTGTGGGCGAATGTCTTGCGTGAGTCGTAGTCATCTCGCCAGACGTAGCTGCTACTCTTCATACCCAGGGGTTCAAAAACAGCTCTCTTCATATGAGCATCAAGCGTCTCACCCGAAATATGTTCGACGATTTTGGCAAGATAGACGAAGCCTTCACCGGAGTAGCTGAAACGATCACCAGGCGTGAAGTGAATCTTCAGCGTTTTGTCGCCGCGTGGTCGCCAGTTCGGAAATCCAGTGGTGTGGCTAAGGACTCTGCGGGCCGTGATCTGATCCAAGCGCGGATCGTCACCTACGTCGTATTTGCCATCTTTGGAGGCGAGATACTTCGTCAACGGAGTGTCCAAGGTGAGCTTGCCGCTGTCAACCAACTTCAGGACAGCGTAAGCGAATACCGGTTTACTTAGCGAGGCGGCTTCGAACACAGTGTTGTCGTCGACTGCTTCCTTTGTCTCGGAATTCTTGACCCCAAAACCACGGGCCCAGATGACCTCGGCATCGCGGATCAAAGCGATGGATAGTCCAGGAATATCCCCTTGGCCCATCAGATCTGGGATGCTCCGTTCAAGTCGAGCAGTTAGCTGTTTGTCTTCCGAGATGTGAATTGGCGCAGACTCATGCGCACGTTGTCCCAATGCGAAACCGAACATCAGAACGAGAGTAATCAGAACAGGGGCGGCCAGGTTCAGTCGGGATGTTTTCGCCAGTATCAAGACAGATCCGCTAAAGTGAATTCTGGCCATTTACTCTCCTCCTGCGGTTTCTTACTGGTTGCCCCGAAGCCAATCTAGTAAGGATGTGCAAGTTCCCGTTGTTCCTGCCTTGAAATGTAAACACCGCCACCAAACGTTTTGTGAACGAAAGTAAATCGCGAACGCCTTGATGACGCTTGAGACCGGGCCCCAAAAGAAACAAACCCGCCCATCCGAAAATGCGCGGGTTTCGCTTATTCGCCGGCCTCAAAGCCGAGAGATCAGCAGGTCAAACTTAGAGGGTAATCTTAGCCTCTTCCCTTTTTTCCGTCGTTTCGCTTTCCACCGCCCCGGTTGTTATTCTGGGGTGGCTTTTGTTTCGGCTCGACGACGACTTTCGGCTTGTCGCCTTTGGGTGGACGCTGTTTGTCGTCACCTCGCCTTTGCGCAAAGGCGCCGGTGGAAAGGATGCAAGCCATCCCCACCGCCATCACCTTTCGCTTAAAGTTTGTCATTTATTAAGAGCCTCCTCATGGCTAATTCAGCGCTCATGGGAGGGAGAAGAGTCGCGCCGCTGACAAACGAGCAATATGGGTGCCACAAGGCGTTAGTCCTTCCTGGTTAGCTTTCCCGCGAAAGCTTAGCAGCAATAGCCCCGAATACGCACGGTTTCGAGCGATTTCGCACGGTATCGTGCAACCATCGGTAATCAAACAACCGTTTCGCAGAAGTAGCAGTCAGAAGCCAAAATTCAGAATGCATGGCCGCAACTCGCTTTTGATTTTCGTCTGACTCCTGACTTCTGGCTTCTGACTTCTTGTCATTCTTAGTTACCGCCGGACACTAATACTCAACGTGCCGACGTTTCCACTGATGTCAAAAGCTCGTAGCGAGATTGTGTGTTCACCCGGCGCCAAACCTGCGAAATCAAGCGAATACCTTTCATTACCGCTGTCAGCAATTCCATCGTCGGGAAAGATCGGGCTCCAGGGAGCACCGTCGATACTCGCATCCGCTCTTTTGACTTTGCCGGTCGCGTCCGCAACGTCAAACACTGCCAATACCCTCTCCGGCCGCACCTGAGGTTGCCCTGCCAGCTTTACCGCCGGCGGAGTGTTGTCAATATCAACGGCTTCGCTCAAACGCTCCCCTGACAAAGCCTGGCCCGCCGGATTGTCTGCCGCATCAGATGCCGTGATCTTGATGATGTATCGGCCATCCGCCAGCGTTGCTCCGTCGATGGTGAAAAAGTTGTCTCGCAGTTTGTCTTTCAACAAACGAAAGGTGTTTTCATTAAGTGCCCGGTAATAGATCGCATATTCGAGAGTGTCGCCATTGCGATCCTCCGCCTGCCATTGAAAGGAGCGTGCACCGCGTTGAAACAAGCGTCTGGGAGGAACCTGCGCAACCGCACCAAACATTGTGGGATCGAGACCAGCCGATTCAACATTTGGATCGATCTGCATTTGAACTACCGACTGCAAACCTATCCCTACCGGCAGGGAGATGATCGAGAGCACCTCAGGCGCCACATTCCTCGGAAGATAGGCAATGCTCACATCCTCCATCCACGTCGGACTCGCTGCTCCCTGTGCTGAACGCAACGTTGCTCGCCATTGAATGAACCGCGCGCGCGGGCTGGAGATCTGATTTCCCTCCGGGTTGCGATAACCGGTGCTCCATTCACTCCAGGTAGAATCCGGTCGCTCACCATTACCGGTGCGCGTTTGCAGTTCAACACTACCCGCGCCGCGCCAGAACACACGTCCCCAGGTGGCCGTTAGTTTTGCATCACGCACCGGCGATTCATAGGAGCCGCCGGTAACCAACTCCTTGCCAAAGCGAAGAAGTTTTCCCTGATTGCTCGAAGCCACATAAACTTGTCCGCCGCGCACAAGGAAAGATGAAATCTGTCCCTCGGTCGACTGCAGGAGCAAAGTATCGCGACCGTCATTGGTGACCGAATAGATGCGACCTTTATCAGCAGTACCAATAAGAACGCTGCCGGGTTGTAAAGCAGGCGCGATGGCGAACGCCGTTACCGCTTGCGAACTCCATACGACATCCGCCGCGCCATCCGGCAAGATGCGGAACACAGCGCTGCGGGCATTCGAAAGATCCGTGCGGCTTCTTTGGGCGACACCCGGACCTTGAATCGGCGTACCTGCTTCATCAATCGCGCTGATAGTCACGCTGGTCGTCGGAGTACCTCCTGACTCAGAAGGCTGGGGGGGTGCTGGTCCGGGAGCGGTTTGGGGACGGCTGGTTGAGGCGGCGTCGCTGAGCCCAAGTGCATAGATTGATCCATCGTCGGCCGGCGCCAGCGCGTGAATCTCGCGAAGCTGTGCGTCAAACAGCGCGAAGGCTTTACCATCCGGTGAAATCCGCAGCACCAATCCGCCCGGGTCAGTTCCGGCGATCAGATCTCCCTGCGTGGTTACAGCCAAAGACATAACGTGAGTTTGATTGGTACTAATCAGCAGGGACGACTCTGGTTTCGCACCGGCGCTCGAAACGCGATACAGCTTGCCATTGTCGCCGGTGCCGATAGCGACAGCGCCGTCAGGAAGCATTGCCAGTGACCAGATGTATTTGTCTGGGGGGTCGAAATAGACTTCCGCGCGACCGTCCGAGGTGATGCGATAGACTTTTCCCTCGGGTGAGCTGCCCGCATAAAGCACGCCATCGCGCCCGATAGCCATCGCAGTGATATCGAGCTCGGGCGCGTCGTAAAGCAAGGATCCGCGCCCGTCCGCACCAACACGATAGATTTTTCCATCGTGGCCGGTTCCCAGATAAACGGCACCCTGACCATCGATGGCGCTGGACCAGATAAAAGCCTGCTCGGTGTTGAATACTTCTGTGAAGTTAGGCGCCAGCATCAGTACGCCGGTGTCGGTAATCGAAACACCGCGGGCGTCTCCTCTTAAGAGTTCAGTGCGCCCACTCGTTTCCCAGATCACCGGTTGACCGGCCTGAATGCGAGGACAGAAGGTCAGTACGAAGAGAATGAGCGTTGCGATGGATAACGTTTTGTTGACGTAGTTTGATTGAAACATCATTAAGGTCAGTTTCCTATGTATTTTGCGTATAACGAACGGGCGGTCTTCATTTCGTCAGTGCCACGAATGATTGAGCGCGCATCCTGAAAAACCGTTACTTCATATTCGCCAGTGCGAAAACGCAGCAGGTAGTCATTAAACTTCACTTCTCCGGCTCCGCGAAGGCGTTCAGCGAGACTCTTGAAGTCGACCCGTGTCGGCTGACCAGGGGATATCTGAACCGCGTTCCTTCCACACATGACTGCTGAAAAATCGCCCGCGGTAGTCTCCAGAGTTTCATAGCGTCCCAGCGCGCAGGTCGGACACTCGGCAGAGGGAGGGCCAGGATTGATCTTCCGCCATTCGTTTCGCCAGACATCAAACTGCATTAGCGACCCGTGTAACTGTTCTTCGTGACCGGTCAACAGCTTCAGCGCCTCACTAACTTGCACCGCCGCAACCACACTGATGATGGGCATGATTACTCCCGCGGTATCGCAGGTGGGCGCACTTGCAGCCGGCGGCGCTTCTTCGAACACGCATCGCAGGCAGGGAGTTTGATGTGGCCGGATAGTCATCGTTACGCCGTAGGATCCCACCGCCGCACCGTAGATCCAGTTGAGATCATGCTTCACGCAGGCATCGTTGATGAGATAACGGGTCGCAAAATTGTCTGTTCCATCGAGGACAACGTCGCAATCCTCAATCAATCGTTCAATGTTTGAATGGTTAACGTCCGAAATTTCGGGTTCAGTTTCGATGTCCGAACTGAATTCGCGGATGTGGTTGGCGGCAGCAATCGCTTTCGGCATGCGTTCGGCGGCATCCCGCTCGGTGAACATAGTCTGTCGCTGGAGATTCGACGCCTCGACAAAATCACGATCGACGATCCGGAGCCAGCCAACGCCGGCACGAGCCAGGGCCTCAGCGTGCGCCGAACCCAAAGCCCCGCAACCAATAATCAAGGCTCGCGATTCAAGCAGACGTTGCTGGCCTTCTTTGCCGATACCGTTAAAGAGAATCTGGCGGATGTAACGCTCGTCGGGAACTCTAGATTTTTGATTTTTGATTTCTGATTCCATTCAACTACACTAAGGACATCTCCGAGTTAGTTCGTGAAATTTCGTTGATCGTTCTTCCGGACTTTCACACATTGTGTCCCAGGGCTCTGACTGCTGCTTCCCTCATCACCGCCTCGGGTGCCACGATGCCGGTCCACAGTCGAAATTGCTCGGTAGCCTGCGTAACCAGCATTTCCAATCCACCAATCGACTCGCAACCCGCCTCGCGAGCCTCACTTAAGAATCGCGTTTCCTCTGGATTGTAAACTAGATCGTAGGCCAAACGCGCGCCGCGGAGCTGAGTCGCGTTGGCAGGAGTCTCGGTTTCTTGCGCACCTGACGTTCCCAAAGGCGTAGCGTTGACTACTACGTCAAATCCCTCGAAGGTTGCCGAGCCCAACGGTTTGGACGTGGCATCAAATCTCTCAGCTAGCTGTCGGGCTCTACTAGTATCGCGGGCATAGACTGTTACCTCGGCGCCTTTCTGTCGCAGAATCCAAACGGCAGCACTCGCAGCTCCACCGGCGCCAATCACCGCACAACGCGCCCCGTGTAATTCACCAATCCTGGTAATCAGCGGGCTAGCAAAGGCGTTAGCATCAGTGTTAAAGCCGTGCAGTTCGTCGTCCTCCACCACAATCGTATTGACCGCTCCTATTTCTTTGGCAGCAGGATCGATCCAATCCAGACAACTCATAACCGAAGTCTTGTGCGGCGCGGTCACACTCAAGCCAAGGAAATGCCAATCGATTTCGCGGGTGCGCGGGTGGACCATCCGTTTAATGAACGACGAGACCTCGCGAACCTCAAGCGGCAGATAAACACCGTCGAATTCCGCAAACTCGAAAGCCGCGTTATGGATGTACGGCGAAATCGAGTGGGTTACGGGCAAACCTGCAATGCCCATGATGCGGGTCTCCCGGCTGATCCGGCCGATCCGATACAGAGTTCGCAATTCTCTGGCAGTAATTTGACCTGGCGCAGTCGCGCTGTCGTTATCCTGCGCGCCATAGGTAAGAAAAGCCCCGCGAGCCGGAGCCAGAACGCGAGTAACGATCCCGGCCGTTCCCATGCCGATGGCAATCATCTCGCGATCTTCGGAACGTGCGCGGTCAAGCAAGTGAAACGCCGCAATGCAGTCGGTAATATCGTTAGCCTGGAAAGCGATCTTGAGAATGCGCGCTGGCGTCTGAATCATTCGCTCAAAGACTCGATCAAGATCCCCGGGAACTCCCACGAAGTTATGGTGAGAACAGATAACCCGGGTCCAATCAACGTCCTCCCCGTAATCAAAAACCGACGAATTGAGAGCGAGGTCAAGTTCGATGTCGAGAAATTCAGCTGACGTGGGGCGATTGAACAGCCAAAAGAGTAACCTGGACTTTGTATCAATCTTCCGACGGCCACCCTGCTCGGACGGGCGAAAAGTCAGAATGGTTGGTCGCGGAGATTGATCAAAGAGGTGTTCACCGTTTCTTAAGGTCCCTCCGAGTTGAGATGGATCAAGGCAATCAAGTCGCACCTCAATCAGATCGCCTGTCTCGGCGGCCTTCGCGATAGCACGTTCGGCGGCGACAAGACTCTGCTCGCAGACTGGAACGCAAATGCGGACTGAATGACTGGCTTTCATCAGATAGAGATCGAGGCGATGCCCGTCCTCCGTTCGGGAATGGCATCGCCTCTGTCCAACTCTCAAGATAGTTTATTTCGGTTGTTCAGTTGAAGCATCGAGATGTCTGGTGGGCGCTTCTCCACCGAGGTGGCGTGTTGTCCCTTCGGTAACACTGGGAGGCGGCGCCACCAGTTCGCCGGTGTTGCGTCTGGGAAGCGAATTGACGCGGGGAGGAGGCTGCATCACAGGCTGAAAATGCTGGACCGGCACCCGTCCAATCATCGCGCGCTTCTCGTCTTCCTTCACCTTGATGTATTGCGCCACACCGGTTCCCATCAGAGAGAACGCCGGAATCAGCATCCAGAACCACCAACCCCTGCCCATTGCCGAAAACGCCAGCGCCATCGATACGAGCAAAAACGCAACACCCATGAAAGCATTCCTGAACGCGTTACCGAGGCTGGCCTCTTTCTCACGTCTCTTAAGCGCACGTTTGTCTGAGCAGGAAAGATCCTCCCCATCGGCTGGCGGCAATTGGCCGCTTAAAGCCTGCGGGACCAGACTTATGTTGGCGCCACAGACGCGGCAATAACTGGCGCCGTCGAGGTTTTGGGCTGCGCACTTTGGACAGAACATGTCTTACCTCCGATTATCCAGATGTTACTTCGTTGCTGCTTTCGCTCGCTGCCTCAAGGCTTCGTAAAGCAAAACACCCGCAGCTACCGACACGTTGAGCGACCCTAACCGACCGAGGACAGGAATACGCACTAGCGTGTCACAGCGTTCCCTGACTAAACGGTGCAGTCCGACACCTTCGCTTCCGAGAAAGATCGCCGAAGGCAGTGTCCAGTCCCAGTCCGTGTAATTTGAAGTTCCTTCCGCCGCGGCTCCGACGACCCAGATGTTACGTTCTTTCAACTGCTCTATCAAACGAACCAGGTTCGTGGCGCGAGCTACGGGTACATATTCCATCGCGCCTGCGGCAGCCTTTGCGACGGTATCGGTTAGACCGACGGCACGTCGCTCCGGAATAAACACTCCGTGTACTCCGGCGCATTCCGCCGTTCGGAGAATCGCACCAAAGTTCCGGGGGTCTTCGATTCCATCCAACCCCAACACCAGCGGTGCGTGCTCCGTTCCAACTCTGGCTGCAACTAACTCGAGAAGTTCATCTGCGTCTCTGTATCGGGCCGCGGCAGTCCGGGCGACAACGCCCTGATGCGTCGTTTCTCTTAATGAGCGATCGAGGCTGATTCGAGGTACTCGATGAACGGGCACATTCGCCTGCCTGGCCAGCTGCAGCAAGTCTCTCAGTCGCTCGTGACGCGCTCCCTCCGCAATCGTAATGCTATCAATTGCTCGCTGACCTGCACGGAGCGCTTCAAGCACAGGGATTAGTCCGTAGATTCTGTCGCCTTTCTTATCGCCTTCGCTATCGAGCAGTGAACGCGTTGCGTCATCAAGTTTAGCCTCGTGTCGCTGGGAATCTGCCTGATGGGCTAGCCGGCCCGGAGGTTTCTGTCTCTTGTGAATGCTCTTCATTGCGATCGCTGTCGGAGCGAGTCCTCACTGGATAAGCCGCGCGGGGTGTTAGGACCTGACTCGTGCTTTCAAGAAATAACGAAGACGGGAATAACGCGTGAACTGATCCTCGTTACTGCTTTCCGTAACGGCGCCGACGGTGTACTTCCCGGCCCGCTGACGGCGCCAGCCACTCGACTCCGTTTGCTGCCCACATGGCCAAACAATTTCCAGGGCCTGCCGGCTTGAATTGTATGCGTCATCGTATTCAGCTCGCGGCGACTGATCGCGGATCAGGTCAAGTAGCAGAGCAAAGTTTTCAGCAACCAAAAGCCTTTTCCCTCTTAGGCCGGAGAAGTCGAAGCCGTTTGCGAGGATACGAAACTTTGCGTCGGGGCCTTCACTATAGAGATCCAACACAAGCTCGTCGGCAAAGAACTGACTCTCGTCCGTGATCTCGTTATCTCCTCGGCCGCCTTTTCGTTCCTGCAGCTCGATTCGCTTACGCGACAATCTCGCAGTCACCAACAGAACAAGTTGGCTCCAGCGGATTTGAGATTCATCAGTTTCGACAATAAGCTTTGGCGTCAATCCGTTTTCGTCGATGCTGACCGAGCGCAAACGAATCGGAGGCGATTCCCTCAGTCCGAGATCCGCATCCGATACGATTGCCATCTCGAACCCGAGATCCTTTAACCTACGGTCAATCAATCTGGCTTCATCGAGCGAATCGGTTCGGGCCAGCGGCATCGGCGTTAGGCTGGACAGCAAGCGGCGTAGGTCGTTGGAGCTAAGTTTGAGCAGACCGGCGGCCTCGCTGAGAGCTTCGACCGGAATTTCTGTCGCTTGGGGCAGAAAAATGTTGTTATAGCCCAGCGCCCAATTCTGCACCGGCTTGAGACTGGGTTTGAGCAGCTCGGCAGTCTTTTCGCTAACTGGAAGCGGTGCGGCACAATAGAGGCAGCCTAGTCTGGTCGGAGGATTTGCTCGCAAACATTGTTCGCAGCGGACCATCTGGTCCGGCGCAAACCCCTGAGGCTCGGATGCGGTCAAGGGCTCATCACTGAAGAAAGGGACGTTTTCGTTATCTTTCGGCAACCACTCCTCCAAGACTTTTGATTATACCCCGGGTCCAAAGGTTTCTACTGAGGCAAAGTTGAAGAGGACATTCGACGGCGCCCACTTAACTACTGCGTGACTCACAAGCGAAACTCAAAGGCTCTTCTGCTTTTCGTGATCACACTACTCACCGGCTCGTGCGCAGCTCTGCAACCTCCAAATTCAACCGTGCCTGGGCCCACGGGACCGCCCTACCCGATTATCCTGACTGAACAGTCGGAAAGAGGAGAGGCGGCGATCCTTGCGTTTAATCGCATAGCACAAACAAGCGGATCCACAAAGGTGACGGAGGATTACCTCGAGCCCGTCACGGCAACCATAAAAGGTCTGCCTGCAGATTCTGGTACTCCGCTGTATCTTCCGAAGGTTGGGAGTAATGTCGAGATGGACGAGGAGGAAACGAGAGAAGCACTCCGCAGGTTCATCAATGAGTGGCGCGTTCTCATCGGTTCGAGTCCTTCCCAACTCTCACTTATTGAACGGGTAGATCGGCCCGACGGGAGGAAGATCGCTCTATACGAACAACGGGTGTTCCGCTACCCCCTGCGTGGCGACTACGGCAAGCTGCAAATCCATTTCACTGCTAACAGGCGCTTGCTCAATCTGATCAGCAGCTGCATACCCGATTCCGAACGTTTGCAATCAGCGTTGGCCGGCGTAACTCCAAGTCTCACCACAGAAAACGCTATCAAACACGTGCGGGACAAGGGTGTCAGTTACACCGACTCTTTCGGCAATCAACACACTTTCAACGTCTCCGGAAGCAATCAGATAGACTCCCGAGAGCTGGTTACTTATGTGATGCCCTCGAAACCCGAGGCCAACTCACTTGAGATCCACATTGCCTGGGAAGTAATGGTTAGCAATGCGCCTTTTAAGACCGTCTATATCGACGCCCTTAACGACGAAGTAATCGCTGTCCGGTAGTCCATTCCGGG
Source organism: Pyrinomonadaceae bacterium (assembly GCA_023717605.1). GTDB lineage: Bacteria > Acidobacteriota > Blastocatellia > Pyrinomonadales > Pyrinomonadaceae > PSRF01. The sequence continues at coordinate 13,555 of JAMQPH010000820.1, forward strand.
GCCGCCGCCCAGCGCTTACTTGACCAAAATCCCGCGAAAACGCATCCTAGCCCATGATTGGAAAAACTTATGTCGGAGCGCTTATCAGATGCACAACTTTGATCCCACTAACAATATCTCCTGGCAGTTGGGTAATCGTGGCAGAGTTGCCGTGTTCATTGA
>JAMQPH010000860.1 GCA_023717605.1 Pyrinomonadaceae bacterium
ATCCGGGAATCGAGCTCTCGTTTCGCACCACCGTCAGCACCGAGCAGACAATTGCCGGAATCCTGGATGGCGCGGCAGACATCGGTTTTGCATCCTGGCCTGTTTACTCCCCGGCCCTCAAGGTGGAGCAACTGGTTGAAGACGAACTGTTGGTGATCGCAGGCCGGCAGCACCGTTTGGCTAAAAAACGTTCAGTCACGGTAAAAGAGATCGAGGGCGAGCGCCTGGTGCTCTTCGAACGAGGCTCTTCCATACGGCGCGCCACTGATCATTTCTTCGACAGTGTCAACATCCGTCCGGCCCTGGCACTCGAGTCAAATGACACCTACTTCATCAAGCTGATGACCGAGCACGGCTGGGGCATCACGCTGTTGCCTCCCTGGGCAGTCCGCGACGAGGTGAAGGCCGGCAAGCTGGCCCAGTTACGGATCTCCGGACACATGCTCCGTCGGTCGGTGAACATGGTTTCGCTGGGTCGTTTTCAACCCTCAGCAACACGCACGTTTCATAGTTTTATGTTGGGTCAAAAAGATGGGCTCCGCGAGTTAGCCAGGGGCGAGCCGCTGTGAAAAGTACTGCCACAATCGAAAGTAAGACATTCCTCATTGCTTCTTGCGCCGTTTCTGAGATGTTGCCCGCGGCTTCTTCTCGGATGGCTCGGCTTGTGGCTCCTCCTTTGGCTCTGCCTGTGGCGAAGGGGCACTCTTCTGCGGTGGCTCAGGAAGTCGAGGAGATGGTTCCGACTTCTCCAGCTCCGCAATGATTGCTTCGTTGTCCCGTAGCTGGCAGTCCAGGACCTCCAAAACTGTCTGAAGTTCGATCTTGAGGACATCGCTTCGACCAGCAAGGCTACGGGAGTGCGCTTCGCGTTCAACCCGGATCTGCAAAGCCAGATTTTTGTGCTGAGCAATCGTGGCCACTTCCGCAACCTTTACAACCCGCGTTTCGGTCTGGCCGACACGGATGCAAACTGCGTCAGGGAGGGTCGCCAGGGGCTTATTCGTAGGATCGAGGACTTGAAGAGTGGTATCAACCTTATCGCGATCTTTGGCTAATTCCGGAGGCACAGTAATGACAGTGTTACCGTCATTGTCGGTAAACGATTCTACCAAAGCCGTTTTCTGATCTTCAGGATCAAGAATTTGCACTGCGATGCCGGGCAACCCAAGGCGAGCGTCCTTCTCAGAAACCACTCTTACGACGAGATGAAACGCGTTCGGACTTGGTTCGACCACAGGTGGTGCAGTTGCAGCCTCCGTCGATTCTCGAAAAGCTACACTACGTTGGTCTGCGGCAGCGATTCGTTCGTCAAAGTCTTTGTTGACGTCGGCCTGTTCCTGCTTCAAATCGTTGGAATGCTCCTTGAAGGAGTCCAGCGCCCGGCGCTGGAGTTCAGGGAGCGTGGTCTGGAAGGTTTGCCGCCATTCCTCCGAGGTGAACAGCTGTGTCGACAGCCCGGCAAACGCAGCCGCCGCTGAATCCAGCGTGAGACCGTCGAGATGCCAACGACCCAAGTCGAACTTGCTCCAGTCTTGTTCATCGAATTCCGGCGGATCGCAGGTTGAACGCATGGTTTCCTCCTCAAGTTACGACAGATTATGGCGGCGGGAAATTGCCAGAACGAATTAGCGCGCCGGTGGAATTCGCGAAAATGCCGGTGGCGAGGTTCGACGTAACCACTACCCGCACGGGTCCCGGAGCGATAGGCAAGCCCAGCACTCGCAGCGGGAGCTCGCCGGATCGAACCGAGTTTGCGTTAACTAGCGCTTCGGCGCTTATGAGCGCCAGAGCGGCGAAGCCCGGGAAATCGACGACATTACTGCTGACGTTAGCGCGCGGCGCGAGCAGCGCGATCGCCAACAGAATTTGTGCGGAAGCCCCGAAGGCGCATTGGTTGCCCTGAAACAATAGCTCATTGATTCCATTCACAATGACAAAGAAGTTTAGCGGATTGGGGCCGCCGGAGAAATGATTATTCTGCACCAAAGCTGACTGAGCCACGCGCGGCAGCAAGCCTTCTCCGATAACGAGCACGGCGCCTCCGTTATCGCGCACGACGTTATTCTGCAACCGGAGTACTCCGAGAACGCCCGGTATTCCGATGGCGCCGATCAGTCCGCCCAGGCCCGCAACCGTGGCGTTCGAGGTGATGGTGTTTCCGCTCACTTCGATTCCATTTGCGTTCTCGCAATAGACAGCAAACCAACGCACAAACTGGTTGCCCGGAGTTTGCGGCGAATTGTTTTCGATTACGTTGTCGATAAGCCGCAGATCCAGCCCGTTTCCAATAACTACTGCACCGCCTACGCGTGAAGCCCCGCCAGCGGGACCGGCGGGAAAATCGCCGGCGCATTGTTCCACTCGATTTCGCGAGATGCTGGACCGTCGCAACACTGTCCCTTCGGTGAACGTTCCGATGCCGAAGAGCCGCGCCCGCTGAATCTGGTTGTCTTCAATTACAAGCCCAATGAGATCGTCGCGCAGCAGGATGGAGTGGCCGGGCGCGTTCAACAAGCTGTTACCGGTAATCATGGCGCCCCTCGCTGCGCGATGAAGGATCAGCAGACCCTGGTCAGGGGGCGATTCTTCGGTCGCCAGCCCGATGAGAGTGTTGTTGCGTGCGGTGCTAGCGGCGGCGTCCAGTTCAATCGCGATGGACGGACACTGGATGCTGTTCTGTTCCACCTCCGTCACCAGGCTGGAAGAAACAATTCCTCGGCCCCGGACCGCCAGGGCGTTGCTCTGGATCAGATGGCGTAAGTTTATCGAGGGCAGCAAACTCAGAAGCAGCGCGGCGTTTTGCCCAATCCCGCCGAGCTCGATGGCCACAATCGAACACAGCGAAAAGGTATTATCGACAATCGAGATGTCAGCGCTGACGACCGCATTGGATTTAAAGATCCCTCGCGAAAAGGTGAGAAAGACATTGCGATGAATCTTGGCGATCACAGCAACGCCAAACGCCTGGAGGTTACCTGCGAGACCGCTTCCGGCCGCTAGAGTTGCGTTGATTGCCGCGGGAGAAAGCCCGAGCCCGGGGGAGCTGAATGCTGTTGTTATGAGTACTCCGACCGACTTGATCAATTCTGCCAAAGACATCCAAATGATTCCGTTGATGCCAAGGAATTCATTCGACGTGCAATCGAGGTCCGCAATGATGCCGGCATGGATAATCCCGGCGAAGAGGCCCAATACGAAATTATCCTCAAACTTGACGATGAGGCCGAACGCCAGGAGCATCCCGATAAGTGAAACAATATCGTTCTGTTCTATGCGTGCGTTTATGAAGAGGAAGCCGAAAACCGCGACCTGCGCCGTGATCAGGTTACGTGAGATAACGATTCTATTAGCGGTGAGGACCAGCACCCCGGCGGCCTGAAAGTCGGCCGGGGTCGCAGCCGCTCGAAAGACGTTCCAGAGCGCCGCTTGAAACGCATCGATCGTTGCCCGTGAAATAATACTATCGCCGATTATGCCCTCCCGCGGCAGCCCTCGCATCCGGTTTTCGACAATCTCAAGGTCAAAAGCCTGATTCAGAAAAATCGAGACTTGCTGGGCGATAATCTCATTGCGGCGCACGGACAGCTGGCGCACCTCTCCACTTGTTGACGCTACCCCTTTAGCAGCCAACAGTCCGCTCCGCACGATCTCACAATTGGAGCAGTTTCCGGCGAAGTCGACGGCCCGTGTCGCAGGGCCGCCCTGATTATCGCCCCGGATCGGAATGTTGATCAGGTAGCAATCCTCGATGCGGACAAAGTTGGACTCGGTGATTCTCACGAGCGCCTGTGCGTTCCTCGAAACGACAAATACGTTCTCCAATCGCACCTGTTCGGTGCGTTCGATGTTCAGGAAAACTCCCGTCCCTCCTTGCTGAGGCACGAACAGAATACGAGTGGCAGGGCCCATTCCCCGAATGATGACATTGCGCTTGGTGTTGTTGAGCAATAGTCCGGCGGTGACCGTGTAGAACCCGCGTCCAATACAAACAACACCGCCCCGGTTGCCGAGCGCGTTGATGGCCTGCTGGATGTCGGTAAACTGACCGTGGCTGTCAACACCGTCGCCCACAGTAACGGTGCAATAGTCGCACTCGCAGGCGTGTGGCCAATGATCGCGGCAGTCAGTGAAAGTCGTGTTGTCAATATTCGTGCCCCAGTGAATGAAACCCAATCTGCAGTAGTGGTGAAGGATACCGCGGGGTGGGGCGTTCTGAAGTAATTCGACGGAACCGTCGGCCGTCCGGGCGGCGAACACCCAAAAATCACCGACCTTGAAGTTGCCGGTCAAGGGGCTGAGGCTGAAATTGACTTGAATCCCATCCTCAATATCGATGAGTCCTGCCGTCACGTCGAGCAACCCGTTCGCGTCCACATTCTGCGTCTGATCCCAGCGGCGCACACGAGTATGGCGGGAGGGATCGGCTGCGTTGAAGTTCATGGCGGCAGGGATGGCTGGAGTAAAGTCCAGGATGCGATTGGCCTCATCGATAGCTGTGATTTGGGCCATATGGCCGGTCAGCCCCTGGAACTCGCGGAAGTCGTCGGTGATCTCAATAAAATTTCCCACCTCGAATCTCAATACCTGGTCGCGCCCGACTTGCTGAACGGTAACCTGCGTCGTAGACGGGATGGCGGAAACAGAGGATGCGATCGTGGCGTTGTTTCGCGACCACTTAAACTTAGCGGGTGCTCCTCCACCAATCGGTCCGGTTGAGTGGATCTCGACGCGATAAAGTCTATTCTCCAAACCACGATACCCTCCCGCAGGAGAGATGATGCAAGGATCGTCTGAAGCCGGAGGCGCCACCGCCGACGTGGTAAGTCTTCCGGCTGAGGGAGCAGTCAGAGCGTCCCAGGCAGGGATATCGTCTCCGCAGCCATGCGGGCCCACGTCTTGAAGCGCACGCACTTGCCACACCGACTGGATACGCGTAGTGGTGTCGGGACCACCCAGGGCAATCTCACGCAGGGAAGGATCCTCAAGAACGGTTACTTCACGTTGCCAAACATCGATATAGACCAGGTCATCCGTATTCGGCGTAGCTGCCAAAACTGGCGGTAGCGGCGCTGGCAAGTAAGGTTGGTCGTCATACGGGACAGGATTAGTGCCGAGCAGGTTACCGAGGTCGCTTTGAAACTCAAGCGGCGGCAGTCCATGGTTCTCTACCTGAATGCCATCAACATACATGCGGCCGATGCCGATATCGAACGCACCCATTCCTGTTGGCGTCACCAGGAATGCGTCTGGTGTGGTGTTCGGGACTACGCAGTGGTTAACGATGTCGAGCGTTTCCGAGCGCCAGCGACGGTCGATTATCTCGATCAACTCGTTGAAGTCAGCGTCCAGATCGACGCGACCCTGCTGTTTGAAAACTCCCGAGTAGTCTCGTTGCGGTTTAAATGTGAACCGCGTGTAGTCGCCGGCCATGGTTGCCTCCTAACTCAGGTGACATAAATGATTCCGGGGTCCAGTCCGAAGGGGAGATACTCCTCCAGGCGGATCCTCAGGTTCGTCTCACGCTGCGGCTGCTTGAGATGACAGAACACGCCCATCTCGGAGCCATCCTCCGCGCCAGTGCGAATCTCAACGGGACAGTTGAGATGGAGCTGCGCGTATCCAGGGTCGCCGTAGGGGATGGAAGTGAATGACGGCACCATACGCGCGCGCACTTGCGCGGTAATCGCTGCACGTTGGGCCGCCGTGAGTGGACTAATCTTCTCCGCCCGCCCGATCTGTGTGGCAATCTCGAGGTCTGGCTGGCAACGGTAACGGCGTGGCGTTATGGACTGGCGGTTCACAAAACTGAACCGCACGCAGCCTTCCTGGGTCTGAGAGGCAATGACACGTCCGGTGAAAATAACCTCACTGGCCAGTGGAAGTTTGCGGAAAAAGGAGGCTCCGAAGATCGTTACGCGTTCCAGAGTGCCCGGCGGGCCGGGATCAGTGGTGGTGTTAGTAGCGCTGACGGCGGTGCCCCCCAGTCCATCTACAATCGAGTCGAGCAAAATCAGACTGTCGGCATGGTTGGGTAGTCGCAGTGGTCCTGTGATGCTAAACGCAACGTGCAATCGGAACGCCGCATTGATAGTGTCGCCAGCGCCATTTACGCCTTCAACGGAAACGCTGGGTAAGAGTGTGGTAGGTGTGCCATCCTCCTCGATTGAGCGTCCCGGAACCAGAGTAGTGTGAAGCAGTCGCAACTTCTGAATTTCGCCCGTCACATGAACGGCGCCTTCGAAGAGGAGTCCACTTAGAGTCAGCTCTGATCCGGGGTGATCGCCTGTAATCTCTAGCTCCCCCGCCGCCGGCAGAATGTGAGGGCGGCGTCCATCACTTGCCTGGATCACCAGAAAACTGTCATCGGCCAATTCCAACGGAGAGTTTAAAGAATAGCTACGATTGTCTTGAATCGTAATGACCGCATTCGGCCGACCCTGCAGTATCCAATCGCTGATTGCGGCATTAAGCGTGACAAATGTCGGAGCCACGCCACTCTCGAGAACGTCCAGCCGTATCGCCGGCACCTCCTCATCCACCAACCACTTGGCTCGCGGGTATGGCCCGCCGCCAAGATCGCCACTGAAGCCATAGTGATACTGCACATCGACGTCCACGGCGGGAACAAACGCGGGCCCGAATGCGATACGACCGCTGCGCACGTCTACGCCGACGTTGTTTCCGGACGGTTGAGACCACGTTTGCAGATCGCGACATCGAATTTGACCAGTGGGGACCGGCACGCCATCTCGGATGATCATGAGACTGTCGGTGGAGGTGAGCCCGTAAAACTCATCGGGGTCTTTGAAGAAAGCGGCGGGGCGGATCGGTCCAGGAACATGAAACTCGGTGGCCAGACCTGCTTCATCGCCCTCCCTGCGAAAACGTGAAAACAGAGGCGCAGGATTTCCCAAAGGACTGAAGTAAAACTGCCACGGCTGGGTGCCTTCACGCGCAGCTACGTTTTCGACTTGATAGGCCCGCAGGCGCCACAAAAAGAACCCGATGTTGCGGATGTTGTACCAGCCTTCATCCTGACGCGGATAGCGCACGTCCACGGTGTGGCTCATGAAATCGAACGCTGTGTTGAGACGGTCAACAGCTTCCGGGCTGCGTAAGTCGGGACAGCCCGTGCTATGCATCCGGAGGTGATTCAAGTTCTGATTCCAAATCAGAAGTTCGAAAAACTCGACTGCGTGAGAGGCCCAACCGGTGACATCGCGGGCTAACTCTTCGAGCATGGGCAGGGTGCCCTTGCGGCGCCTGTAGTAAATCGTCTTGGCAACATCCGCTCTCGTGCGAATCGCATTAATAGGCCGCAGATCCGGACCTGTGAGATCTGGAAAGAGTTCACGAGCAGTATCGGGCGATTTGAGATTCTGAGCATCGTTCAACAGATTGTTACTGACCAGATCGCCGATATAAGGAATGGCCCAGCGCTCGCACGTTTCGATGAAGAAGTTGTCCCACAGGAGCTGGACGTCTGAGTGGACGATGTCGGCCTGTTCGGTCACAAGGCGCAGGAGGTCGCGCAGTGGAAAGCCTTCCCTTTCGTCACGCTCACGGTAGACCGTGGGCATCAGGTTGTAGAGTCTATTGCTGTCGCCGTTACCGTTGCTCATATTTGTCTGCTAATCCGGCAGGCCGCCGGAGGTAATGATCTGTATATCCTCAGCTGCTATCTCTACCGCTGCGAGTTCGGCGGGCAACGCGGGCGGCGTAGGAATTGAGTTAGGACGAGCGGAAAAAATTCGTAGCGTGCGTTGCACTGGAGCCGAGGTAGCGCCGCGCGCCGCGAGAAATGCCGGGGATTGATCCTTGAATTGAAACAGGTCTACATCTACGGAACTGACTCCCTCCACTTGCTGCAGCACGGCGTAAATGTCGCTCAGCGCCAGAGGCTGGCCGAATCGTAAAGAAGCAAAGGAAAGCGCTGCCAAAAGCGCCTGCCTGGCCGCCTCGCCAACGTTGCTGGCAATGAAGGTTGACTCGATACGCACCGTCGCACTTATCACCAAAGGCACTTCGCTGTAGTTGTCGAGAAAGAGAGCGTGATTGGGATCACGTTGCGTGTTCAGGCTGGCGTGAATGCGGGCCAAATCGCTGGCGTTGAAAAGCTGTCCTTCCTGCGCCGCGATGGTCAGGTGAACAGCGCGAGCCTCGCGGTTCCAAACCCAGGTCGCCAGCGCTTTTGCCACTTCGCCTGAGCTGCGGGCCAGGTCTTCGAAATCACGAAGAGAGACCGCACGTCCAAAAGTTCGAACAGTGGTTGGCGCATTCTCGAGTGCTTGCTCGATCGGCTCCGGATCGGCGCCGCCGGTCGCAGCCAATGGATTGGTGGCTGACTTGAGGCCCACCGGCAAGTCCAACGGATTTCTCAGCGAGGCAGTAGCAACTCTGCCTGCCAGGCCGGAACCCTGGCGGTAATCAGCGACAACGTTGCCGCGACCGGAAGGTAGGCGTGCTCCCGCGCGGCCATCACCGAATCCGACAGTTACCGTGCCATCATCCGCCAGGCGGGTAGTGTAGACCTGCTCATTAGCACCCTTGCCGAAAAGGCTGGGCACCTCGGTCCACAAGACGTCATTGACCAGCACCTTAAGCGTAGACGCGGTGCCGCCGGGTCCAGCGCTGGCGATGTAGGTTAGTGGACTCTTCTGCAGCTCAAACTTCTGGAATGCCGCAGAGGTGTCACCATCGCCCAACACTTCATCGCTTACCTTTTCGCCGTGGCTGGCGATTGCAACGTTCCCAAATAGCACTGCTGACTTTGACTCGAGATCGATCGGTGTCTCCGGTTGCAGCGTAATCGCAAGAAAGTCTTGAATCGAAGAGCTGCCAGTACCAGGCACAATGAGAAGTCTTGAACCAACCACGATCACCAATGCTTGCGCAAAAGCCGGCGACTGGTCAGCATTGCGAAGGACCGTCTGCAAACCAATCTGAGCGCCGATAAGATTACCGGGAGCAAAACCCAGCGTCGCTTTGCGTGGGCCAATGGGCCCAAATGTTACCAGGAACTCGCGCAATGGATTGGTGATCGGTGGAAAGGGTGTGAGCTCGCCCGAAAGAAGAGCATCGATTCTGAACGCGGCCGGAGATACTAGTCCCAACTCGCCAGCCGTTGTTGGGTCGTCTGGCGTGGTGCCAAAGCTGATCGGGAGTCCCGGTACGCCAGGAAAGATCAGTAGCGAATTCCCACCCTGAATCACCCGACATTGTGCGAATTCCGGTATTGCCGGAAGAGACGTTGTTAGGCCGGCCTGAAGTAGCGAAGCGGCGACGCTGATAAATGACGGCGTGGCACTCAGCTTAATGATTCTTGGCGGCAAGTCGCCGATCGTGACACTGAGTTCTCGCTTACTGCTGGTTAGCGGGGTAAGAGTCGTCGGGAGTGATGCGGATTTCAAACCGCTAAGCCGTTGGGAATCTCCCGGAGTTAGACGCAGCTCGAGGGCGGTGCTGAGATCGTCAGGAGTGGTGGTGACGGTAACATCCAAACCGATCGCCTCGACGCGTGTGACCGCAGCGAGCGTCGGTTGCTGGGTCGCGTCGCTAAGGATTACCTCGCGCCCTGCTTCAATGGTCTCCACCGAGAGTTGCGACCCCTGCTTGAAGGAGTTGTTCTCGATTGTTCGCCCGATTTCTACCGTTTCCGGATCTATCTTGCGCACCGGAAGGTAAACCGTGGCGCCGCTCAGTTTCTCCGGGTATCGATATCCCCAAAACGGAATGGCCGGACTCTTAATCTCATAGATAACTGTGTTGCGCCGATCGCTAATAAAAGGAGCAGCGGATAGCGTCAGGCGAGTAACGGTATCTTGAACCGGCGTGGTGACCGCACTCGGAGCTAAGAACTTCGCTTGCCCCTGGCTGACTGCCGTAACAGTAACTAAGTCATTTGACCCAGGCTGGGAGATGAGTAACCGCGAACCAACTGCGATTCCTTCATATTTGGAATCCAACTCCAGAACATTTCCCGAAGGTGAATACGCGTAGTTCGAACTAAGAAACGTTCTTCGATGCCAGACGAAGTTCCCGGAAGCAGCAGGAGTCTCGACGGCCTCCATGTACTCTGTTGGGGCGTTGTAACCAAAAACCCGGAGGGTGCGGTCGAACGCCATCATTCTGGACAGAGAATTCCAGTTGGAGCGTTGTATCGGTCCCGACCAGATCAGTGAAATGCGATTCTCATCAACGCGGACCTCGCGCACAATCAGTTCTTCCAGTCCGGGGTTGAATAGTACGAGGCGATCGCCAGTTGAGATCGCTGCCGCCGCCTCCAGCGCTTCCGGCCCGGGAGCCAGGATTCCCGTGGTGCTTCCTTTTGCGAGCGGGTTGAAGCCTTCGGGTGGCGGTAGGATCCGACTGCTGTTCAGCCTGGCATCAGCCGAGATGGATTCGAGAGTCTCATAGATTTGCGGCTGTTCATCCTGGGCGGGAACGCTCTGCACTCGAAGCCCAACAGGAATCTGCAGCGTCGCGGCTTTATCCAGCGAAAAGGCCAGGAAGGTAGTGGCCGCAATTCCGGGACGCAGATGATAGTCGAGCATCCTCGCCATCCGCAGAACTGAATCCCGCTGCAGGGCCGTGCGGAGATAACCTTCATTGGCAATGCGTTCCTGATAGAAGGTCAGCACGTCCGCGACTGTGGCCCACATATCCAGGAGAGTGACCGCGTAATCATCGTCGCTGCGGGTTTGGAGAGCGGAAAGGGCCTGGGTGTTGGCGATGCGTTGCAGCATCGACAGACGAAAGCTGGAATACGTTCCGACGCGGAACACAACCGCGGCCAGTCCGGGCCGATTAAACGACTTCACCGGAGTTTGGGGCGGTAGTTCACAACAGCCGCAAGTGTCAGCTTTCACTTCCCACCTCCAGGGGTGATTCGAAGCACGCCGTTTTCCTGAAATGCCGGATCGTTGTCCAGCCGGGCGATTTCCCAGGGACCAATGGGAAGAATCCCTGATTCCAACTCGCCGTTGTCAGTCTTGCCGAACCTGCGGAAGATTGTTACAAACGCCGATTCAACACCTTGCACCGCCTCTATCGCGGCGTAAATCCTGCTGAGGTAAACGGCCTGAGCGAATGTGAAATTATCGGGATGAAAAAAGCCAAAGCTGCCGTCGGCATTCACGGTATTGCTGAGAGCAAGACGTACGGCTTCGACAACGTCGCCGCGAAAATAATCAGACTTCACGCACAATTCGAAAGCGATCTCCAGCGGTACATACTCAGCCGATCGGATTTCCAGATCGTAACCAGCCAGCTTGTTTCCCGTTAGAAAATTGCGAATTCGTCTGACAAACTCCGGCACCAGTCGCGTGCGTCCGCCGGGTTCGGTAATGAGATCCTCAGGGTCGCGAGGATCAATTCCCACAAAGACCGTGTACCAGCTTCCGGTCCAGCGAAAACTTGCAACCGACCCCGCTACCTCCGGCAACTTTTTCGCGGCCGCGACGTAGTCTGATTCCACCACGGCGCGAAACTGCTCAGATCGAAATTCCGCGGGCGCGAACTGGCGCACTTGCTCGATGGTCTCCGCGTCGACTCCCTGCTGCGCGGAAAGAGGGTTGCGGATTCTTTGCACTAAGGGCCAGAGCGGTGCCACGGCGGGTTGGACGGCGTGGGTCAGCGCTTCTGCGCCAACATTTCCGGCGGCGCCGTTACCGATCCGGTAGACCGCGGTAAAAGCAGCGGCGCCGATGGGGCGTCTTCCGTATTCATCATCGCCGAAACGCACCGTAGGCCGCCCATCATTGCCCACCTCAACAGTGAAGTGAGGCGCAGACTCGGGACTACTAAGCAGATCAGGGACCGGTTCCCACAACTGCCGCAAACTACCTGGGAAATCGATCAAGAGCGAGATCGCGGGCTTTGCCTTGCGGACGGGGCACGTTAAGTCAGTCCGGGGCGTTGCGATCCTGCCGGTGATCAGGTCGTAGCTGACTCTGTCCGGCTGGCACTGCATAGTCAAAGGAGCGTTGAGCAATTGGAATCGAAATATTTTGTCCGACGGGACCGTGGTCTGCGGAACAGATTCCTCAATCGTGCGGCCGTGATCAGCCAGCACCATATTGCCGCGTGCTACTGAGACATTGAGCAGCGGATCTCTTCCGGGAATGCGCGCAGAAAGGCACATCGGAAACCGGAGAGCGTCAGTACGTCGCCAGGTCACCCTGAGCAATGGCAAGGGAGTATCTCCAATCCGAAAGACTTGTAGCTCGCCGTCCGCCGTGAGCATGTCGCGATAGGCGGGATCGCCGCCGGGCATTAGTTTGACGTCTTCTAGCTGAACCACCTGTCTGTGAGTGGGATCGGCATCAGCGGGAGCACCGGTCTTTGGACCTGTGACTTCTTCTAAGAGGAGGAAGTCTCCCGGCAACAGATCCGGTAACAAAGCTTGACGTTCGCCTGGGCCATCGCTGATAGAGTAGAGGTAGGCGGTTCGCGTTCCGGTCGGCAGGCAACAGTCGAGATTTCCCCACGTATGCAGGAAGATCAAGTTGTTATTTCGGTTCACTATTAGTTGGAACGCAGTTTCAAACACTCGCACCCGCGCGAGCGCGGGATCCGTGTCAAACGATTCTGCGGGAATGTCCGCGTCTTGAATCACCACCCCCGGGACGGTGCTTCGAGAGCGAAGCGGTCCGGTAATGCGGCTGAGAAGCTTTGTTCCGAGTGGAACTACTCCGCCGCTGCCCGTCTCAAAATGGACAAAAGCCCAGGCGTTGCGGCCGTCGTGCATTGGATAGTCCACAAGGCGAGCGTGCTTTTTCGCCGAAGGTCGTTGGCGGGCGGTGTCAAGGTAGGCTTCGTTAGCGACCGCGTCCTGGAAGTAGCTGAGATTGTCCCCTTCGTAAGCAAACAATTCTAGGAGTGCGATTCCCAGATCAGACGGATTGCGCTCCAGCCATGAGGGATTGAGCTGAGGGATGAGATCAATGAGCAGACGACGGAAACTGGCATAGTCCTTGGCCAGATAATCAATGACCGGCTCGATTGCCAGGTCCGGTGGACAGACCGGCAATTGGCGGCAGTCGAAATCGGTTGGGCAGCTCGCCTTGAAGTTAATGGAGGCTATGGAAAACTGAACGTCGAGAGCGGCGATCTGTTGTTGGAAGGTCCCATCAGGTTGAAGACTCCAACCCAACGCCAACGTGTAGTTTGAGAAATCACCTTCCTCGCTGACGGCAATCTCGAGTTTGTCCCCGACCAGCGTTGCTTCAAGCGGGCGGATATTGACGATGCGCGTTCCGCCTTGAATGATTATTAGTCCGAGACTCGCAGGTAATGTCAGACCGTAAGCGCCGTCAGGATTGGATTGCGGCGGATCTGGCAAAGGCTTGAGAAAAGTCACTACCAGAACATGCGGTTGAAGTGCGAGTGGGCGTCGCTCATACTCGACAAAGTCGATGCCGTTCAGGACCGGATGCGCCAAAATATCTGCGCGCCGCTGCACATCCCGGCAGACCGAACCGAATTTGACGATTGATTGCATACGGAGTCTTCCCTAAACAAGTCCCGCCGGAGTGAATACTTCCCGACGGAGGCCACCACCCGAACGTTTGCTGTACACCAGCGACACGCGCAGTTCGGAATCCACCGCCTCCACTTCCACGGATTCGACCTGAATCACTGCCTCCAACCAACGCTGAAGCGAGCCTTGGACGAGGAACTGTGTGGCGGTGGCAAGCGCATCGCTGTTAGGCATAAAGACGAGCTGTTTGAGGCCGCACCCGAAATCGGGGCGATTTACACGTTCACCAGGGTCGGTAAAGAGGACCTGCATGATCATGTCGCGGATGTGATCGTCCTCATCTGTCTCAGCGGAACGACCGCGACCGTCGATGTGAAACGGAAAATCCAGAAAGAGTGCCATGGCTATATCCCGTCTCTTACTTGAATATCTGGCGTTGTCGTATCAGTGCCTACGCCACCGAGGTTATAGGTGATCACGAAGGCTTCCTGGTTATCCCGGAGGTGATTGATAACTCCGTTAGCGATTGCGATAAACAACTTCCGCCTATCATCCACTGCCTTTTGCGGCTCCGAAGGTAACGGGCCCATCAACAGCGCGAGAGCCCTTTCGATCTCCTTGGCCATACTGTCGTTAAGGTCCCAATTCGCGATTTCGCCGGCGTAGAGCTCAACTGCCATTGTTTCCTCCTACCCGCATTTCACTTTTGTCGAAAGCAGACTTGGTGTCGCCGGTTGGAATGGCATCACCGGTGGCGCCGGCGTGATCGGCAGGAATCCCAACGCCAGTTCGCCCGGATGAATGTGCGCATTGAATGTGGTCACTAGCTGATTCAAGTAAGTCAAAAGGTTGTCACCAAAGACCAGCGGATGCGTTGCGTTTTGGACCAACTCGATCTGCGGCGCCTCGACAACCACCTTCGTAGCCGCCTGCATCGTGATCAGACCCTGGTTGACCTGAAACTTGATCAGGTTGTTGCCGTCCGAGTCGCTCAGCGTGATGGTTTTGCCGCCGTCGTCCAAAGAAAGCAGCAGACCCTGCTCCGTGCGTATGATTTTTCGGTCCGGAGTGGTGGCCGATCCGGTCTCGTCTTTTGGCAGCTGATCCGTGCCCCACCAACAACCAGTCCAAATCGGCCGCGAAACATCTCCCGCCTCAAACTCTATCCAAACGCCGGCGTTAGCCGCCGGCACGGTGTAGACGCCGACGCCGTTTCCGGAATAAGGAGCGGCGGGCAAGGCCCAGCCCGTTTCAACATCAAGCAGCACTTCGGGGACCTTTGCCTTAAGGCGGCCCAGACTGAGTGGGTCCTGATTGTCGGTAACCAGACCGCGAAACTTGCCGAAGAAACGGGTTCCTTGTTGCTCGTCGGATGTAACCATGTCGACCGTAGGGTCCATAAATAAGTCCTTTAGGCTGGCAACGCGGTGCTGGCAACAAAGGACTCCTGACCGGATAGACCCACGGCATTCCGGCGAAGTGTGAAGTTTTGCTTATATGAGTCGGGTGTCAGGATGTGATTGACGCGCTCCACATAGTAGGTTCCACTGAATTGCTGTCCGGCACCACGCACCAGGATGGGACGTTTCGCGCGCC
>JAMQPH010000021.1 GCA_023717605.1 Pyrinomonadaceae bacterium
GTAGATGACTTTGCCCATAACGGTTTTCTCCCTTGGCTGGTTGAGGAAGTTCAAGCTATATCAAAAAGAAAATGGCAGGAACAGACGGAAAATACGGCTGGCCAAAAGAAAAAAATAGAACAGCCTCATTGCTGTCCAAAATAATGACTTCGCCGGGGTGAAGCAGGTGAGAGACGCGAAGTCTACGAGGGAAGTTAGCTAAGAACTTGACGTCTTCGTCCACCATCGTGATATAGGAAGGAAGCCATTTCGATTCTTTCGAAGGCAACTAGATTAGGGCAAGTTCTGGATGGAGACCGATGATTAGAGCTAAAGCCATTGGCTGGCTTCTCGTTTCGCTGGCGCTTCTTGGTTGTGCTAGTCAGCTCCAGCGTTCGAACCCATCTCCCACAATCGCGGAGAAAGAGGACGAGGAGCAACAACAAAAATCACGGCTGCCAACAATCACTTATCGTCCTGGTGGATAATCAACCTCCTTGATGCCTGCATATTTGATCGAATCTGCGGATCATCCATCTGAACGTCATAGAGAGACGCCTGGGTGCCTGACTTGCCCAAGTTGCCTGACATCTAAGTAGTGCTTCGCTTTCTGTTAGTCTTGTCAGGAGGAGCAAGTCTGTTTCAGGTCGACCACGCGACGACGCGACATGCTGTAGCCTGGGTTTATGTAAAAGTCGCACTGCTCCTGATAAGTAAAGGCATGTGGAGATACGATCGCTCACATTCGTTGCGACTGAGGCCGACTTGAACGAATTGGCGCCCAAGATTTTTTCTTGGCCCGATGCAATTCGTGATTTGCGTATTTCTATTATTCCGGAAGGAATTCGTGCGAGCGGTACGTACCAACAGCTATTCGCGATTCGCTTTCAAACGCTGTGGCAGGTTTCAGTGTTAGAGGGGAAAGTGGTCGCGCGGCTGGAGGAATTGAAAGCCGGACACTTGAGTCTTAGTTTCGTGAAAGGCTATCTCTTGGATGCAATCGCGGCCGCGACGACCGTACTGGAGCTTCGTGACGATACGCTCTCATTCGATGTGAATGCGCTGCTTCAGGATAAGGGTTGGCCGGTTCGGACTAATCTCACTTCAATCCGTTGTGCTTACGGCAGTTTGACCGTCGAGAGCGGTTGAAGTGGTGGTATCTGGGATCTTGGATCTTCCTATTTCACTTGCGACGGCCGGAACTTGGGCAAGGTGTAATCCTCATTGTCTTCGTACACGACCTCCACCGCCATGCCGATCTTGACTTGCTCGGGCGGGCAATCGATGACGTTGCTGATCAGGCGCGGTCCCTCGTCGAGATCGACTAACGAGACGTTGTAGGGCACTTTGCCTTCATAGGACGGGTGCCAGGCGCGGTTGTAGCTGACAAAGGAGTAGACTTTGCCTTTACCGCTGAGCGGCACCCAGTCGTAGTCCGGTGAAAGGCAATGCGGGCACGAGCCTTGCGGCGGAAAGGTGAATAATTTATCGCAAGCTTTGCAGCGCTGAGCCGTGAGCTTGTGCTCTCGGAGATTGGCCCAAAAGGGCTTGGCTTCAAGCTCATCAAGAAAAGGTTTGATTTTGCGGATAGATCGGCCGCGGTTATCGCTTGATTCGCTCATAAGGCCCCCAAAATGAGTGTTGCGTGCA
>JAMQPH010000048.1 GCA_023717605.1 Pyrinomonadaceae bacterium
GAAGGTGGGAGTTGCCGGCCTTGGTGATCCTCCCTCGCCTGGTTCGGTCCCCCGACGAATATTCCGAGGGGGTCAGCCCCGTGAACTTCATGAACGAAGAGGCCGAACGGAACCGTTTGAACTCGATCACCTCCGCGATCAATCGCATCGCCGCCAAGGGAGAAAACCCTCGCAGAACGATCAGCCGCTTCACCCGTTCCCGGTACGGGTCCTCCTTCGCCAAGGCGCAGATCTGTTCCTCCACTTGCTTGCGTCGATTTTCCAGCAGGGAGACAACGTCCAGGTAATGATCCAGCGTCGTCCGGTCCATGGGAGACAGAGGAAGGGCTCGAACCCACTTCCAGTACGCCGGTCTCCATCGCTTCATCCCAGACGGCACCCGTTGTCCCCGGTTCTGCAGCCAATGGGAAACGGTCGTCTTGAAGAGCCGAACCTGTCGGGCGACATCCTCCCGGCACCGAATCAATCCCCGGGCCTCTTCCTCCTCCAGAGCGGGAATCCGGACGAATGTCAGCGTGTCCGCTCGAAGGGCAAGCGCCAGTTCCTTCGCGTCCCGACTGTCCGTCTTCACCCGGTTCCCCGGACGGCGCGGAATCAGGCTCGGGGCCACCACGCGGCAGGGGATCCCTGCTTCGAGGAAGATCCGCGCCAACCCGTATCCCGAGGGCCCCGCCTCATAACAGGACGCCACTTCCCAGTTCCGGGAAAGGGTCTGGATCCGCTTCGTCAGCCGCCGGAGATCCCCGCCGCCGAACTCTTCTCTCACCACCGGATGCGATCCTTCCTCGGGCAACCCGACCACTACAATCTTCTCCTTGTGCACGTCCATCCCAATGAATAACCTGTTCATGACCGGCCTCCTTTGCTTTGTGGTATGCCATCGACCCGACGGCAAAACCCACGTTAACGCAATCGGGGCCGGTCAGTCATATCGTCTGCAACTCCCCCCAATCAGAGACAAACATCCCGAGCGATACCGAGCCCAGGACTGTTCCGGTGCCGGGGATTTGGCTTTTTTGGGGGGGAGAGGAAGTTAGCGGACGGACTTGGAGGGGGAATCGGGGGCCGACACGCGAGCGGGGTCGGCCGCCCGAACGGAATGCGCGGCGATCAGAGAGAACACGACGAGCAGGATCGTTACCCGAAACGTGCGCCGAATCATGGCCTCTCCTCTGAAAGGAATCAACATAACAGCCCCGTCGGAAACAGGAAACATCTTTTCCTCCGAGGGAGCGTTGTCACATTACCATTAATTTTATCTGACCCTTTTTGGGATTTTGGAAACATCGTCGGCCCCCGCCATCATTCATCATTCAACTGTCCGAAAAAAGGGGACCACTTCTCTCACCCTTACCAACGTGACTCCAGCGCGGCACGCTCCAGTTTAAAAACTTTGTAGTACAGCAGCGACAATGATTTGTAGCCTAGCTTGATCAACAGTACAAATGGCACGATCAGAACGTTGGTGTGCCTCAAATACACCGGAAGAAGTTGCAAATTACCAAGAAGGATATTGCAATAAGAATTCGTTGAAAAACCTCCCTCCCCCATTAATGTGGCGATAGCGCCTGAAGTCATTACCTTTGGCTTCTTCGCGAAGATCCTTATAAAATAAGCGATATCGGCACCGCGGATTCCAAGTTCGAATCGATCACTCTTCAATATTTCCGCTCTTCCAAATGTGGAGAAATGTGGATTGTGCAAGCCAAACTTTGCGAGCCTAAAACGAGATGGTAGCGCGTGTGTCACTCGTCTAATCTGATGACCTCGAAAGACGGCAGTACCTGCCACGAACAGATCGTGATTCTCGAGTGCGCAGACCACATCACCTGCCAACACCTTGCCCGTAAACAGATCATCACTGCCAAGCCAACCGATAAACTCTGTCCCGCAGTGCCTGAGACCTTTGTTCAATGCATCGAAAATACCGTCATCAGGCTCGCTTATAAACACGTCGCCGGGGGCAAGCAGCGTCGAAATCATATCCCTGACTTCTTGCTTTGAGCCTCCATCTATGACGATTAGGCGGACCGTTCCAATGTCGTCAAAGCGCCGGACGCTTCGGATTGCATCGGCGATACGTGCATCGTTATAGATCGGAAGAATGATGGAGAGTCGCTTATTTTCTGTCATCTATGATCCGATCTATCAATTCATGAAGTCCCACCCGGAATTCGATCTTGGGCGCCCACGCCAGTTCGCGAAGCGCGAGGCGTGCATCTGCAAAACGTCCAATATCACCTGTCGGCTTGGATATGTCGAAGACGACTTCATGGATGTTGACCCGCGGGTGTGCTTGGATCAGTTGAGCAACCTCGCCGATGGACGTGCAATGGTCCGGGCCGAGCATGAACGCTGACTCAGTCCCTGTGTAGCTTAGCGCCGATCGAACCGCGGCCACCACGTCGGAAACGTGAAGGAAGGCGCGGCCCTGCTTGCCATCGCCCCAGACGGATAGTTTGCCATTGGTGGAATTCAATGCCTTGAAGATCAGTGACGGGATGACCTGTGATGTCGAGTCATTATATGTGCATGGCCATCCATAGACGTTATGGAGGTCGAGCACGATTAAGCGTGTTCGGGTTCCTTTGACTGCTAGGCGGAAATCAATCTCGCCGATCATCTTACTCCAGCCGTAGCTAGAATCCGGATCTGCAGGGATCTTGTTAGCTTCCGACAGCACCGAGGTATCGACTGAGCGTTGTAAATGCTGCGGGTAGGAACATGCAGTGCCGAGATAGGTCAGGAGTTGCGGCTGAAACTGGTTGACGATTCGTGCGATCTTGGCGTTAATCAGAATGTTCGTCTGAAAAATGCTCCACTCATTGGCAAACACGTAACCGATTCCGGCAACGATGTTGGCCGTATGGATGAGCGCTGAATGTTCGTCCATATTCCGATACCAGTGGTGATCAGAGATGATGTCTGCATGGCGAAATGAGAAGTTCCTGCAGCTGGAAAGATCAGCGATATTGTATCTGGTGCCGCGCCATAGGTTGTCAATGCCTACGACCGACAAACCACTTTCGACCAGAGCGCGCGAGATATTCGATCCAATCATGCCGGCTGCACCGGTGACAAATACCTTCTCAATTTGGCATGTCATTTAATCACCTTTACTCGTGACCGGGGGTGTTGAAAAACGAAGTTGTTGATGTACAGATTCTTAGCGGGGTTGTAGCTGCCGTCAAGGCGGATTTTTAACGCTTCTGTAGGCTGAAGATGGTCGATGGCATCACCATTGAATGCCAAGAAACTTCCTTCTTGGAACACGTAGCTATTGTAGTCAGCTGCCCGCAAGAATTGGAATACCTTTCCGCACTCTGCGTTATGGCGCTTCTCGATCTCGCAGAAGATCAGCGGGTGATGACGGGCAATCAATGCCTGCGCGCCCTTGAATACCTCTAATTCGTAGCCCTCGACGTCGACCTTCAGGACATCCGCGGACCGACCGATATCGATCTTGTCAATGAATAACGAATCCAGCGTGACCTGATCCACCTGGCGAACCTTAGTTGCAATGTGACATGCGATAGGATTGCATGGGCTCAATGTGGCCGAATGCAGTGCGTCCGAGTCCGAGCCAGGTGTGTACATGCTGACCCTGGAGCACGTGCTACCGACAGCCGCTTTAACCAGTAGAATCTTCGTGCCGAAAATCGCACGCTCAAGGTAGCGGCCGTGCATTTCGCCCGGTTCGAACGCAAAGACCTGCCTCGACTTCCGATTCAGGATCCATGCATACGAACCCGTAGCCGCACCAACATCGATAGCAATATCGATACTATTGGTGTCGAGCGAGTCAATAAATCGCATCTCGATTTCAGGAAAATGAATCCTGCTCCAGATGAGTCTGCGAAATAGTCCATCCAACAGCGGAAACTTGGTTAAAAGATCTCTGGAGTCTGTTCTGATACTCAAAACATTTTCTCCATGGGTGGAGTATTTGCTAGGGTAGAGTTTGGGATAGAATCATTTTCTCGAAGGATGCGCGCACGGTATCGGGGCCATACTTGGACTTCAGTAACCTCTCAAGTCGCCGCACCTTCCCTGAGCGCTTTTGTTCGATCCATTGTGTGTCGCTCAATAAAGCAATGCTCTCGCTGATAGAGCAACATATCGTGATGAACTCAGGACCAAAGTATTCCTCAAGATTGGTGAAGGAGGGACGATCCGACGCAACAATGTAGACGCCAGTTGACAGAGCATCCAGTGCAGATGCCGGAAGCGAGCAGGTGTATCCTGAGTTGTACGGAAACACAGCAATCGAACATTCCGTAATTTTCCGAAGATAATCATAGGTACCCGAAATCGGAAAAGTGCGTGCCAATCGAAGATCCTCTGCTTTTCCACCGCCAATTGCAAGAAAAGTGACGTGCGGGATGAGATCGCTAAGTTGCCTGAATTGTTCAAAATCCTTGAATCGGGTTCGATAACCTATGAAGCAAACCGATTGGATGGATTGGATGGGCAAATCCGCGGTCGAGAATGGCGAGATTGGGTGATGAACAACGAATATATCGGTGTCGGTCAGTTTATCTGAATACTCGGCCAAGAGCTTGCGCTTGACAAAATCATCGATCACCACCAGTGCCAAGAGGCTATTCGGACAGCGAAGCGCGATCCACTTCCGAATCCAGAAGCCATAAGATCGAAAGCCCTTAAGGGATCGATCGAAAAGTCCTTCAATCTCACCGTGAAGGCTGACAAAGACCCCCCGGCGTCGCAGAAGACCGTTAATTGCCTCTAACATAAGCAATGTGGTCGGTAGTACGCATGATACAAATAGAATGTCGCCTCGACGCATCGTGAGCATATACCTGAGCACTATAGAGAACTCGACGAGGGTCTTTAGCACCAAGCGACGCTTCTCCGGATTCATTACTGGTATGGGGGTGTGGCAGATCTGGCCCCGTACTGCTTTCGAAAGGCTCGCGAATGTGCTTTTGGAAGCACAAAAGATAAGATCGAACGACTGCGTAATCGCATCGCTCGAGGTCAGAGCCCGCAAATAGCCCTCGATTAACGTAATGTGCTGGATACCAACCTTGCTTGGCTCGATGAAGATAAACTGTCTGCGCCGCATTTCAGTGCGCAACCCAATCACTTCTTACAGCCGCCGGTAACAACCCATTTCATAGAACTTTAGTCCTTCTGTTGGGCATACATAACGAGAAACACATTGGACAAAGAAATGGGATTTAGCATGCACGCTGCGATGAAGGCGACCTTCTCGAATTTCTTCGCAGGCGTAGTGCATTGGTCTCTGGCTTTGAGAATGAACAGAACCAGAAGTAGGGCGCCCACGATGCCGCTGCCATAGATCAATTCTCCTGCGGCGGGCAAGATAAAATTCGAGCCGGTTTCAATGAAAACCCCTGAATCCCGCGCAAAACTATTGTACTGGGACATGAAGCTACTCGGCGAGATCAAGAGAAGCGAATCGAATCGATTCTTATACAGGGTGAAATACAGATGCCCGATCCGCAGATTGAGGCTGGGGTCGAGCAGTAGCCCGGCAAAACCTGACTCGGTCGTGCTGAAGATAGAAATCCTTGAAGAAATGCTACCTGTTATGAAGAGAGTGTAAGCGATGCCCATCAGCAGGATCACAATAAAGATAGGGATGCGCGGTTGCATCCTGAGCTTCATCAAGGGAAACACAAGCAATACGAGAGCAAACAAAGAGCCGCTCAGCACAACCGACGCCGCAGCACACACAATGTACGGATTATTCTTTTTCTTCCCTTCGGAGAGGAGGTACATCATGTGCAAAATAGACAGAC
The DNA here is from genome assembly GCA_023717605.1 of Pyrinomonadaceae bacterium. Taxonomy (GTDB): domain Bacteria; phylum Acidobacteriota; class Blastocatellia; order Pyrinomonadales; family Pyrinomonadaceae; genus PSRF01. Next base: position 5,787 of record JAMQPH010000048.1, read on the forward strand.
TTCCATAGAAAGACGGCTCGGGAGTCAGACTTGGCACGCCGCTCCTGCCTTCTACGAACCGTCCTGCGATCTCTATGGGCAAGCCTTGGGCGATGGAAATGTATTGATACAGACCTACCGCCAGCCAGATCAGTATCGTCAGGCGAACCGCACTGGGGAAGAAGTCTCCTTGTTCGCGGCGGCAAACCATCCAAAACACAACGAATGCTACCTGGGTGTAGCAAGCCCTAAGGAGATCGGGGCCAAGTTCGCTCCTCATGGCATACGCCAGTATGCACAGAGCGGCTAACAACAACATTGGACTATCACTGCGCAGTACAAAGCGCGAAGTGCGAAACGTGAACAAGGAAAAAATTGCGCCGGCAAACACCCACAACTGGGTGTCTCCTTCAAGAATTTTTGGATAGTACATGAACGGAAAACTGATCAACAGCGCTAATATCCCTGGGTTGCTCCTTCTCAAGCGCAACAGGATGGATGCACATCCCCGCAAGTTTGTTGCGTCAGCGACTGCGAGGATAGTGGTGGGCGGAAGAATGTTCATGCTTTACCGTTGGCAAGCAAGGCCGGAAGGTATTCAGACTTTGGTGACCTGACGACGAGCAGGCCGGGATTTTGTCGTTCTGGTCACAGGGCGAGGTTAATCTATCACAGGGAAACGTCCGTGTTGTGACAGGCCTCAGTCACGTGCCATTGCACTCTGAATGACGCGTGTGATGAAAGTGGCAGGCGTCGTACTCAACTCTGCGCAGGCACGGTTGATGATCAAAGGAAGGCACACCACAATCTGAACGATGGCGGGCAGAACAATCAAAGAAGTAATGAGTCCCAGCGAGAGCCATATTCCGCATAAGGCCAACGAAAGACCTGCAGCGACACTTGCGACATACGGTCGGATGAATCCGTATCGACGTTTGGTTACCAATAGGTTGATCAGGACGAACAAGTTGATTTCGACCATGAATGCCAGTGCAACGATCAACAAGTCGGAGTTGCCCGGAAGCAAAACGATGGATCCTATGTAACCGAGCAGCGAGTTGCCGAACAGCAACAGCAAGACCGTTCCCATGACAAACAGGAGATTGACGCAGAGAAATGTGCGGGCCAGTTCTCGGATCACTTCATCCTGGTTGCCATTATGAATGGCTATAACCAGCCTGGCCAGCCAGACTTGGATGGGCACCAGCGAAAATGTTGAAAGGATCGTTAATGCCTGCAGGACCAGACTATAGGATCCAACAACATCTTTCGGAAAGAAGGATACAGCCACGAGAACGCCACCTCTATAGAGCGCAAACGCCGCGAACGTGAACAAGGTATACCTTGCGATATCGTATCCGCTCGTCCGTGCGTTAT
>JAMQPH010000057.1 GCA_023717605.1 Pyrinomonadaceae bacterium
CTCACGCACCGCACCCTGCTGAGCGCCGTCTGGGGCGGCAACTATACCGAGCAGGGAGAGTACTTGCGCGTGTTCGTCGGACAACTGCGAAAAAAGATCGAGCCCAACCCTTCGACTCCACGCTACATCCTCACCGAACCCTGGATTGGCTACCGCTTCAACCCCGATTCGTAAAGAGGCCCTATCCGCAGATTACGCAGATAAGATCACGCTCCACAAAACCCGAAGTAACACTGATTACCCTTTGGTGTCCTTTCGTGGAATTTCGTAGATCGTCTTCCTTATTGCTCCTAAACAGCCCACGCTGTGAAATCTGCGTAATCTGCGGATCCCTTTGCTTTTTCTGGTCGCTCATTTCTTACGAACTTTTTATAAACCCCTTACGCCATCCTTACGCGGCGGGTCGTACTGTTTCTATATGAATCAAGATTACGAACTGCAAGATGATCTGGAGTGCGATATTTATGAGCGAATGCACCGCCTGATAGAAGTCAATCCGTGGGCGTGGCAATCAATCGGCGCTGTGTCGGGGCTTGTGGGCGGCGTACTGACGCCGGTCATAGGGACACTGTTTATTGCGGTCACATGGTTTATCCATTCTGAACGGGTAGTGTCCTCTTTCGATGGTCTGGGTATCGCTTCCTTTGTGCTCACGATACCACTGCTGACATTCGGCGCGCACTGTCTTGATTTGTTGGAACGAAGGACCGCCCGTCTTTCTCTGCTAGAGAAACAGCCGGCTGCTAACCGCTGCCATTCTTATCCGGCCACGAAATCCGCGTAGAAAGAATAGCAGTGCCAAAAATCATCGCAAGATATAGAAGTTTCCGGCAGCATTGAGAAAGAGGTTTATAGTCCTCATCAATAAAATTGAACGGTTTGTGTTCAGAAAAGGAAAATCAGATGACCTGGAGAGAGATCAAGGAAGCGGTGGAAAAAGCGGGTGTTAGGGAGGATGAAGAGATCACTCTAATTCAGTGTGAGAACGGAAAGGGAGACCATACTTTTCACAAAGTCACATTCGGCAAGCGGTTAAAGCTCGCGGAAAACGTCTCAGAAGACGTGGCGCGGAAAGAAGCTGGAGGTTGTGCGATCTGACGAAATGCCGCTGGAATGTGTCGCAATTTGATCAACGAAAAGAAGGAAAGCAATGAATTTTCGCGAAGTAGGTTTTCATAAGGCTTCGATACTAGTAGCGACCTGTGCGCTACTTTGCGGAGTCTTCTCGGCCGCTCATGCGCAGCAGACCATCTTTAACGTACCTAGCACGGACATCCTCGACAAAGGCAAGGTGTATGGCGAACTGGATGTGACCTTTAAGCCCAACAACGATTCAGGCAACGTCGTGCCGAGGTTTTCATCATTTGTGCCGCGCGTAGTCGTCGGCACGGGTGGCCGAGTTGAAATTGGCCTGAATATCACCGGCAACATCAATCCGGGCGCAGACACAACGACTCTCGTTCCAGCGATCAAATACAAGGCGTACGATGGTGGCGACAACGGCTGGGCAATAGTACTAGGGGATAACATTTTCATCCCGGTGCGCAATAAGTCTTACGACATCGGTAACTATGTCTACGCACAGGCCAGCAAGACTTTCAGCAGTAAAACGCGACTAACTTTTGGCGGCTACCATTTCAGCGACAACGTCGTCGCGTCAGGCGCCCAACGAGCTGGCGGACAGTTTGGTTTTGAGCAGCCGATCACCGGGAAGTTTGGCGTCGCCGCCGACTGGTACACCGGCAAGCACGCTTCTGGCTACTTTACGCCCGGGATCAACTTCAAGCCGCACCCGAAAGTGACGGGTTATGTCGGTTACTCAATCGGCAACTCGGGAGCTTCCAATGGCAATCACTTTTTCTATACTGCCATTGGTTTCAATTTCAACTAAGAGGCTGTCTCAATGTTGGACATTATCTTTATTGGAGTAACTCTCATTTTCTTCGGACTGGCGATCGCTTATGTGCGCGGTTGCGAGAAGTTGCAGTGAGGAGCTGATCATGAGTTTGGAAACTATTTTAGGGTTGGCAGCCTCTGCGCTGCTGCTCGTTTATCTTGCTTACGCGCTACTGCGCCCGGAGAAATTTTAGGAGCAGGGGCAGGAGCAGACGGCAGTCAGAAGAGAAGGCACGCTTTGCCTGCCTGCCGACTGCTCCTGCCGACTGCTTACTATCTACTGAGGTCTTATGACTCTAAACGGCTGGTTACAAATACTGTTTTTCCTGGCGCTCATCCTGCTGGTGACGAAGCCGATGGGCGTTTTCATGACGCATGTCTTCAACCGCGAGAAAACGTTTCTCGATCCCGTATTGAGACCCCTCGAGCGCCTGATTTACAAGCTGACCCGAGTGGACCATGAGCGGGAGATGCGCTGGACCGAATACGCCGTGTCGATGCTGCTCTTTAGTGTCGTCTCGATGGTTGTGCTCTACCTGCTGCAGCGTATGCAGGGGGTGTTGCCCTTCAACCCGCAAAACTTGCCAGGGATTGATTCTGACGCTAGCGCCACGGGAAAGTTTGTTGGCTCGGCTTTCAATACAGCAGCATCGTTCACAACAAACACGAACTGGCAAAGCTACGTTCCCGAAGTAACGATGAGCTACCTGACGCAGATGGCCGGGTTGGCTTATCACAACTTCGTTTCCGCGGCGGTGGGCATTTCGTTGGCTGTGGCTTTCATTCGGGGCATCGCCCGGCGCGAGATGCAGACCATAGGTAACTTCTGGGGTGATATGACGCGCTCGGTGCTGTGGGTCTTACTGCCGTTCTGCCTGATCGGCGCACTGGTGCTGGTCTCGCAGGGAATGATTCAGAATCTCAAACCCTACGACACAGTGAAACTCGTTAACCCACTGACAGTCGAAGTGGACAAGAAGGACGCCGATGGCAACGTCGTCACCAATCCGGATGGGAGCACGGTCAAAGAAGCTCAAGTTATTACGGATCAGGTTATCGCTCAGGGACCACTCGCGTCACAGGAGTTTATTAAGCAATGGGGCACGAATGGCGGTGGTTTCTTCAACGCCAACAGTGCGCACCCGCTTGAGAACCCGACGCCGTTCACCAATCTGATTGCGCTGTTCTCAATCTTCACCATCTCAGCCGGACTGACCTACACACTTGGTCGCATGACTGGGTCGCCAAAACATGGCTGGGCTGTCTGGGCGGCTATGGCGGCGCTCTTTCTGGTTGGCGTAACGACCGCTTACTGGGCGGAAGCGCGAGGCAATCCACTGCTTGCAGGAACCGATCAAACCGTCAGTGCGACGCAGTCGGGCGGCAACATGGAAGGTAAGGAAGTCCGCTTCGGCATCGCCAACAGTGCCCTCTTCGCGACGGTTACCACCGACGCTTCGTGCGGCGCAGTCAACTCGATGCACGACAGCTTCACGCCGCTCGGCGGCCTGGTTCCGCTCGCCAACATCATGCTGAGCGAAGTGATCTTCGGTGGCGTCGGCGCGGGCATGTACGGCATCTTGATTTACATCGTTCTGGCGGTATTCATTGCGGGCCTGATGGTCGGGCGCACGCCTGAGTATCTGGGAAAGAAGATCGAATCTTACGACGTGAAGATGGCAATGCTGGTGGTGTTGGTTTTTCCGTTGACGATTCTGGTGTTCACGGCCATCTCTATGGTGTCGCCCAGTTTTGGCACTTCCCAACTGAACAACTCTGGGCCGCATGGCCTCTCGGAAA
>JAMQPH010000059.1 GCA_023717605.1 Pyrinomonadaceae bacterium
CCTGCTTCGGTTTCCAACGCAGCACTGGCTTACGGGCCGCAGCAGCCTCATCGAGTCTTCCGATTCTAGTGGAATGTGGAGCATTCAGGACGAGTTCCGGATCCTCAACAGCCTCACGAGCGATTGCCCTCATCGCCGCCACAAACTGATCCAACTCTTGATGGCCCACTGACTCAGTAGGCTCGATCAACATTGCCCCCTGCACAATCAGCGGAAAGTAAATCGTCATAGGATGGAAGCCGTAGTCGATCAGTCGTTTGGCAATGTCCAGCGTGTGCACTCCTTTGCGGGATTGACGCTTATCGGTGAAAACGACTTCGTGCATAGGCGGCGCATTGAAAGGCTTCTCGTAATCACTCGCGAGTTCATGCGCTATGTAGCGCGAGTTTAAGACGGCAGCCTCAGTCGCTTCTCGCAAGCCGTCGTTGCCATGGGTCTGAATATAGGCCAGTGCTCGCAGCATCATTCCGTAGTTGCCGAAGAATGCTTTGACTCGACCGATTGATTGCGGGTAATTGAAATCGAGTTTGAACGTCGGGCCATCGGCGCTAGAGACGTCGCTTTTTACGATGCGCGGGAGCGGCAGGAAAGGCTCCAACTCCGCAATGCAACAGCAAGGACCACATCCTGGACCGCCGCCACCGTGCGGAGTTGAAAAAGTCTTGTGCAGGTTAAGGTGGATCACGTCAACGCCCATGTCACCAGGTCGCGCAATCCCGACCAGCGCATTCATGTTGGCGCCGTCCATGTACACAAGGCCGCCGGCATCATGGACGATCTTGCAAATTTCCTGAATGTTCCTTTCGAAGAGCCCCAGCGTGTTGGGATTCGTGAGCATAAGGCCGGCGACGTCTCCGTGGGAGCAGAGTTCGCGCAGGTGTGCAAGGTCGGTTAGACCCTCCGCCGTCGATCGAATTGTTTTCACAGAAAAGCCGGAAAGGTGTGCCGAGGCGGGATTCGTTCCATGAGCCGAATCGGGAATCAGCATGGTGCGCCGGTTGGCAGAGGCACCTTCGCCATCACGGGCATCAATGAACGCGCGGATAATCATCACGCCTGTCATTTCCCCGTGGGCGCCGGCTGCAGGTTGCAGCGAGACGCCCGGAAGTCCGGTGATTTCAGCCAGATGATGCTGGAGTTCGTACATGACCTGAAGCGCTCCCTGCGAGTCCCTCTCGTCGGCGAGAGGGTGCAGGTTTGCGAAGCCAGGTATGCGCGCCACTCTTTCATTCAGGCGCGAATTGTATTTCATGGTACACGAGCCGAGCGGGTACATGCCTAGATCAATGGAATAGTTCCACGTGGACATGCGAGTGAAGTGGCGAATCACGTCAACTTCACTTACTTCGGGCAAACCCTCCAGGTCATCATCACGTTGAAACTTCCTCGGTATGATTCCATCGATCGCCGTTTCATCCACGTCGAGCGGAGGCAGTCGATAACCAATGCGACCCGTTTGCGAACGTTCGAAGATCAGGGCTTCGTTATGACTGATATGCGACGTTACTTTTGTGATGTCAGTTGAACTCATTTTAGATAACTCACCCTAAGTCCCCAATACTCTCGACCTTGAGCATTAGCCAAGTCAGCGGGGGTAAACCAGTTCATTTATCATTTGTCATTTTCCATTTATCAGTTCTCATTGTAAGAACCGTTCGAGGTGTCTCTTTCACACTGAACTACTTGAAATCTCTGCCAATCCATCTAACAGCGAATCGATCTCTGCCCGAGAATTCACTTCAGTGACACACACAAGAAAATCATTGGGCCGGTCGGGGAAATACCGCGAGAGGGGCAGGCCACCGCTGATTCCGCGCTCAGCTGCGAGGCGCGAGAGCAACCCGGCAGCATTGCCCGGACCGTGCACTACAAACTCATTGAACCGCGGCGCAGAGTAGGGAAGCCAGAAGCCTTCGATCTCAGAAATGCGCCGCGCAGTGTACGAAGCCTTTTGCGCACACTGAACCGCCACGTCACGTAGTCCGCGACGGCCCATCGTTTCCATATAGACCGTCGCTGCCAGGGCGATCAGTCCTTCGTTTGTGCAAATGTTGGAGGTGGCCTTTTCCCGGCGGATATGCTGCTCGCGAGTAGCCAGAGTCAAAACGAAACCGCGCCGGCCCTGTTTGTCGTAGGCCTCTCCCACCAAACGCCCAGGAATTTGGCGCGCATATTTGTCGCGCGTCGCGAACAGCCCGACATAAGGGCCCCCGAATGAGAGCGGCACCCCAAACGACTGTCCTTCGGCGATGACTATGTCTGCTCCGGCCGCGCCGGGCGACTTGAGCAAAGCCAGCGACATCGCTTCGGTGACCGCAACAATCAGCAATGCGCCGGCGGCGTGGGCTTGTTCCGCCAGAGCGGCGACATCTTCGATACAACCGAAGAAATTCGGCGACTGAACAACTATGGCAGCAGTCTGGTCGTCGAGGTGTGCAATTGCCGGCACCTGGCCGGACGAGGGCTCAAAGTCCACGTGCTGGAGTTCGATACCCGCATGTTGCACGTAAGTACTTACGACTTCGAGATACTCAGGATGTATCGCACCGCATGCAATGACCTTCGAGCGCTTCGTGACTCGCTCAGCCATCAATACTGCTTCGGCCAGTGCTGTGGATCCGTCGTACATCGAAGCGTTTGCCACATCCATACCGGTCAACTGACAAACGAGTGTTTGGAATTCAAAAATTACCTGAAGCGTGCCCTGCGATATCTCGGGTTGATAGGGTGTGTAAGCCGTGAAAAACTCGGAACGGGAAATGAGGTGATCCACGATCGTCGGAATATAGTGGGAGTAAGCGCCAGCGCCCAGAAAGCTTGGTCGCCGGGATGCCGGATTGTTCACGGCCATCCGCTCGAATCCCGCCAGCAATTCAATCTCCGAAAGGGCTGCTGGTGTGTCGAGAGCGCGGGTTAGGCGTAATCCTTCTGGAATGGAAGCAAATAGGTCGTCTGCCGAATCCAAGCCGATCTGGTGAAGCATAGCGGCTCGTTCTTCGGGGGAATTAGGAATGTAGCGCAAGTTTACTCTGTCTCAGCTTTCGTGAAGTCTTCGTATTCTGCAGCCGTCAAAAGGCTATCAACCTCGCCGGGACTCGACATGCGCACCTTAATCATCCAGCCTTCGCCGTAGGGATCTCCATTTACCTTTTCCGGCTCGTCGTTGAGGGCGTCATTGACTTCGGCTACCTTGCCGGAAACAGGCGAGAACACTTCGGAAACAGCTTTTACAGATTCAACCGATCCGAAAGACTCGTTAACCGCAAATTCTTCGCCTACTTTTGGCAATTCCACATAGACGACATCCCCAAGAGAGTTTTGCGCATAGTCGGTGATGCCAACCACGGCGACGTCGCTTTCAACCCGTACCCACTCGTGATCCTTACTGTAATGTAAATCCTCTGGAACATTAGCCATGGTTCCTCCAACGGAATTTTAGATTGCCGATTGCCGATTGCCGATTTTAGATTTCATCGTCGGCCCCGGTGGTTTCTCAAAATCACACATCAAAAATCGACCTGGCCCAACTCACCGCTCGCGCCTGTAGAACGGCGTCTTAACAATCTGAGCAGCAACTAGCCGCCCGCGCACGTCGATGTGAATCTGCTGACCCTCGCCGGCAAACTCCACCGGAACGTAAGCCAGGCCGATATTCTTTTTGAGGAAGGGCGCGGGACTTCCCGAAGTAACGCGACCCACTTTTGCGCCGCCAACAATCACGTCCTGTCCGTCGCGGGCGATGCCGCGATCCGTGATCTCGAAACCCACAAGTCGACGCCTGACGCCCTCTTCCTTCTGCTTTGCCAACACCTCGCGACCCACAAAAGCGCCTTTGTTCAATTTGCAAATCCAACCAAGGTTAGCTTCCAACAGCGTCGTGGTCTCGTCAATCTCGTGGCCGTAGAGAGCCATTGCAGCCTCAAGCCGAAGAGTATTACGTGCGGCCAGACCGCAGGGCAGCACGCCTTCGGGTGAGCCGCTATTACCGGCGTCGAGAATCTTGTCCCAGAGTTGCTCCGCTTTGTGGGCGGCAGCGTAGACCTCAAAACCATCCTCTCCCGTGTATCCCGTGCGGGAAACGATTGCGGGTACGCCATCAACCTGACCCTGGTCAAAGTGGTAGTAGTTGATTTCCTCGAGTGGCAGATCGGTCAACTTCTGAAGGATCCCCAGGGCGTCAGGTCCTTGCAACGCCAACTGGCAATACTCGGAGCTGACATTCTTGAGTTCGACTGATTCATCCCGGGACTGCGACGTGATCCAATTCCAGTCCTTGATAGTGGTGCCGGCATTTACTACGAGCGTGAACTGGTCGACCGCAAAACGGTAGACCAGGAGATCGTCAATCACCGTGCCCTGGGGAGTTGTCAGGGCGGAGTACTGGGCCTGGCCATCTGTCAGCTTCGACGCGTCGTTTGATGTGATGGAGTTGATGAACGCAATTGAGCCGGGACCGCGCACGTCAATCTCACCCATATGCGAAACGTCGAAAAGACCTGCGTGGGTGCGTGTACGCAAGTGCTCTTCAATAGTGCCCGCGGGATATTGGACAGGCATGTCCCAGCCGCCGAAATCAACCATGCGGCCACCCATGCGGCGATGCGCGGCGTTGAGAGGTGTCTTTTTCAGCTCGAGCGCAGGTGCGGTCACGCGTATCTCCCGGATTCGATGACGAACCCGATACTCAGAGAATTACGAAAAACGGATGAATCCGCAAACTAACATGCGAAGTTCGGTGCGTCAAGCGAGTCTGCCGGCAGGTGGTTCCCTGATTTGAGAGTTGGTGTGGTGAAACAAACGATCCACGAATCGACACGCTCGAACACGACAATGTTCTTAGTGCTCTTTCGCGTTATTTCGTGGATGGTTCTTGATTTTAATGCCTAGCCCATCAGAAGTTTCGCTCGCGTACGTCGACCTTTTGGACCGCGAACACTACTCGCATAGTGTCAGGCCGGCGGTCCATTGAGGCCGGGACAAACGCCGCATCTCGACGAAGTGCTACCTGAAAATCGTTAAGCATCTGTCGATCACGAGGAGCGTGAACCACGTCTACCAGCGAGGCGGCGCCGTTGCTAAAGACATCCGCAACGACAAGCATGTCGTCCGCATCCTGATATCGGCTGTTTTGTGGGTTGACATAAGAACGAGTGAGGGTGGCTAGTGCGCCCTTAGGATTCAGACTTGGGGATTGCTCGGCGAAAGGGGCACGACTGGCAGCGTAATCCTCGGATCGCACCGGCTTGTTTAGATCGTAACGGACAGTCGGGGGAACCATATAGACTGCGGAACTCTGTGCGGCAGCTTCGTGAAGCGCCTCAAAGTGAGGTCGCAACGCTGCAAACATGGCGACGAATAGAATGACCGAAGCGATTGAACCGACGCTGTAGGGCATCAGACGAGGTTCAAGAAAGTGAGCGAGCCGATCGCCAAAAGAAGCCTTCGGACTTTGCCGCCGAGCTGCGGCTTCGATCATCAAGGCATTGGTAACTGAGGCAGACAGGTCGACGGGAGGCTGAGGCTTGGAAAGCATACTCAAACCGCGAGTCAGCGTCCGCAGTTGAACAAGTTCGTCACGGCAAACAGGACACTTGTCCACATGCTCATCAACCGCGACGCGGATCGGCAGCATCAAAGCGTCGTCAACATATAACGAAAGCGACTGTTGTATTTCTTCACACGACATAAGACATTTCCAAGTGCTGATTTCCAATTGCCAATCTAAGAGTGAGAGTCAACGAAAGTAATTCCTTTCAATTGGCAATCCGAAATCGGCAATTGGCAATCCCCATGAATGGCTGACCAACCCCGGCTGCTTCCTTGGTTAGGAAGCAACTCCGACAAAGTACCAGACAAGCTAACAGTTGATTTGAGCGACACTTTCAACGGGTGTTGCTGGCCACGTTTTCAAATTAGCTCTTGTCCCCGATTAGCTGAAGTCTTCTACCCGCCGTCTCGTCACTTCGACCCATTTGGCACCGAGTTGTTGTGAGCCGGGGCGGGTCAGCCATCCAGGAATTTCGGAGTTCGGATTTCGAATTGCGGATTTTTCAATCCGAAATCCGCAATCCGCAATTCGAAATTCTTACAAAGATCCTTCCAACTTTCGTCTTAGCTCTGAGCGGCCGCGAGCCAGCCGCGATTTCACCGTACCTATGCTTATCCGCAATGTTGCTGCCACTTCTTCATAGCTTAAGCCTTCGATGTCCCTCAAAATGACTGTCTCCCGATAAGCCCGTCCAAGAGTTAACAGCGCCGCTCTTAGGACTCGTTCGCGTTCATGCGCCAGAGTTTCCTGCTCCGGAGTGTTTCCGCGATCGGCAGGAAGCGTGCTCGCAAGTGGTTTGCTACCCCGGTCATCCGTAGAATCAAGTGAAACGGTCGAGTCGCGTCGCCGTCTGCGCCACCACCGCCAGCGGTTTCTTGCCTGATTAATTGCGATGCGGTAAATCCAGGTCCTTAAGTCCGCGTCGCCCCGGAAGTGTTCGATACTCTGAAATGCGCGCAGGAAAGTCTCCTGGGTCAGGTCGCGCGCCTCCTCACCATTCTCCGTCACCCGATAGAGTAATCCGTAGATTTCGCCCGAACGCTCGGCTATCAGGACTTCAAACGCCGCGGCTTCACCTCTCTTCAGTCTTTCAATGAACTGCTTCTCGTTCCCGGCGCGAGGCTCCACCCCAACGCGAGGCTCCACCGAGGTTACGGTCGCAACCTGCTCCAGATCCATCTGCCCGCCGAGGGCTATTGGCTCTGAGTAGCTCACTGTTTACTCCCTGAGACGGGAAATGGAGTAGCTGACAGCCTAAGCGCATTCCCGGACAGGCGTACCCTTAGACACCCGTGTCGATCAGTTTGTTCCCTATGAATTTTCATGCCCGTACTTTGATGCAATCTGACCACTTAGCGCCTGTATGACCGATCGGTACCTGCTGATAAGCCCGCTTGACAAGATTTCGTGACGCCCATTAGAGTGCTTGTTTCGCCTATCATACACTTAGAGGAACGCAGTTCACCATTGGGACTTGCGAGAAGGAAATAAGTGGCTCGATACAAAAAGAAACGTGTGCGGGAATTGCAGCACGACCGATTTCGCGACGCAGCTATGGGCGTCTTCGACCGTCTGGGCACTCGACTTGAGGGCCGTGGAAAAGCGATTCTGTACGGAATCGTCGGCGTCGTTTTGGCCGCTATACTCGTCGGAGTATGGCTCACCTGGAGCCGGCGCAAGGCCGATGAAGCCCGTCGGGCGCTGGGACGGGGAATTGCGATCATTACCGCCCCGGTCTCTTCGACATCTCCGCTAGATCCCGCCAGTACTTACGGAACCGAGCAGGAGCGGGCCCAGAAGGCAATTGAAGAGTTTGAGAAGGTTGCAGCCAAGTATGGTGACCCTTACCGCACGGAAGCCCGTTACTTCATTGCCACAAATCTCCTTTATGTAGATCGAGAAAAAGGGATCAACGAACTTGCTGAGCTGAGTAAGAGCAATCTTAGTGACATCGCCACGCTATCCAAGTTTGCCCTCGCGCAGGCTAAGGAAGCCGACGGCAAGTATGACGAAGCGGCCCAGATCTACAGGCAGATTGCGTCTCAAAACGGCGTGGTCATCACCCCTGACGTGGCTAACCTTCGGCTAGCTATGGTTTATCAAAAGCAGGACAAGAAAAAAGAGGCTACAGATATTCTCTTTCAGCTGGTCGACGCCGCACGTAAAGCAAAAGATGCCGATGGAGCAAGCCTGCCTTTATCGGCGGCCGCCCGAGAAGCTACTCAGGAATTACAGAAACTGGACCCCGATCGTTTCGCTCAGCTTCCGCCGGAAGCTCCGGCAGCCGGATTGACCTTCTAAACATTCTAGATTTGTGATTTTCGATTGCGATTAGAAAATTTCAAGTCAGTGGTTCGTTCCAATCGTAAATCCGCAATCAAAAATCAAAAATCTAAAACTGTCTAATGGATAACCTTACCCATTCGCTTGTCGGGCTAGTTGCCTCAAAAGCAGGATTGGAAAGGTTGTCACCTGGGGCGACAGTTCTCTGCATTCTTGCAGCGAATGCTCCAGACTCTGACATAGTGACCCTCATTGGGGGCCGCTGGAGCTTTCTCCACTACCATCGCGGCATCACCCATTCAATCCTTGGCTCGATTATCCTCGCACTAACTCTTCCCCTGATCTTCTATCTTGGCGATTGCCTGATCGCCAGAATTCGCGCGCGTCAGCCCGCGGTAAAGTTGAAGGGCTTATTGATTGCGTCGGTGCTCGTTACCGCGACGCATCCTCTCATGGACTGGACCAACAACTACGGACTCCGGCCCTTCCTGCCATGGAGTTCGCAGTGGTACTACGGCGACTTCGTTTTTATTATTGATCCTTTTCTGTGGATGATTTTGGGAGGCGCCTGCTTCTTATTAACCTCAAAGTCGAAACTACAATTGGGTATCTGGTTGTTGCTGGCGCTGTTACTCACCTATCTGGTGATCACGGTTCCTGGCCGGCAGGGCCTGGACCAGCCGACGGTACTCAGAGCCATTTGGATTCTCGTTCTAATTGGTCTGATGGTCTCATTCAAGTTAGGCGCCGCACAAAGATGGGGATCCCGGATCGCGCTTGCCGCATTGGTGTTGGTCGCAGTGTATTGGGGTAGCCTCGCCTCTCTTCATTGGTTTGCGATGAATGAGGCAACGATCGAAGCCAGAGCCATCGTCAATCAACACGGTGAGAGCATTACCGACATTGCCGCGATGCCAACTCTCGCGAACCCGTTTCGGTGGTCCTGTGTGGTTGAAACTGAGAACGCGGCTTACCGGTTTGAGCTTTCACTGGCGGGTAACCACAGTGGTCTTTCACAGCTCATTCGACACGAGCGAGCAGACACGTCCGATTCACCTCCAGTCGAACAGGCATTGCTGGATGAACGGGCGAGAATCTTCCTGGACTTTGCGCGATTTCCCGTGGCTCGCGTAGTGGGAGCCGACTGCATGACCCAAACCCTCGTGCAATTGGCTGACCTACGGTACACTCAACCAGGAAGCGCGCGGGGGACCTTCTCGCTTGATGTCCCTGTTAATTGCCCGACTCAGGAAACCGGCCAAGCTAGTCGACCGCAACTAGATGAACGAAACCAAACAAATCGAGGCCTTTAAGTCGCTGGCCGATGCTGTCGAGGAACGTTCTGGACCCGGTAAGAGAGTCTGGTTAGCAAGCGTTCGTGTTTCGCCCGGGGCTTACCTTGTCGCTTCAAGCGTCCTTACCTTTTCCGCCGGTCTGCTGTTGCGTTCTGAACAGGACGGGTGGGCGTTACTGGCGATCGTCCTGGCGTGGGTCCTTCTACCGGCGTTGGCGATGACTGACAAAATCGCGTTTGACGGCCAATTGGTGGTGCGTCGCGGGGTATTACCGTTCATTTTTCAGCTCATCTCGGGACGAAGCCAGCATCTTAGCGTGGCCGAAGTGGAGCGAGTGGACACCAACGCGGTTCGCACACTTCGGCGCGGCGGTAGAGTACGCTATCGCTACCGCAGCCAGATTATTGGGAAAGGGACTGGGTTTGCTTTCGCTTCCGGTGGCCGGCGGTACCGCGAGATGGTACAGCGACTCTTTCCGCTGATTCATGACGACAAGATCGATCTAAGAACACGTGAACTGCGAGATTATCTCTGCGACCCGAAATCCTTAAACCGCGAATTGGACTGGCTCAAACTTGCATCATCCGAGGTCCTGGACAATGCCACTGCAGAGTTTAAGCTGGGAGGAAAGAGAGAGCATGCCGAGGAAAAGGACGGCGCTCACGAGGTTTCCCCTAGCGATGTTGAGCGAGCGATCCTGTTAAGACAACTGGGAAACAAGCTACGCATTGCCGGCCGCCTTAGAGAAGCCGGTGAAGCCTTCCGCAGGGCACTGAATGTTCTTCCGCGGGACGGCCGTTTGATTTACGACTTCGCCCGCCTGCTGCGTTCACAGGCAAGCGCTCGTGGAGATGCGCGCTTGCTTTCGCGCGCTCGAGCCGCTCTCCGACTGTCAGCCATGAGAGCCGATGAGGATGCCGCTTTGCTGTCACTGATTGGTGAGGGCTTTTTGGAGTGCAATGAAGCGGCGCGAGCTGAGCGAAGTTTCCAAAGGGCGATTGAGCTGGAACCGGGAACGTTTAGAGCGCGGCTTGGCCTTGCCGATGTAGCGCTTCGAAATGGGAAGCTGGCGCATGTGATCCACCAGTATCGTGATGCGGCTCACCAGGCTTCCGAAAAGGCGCTGGTCCGCTATGCCGGTCGCGAAGCGGATTACTACGTTCGTCTCAATGACGACGATGATTATCTTTCCGCGGAACTAAACCGCATAAATTGGTTGCAGACTTTGACTCGCGGTCGACGCCTTGCCGCCCGCGTAACCAACGCGAGCATACTTATGGCGCTGATTGGTACTTACGCTGATCTGCCTATCTCAGGTATAGCCTGGGCGATCGCGTCCTCTTCCCTGGTAGCCTGGCTGGCGAGTCTTCTCGCCGGCAGGTTGCTTTCCGCGCGACGCAATCCACGTTCGATCGACTAACAAAACATCACTGGTAAGAGAAAAGGCAGAAGGTTAAATAACCTTCTGCCTTTCGTTATTGCCTCGTGTTTAGCGATTATGGAGTCGTCTTCGAACGAGGTGCACCAGCATTCTTATCTCTCTTCCGGGACGGTGTCTTACCGGTTGTTTCTGATTTGGCCCTGCGGGCACCGCGTGGCGGGGCGTCATTAATTTGCGCTTTGGAGCCACCGGCATCTGCAGCCTTCGTCTCAAAGGTGGCCGAGGCTGCGTTGGCTTTCGGTTTGTTAGTCGAAGCAGCGGCCTCGGTTGGGTTAGTCGCACTGTCCGCCTTGGGCAGTATGGTGCGTCCCTGCTGCTCGGTTCCGGATGCCACCGCAGAAGTTCGAGTTGGTTCCGGATTGAGCAATGCGTCCCAGCGGTAGCGCGGATGCGTGCGGGGCTCTGCAAGCCTTTTGAAAATAAAGTCTGTCATGGCTGAGAGGATCCAGTTGTGGTAGAACTCGCCCACCGATGCCAATTCGGCATCCGGCGCCGGGTTCATAAAGTCGATGGCGTAGGGAATATCGTCCTTGATCGCAAACTCGACGGTGTTGAGGTCATACCCAAGCGCAGTGCAAAGGGTGCGAACGTCCTTCGTCACCCGCTCGGCGAGCTTCGGAGCGAGATAGTCGGGGTTGTGAATATACTGCTCACCGGATAGATATGGCTTCCGCGGATCGTAAGCCATGATCATCACTTCCTGCTGTCCCACGCAGTAGCAGCGCACGAACTGGTCGAAGTTAATAAACTCCTGCAGAGTCATGCAAAGCGTGCCGGTCGCGTCGTACTCTGACCACAGCTCCTCGAGTGAATTGACGCGTGAGACGTTCTTCCAACCGCCGCCGTCAAAGGGTTTCAAAATGGCCGGGAGTCCGACGTACTCAATTATGCCTTGCCAATCCAGAGGGAACTCAAGGTTGCGCAGGCTCTCGGTGACGATCCCCGGGATGTAATCTTTCTGCGGAAGGAGCACGGTTTTGGGAACCGCGACCCCAATCTTCTGAGCCAGTGAGAAGTTGAAGAACTTGTCGTCGGCAGACCACCAGAACGGATTGTTAATGATGACGGTGCCTTCCAGGGCAAGGCGCTTCAGCGTGGCTCGATAAAATGGAACCTCGTGAGAGATGCGGTCGACCACCAGATCATATTGGGGAGGCGCGTCGTGACGGATGCCGCCAAACTTCATGAATTCGGCAATCGTCTCCCCCTTTCCTCGTTCGTTGATGGCGTTAATCAGAGCATCGGGAAACGTCTTCTCCCGGCCAACCAAAATGCCTACTCGCTTCATGATTCAATGTCCTTTCAATTAGGGCGAACGCGCAGTTAGAGCGCAAAGAATAACACACGGGAAAACCACTGGAACGCACAGTTAAGTAGGTCCATGCGGTGGAAAGCTAGGCAAAATACGCCTCAGTAGCCTGGTTGTCAAATGAATGACGCCCGTGAGGCATCTGACCATCGGAAAACAAGCATCAATTAGTGGGTCAAACAGTTTAGAGCTCAGGCTTTAGGTTACGACAGACCCTTGTCTCTGGACTCAAACGCGTTTGGCGGTGCGTGTGGTAGAATCCGCTCGCTCATAGCCGGCATTCTCCCGTTTCGCTAGCCGGAACCTAATACCAACCTCCCAGAAGGAGAACAAAAGTCTTGCTTCGATCATATTTGGCTCCACCGGTCTTTGCCGCGCTCTTGCTTGCGGGCACCTTGTCATTGACTGGGAGCTCGACGGTTGCGACCCAGAACAATCAGAACAACCAAAGCAATAGCGCCGCCAAGAACCAGGATACTGAGAAGAATGAGAAAAAGAATGAAAAGCAGGAGAAAATTGACCGGAATCAGAAGACCTTCACTACAGAACAGGTTGCCGAATTAACGGTGCTGGTCTATGGATCGCGTCCGGTACTCGCTCAAATACAGCGAAACGGCGTGGAACGGGGTCGAATCACCCGTGTCATGGCCGACGGGAAGATCGAAGAAGCCACGTATGAACGCCGCTTTGTTAGAGTTGAGAGTGCGGACAAGGATAAGATCAGGCTTGATCAGAAAATGCCCACGATAGAGTACTCGCTGATTTTCGGCGAAGGACGTTTGTGGGGCGTCATCAACGGTGCCGCTTTTACTCCCCGTCAAGATGCGGCGGATGCTTTCTTATCGCAGCATCGCCACAGCATAGAGAGCCTGCTCCGCTACAAAGAGAATGGAGCCACGATTAACCTGGTTGGAAAGGACAAACAGAAGGGCATCGACCTGTATGTCCTGGATCTTACCGACAAAGATAAGCGAACAACTCGCTATTACATCAGTGCCAGGACATTCCACGTTTTGTGGCTCGAGTATGAAGAAGCAAGCCCAGGAGCCGCACCGCTGAAATACTCAAAGAGGTTTTCCGATTACCGCTATGCTCAAAGCACCCTGGTGCCTTACCGAACCATACTGACCCAGGATGGTAAGCAAACGCAGGAGACTCGAATTCTCACAGTCACATTTGGCATTAAAGTTGATGATACGCTCTTCAAGAATCCGGAAGCTTAATTATCAGGTCGTTCTTTCGGAACCTTCGGTGAAATGAGGCGTGTATAACCTGCGGGCGGTTGTTCGGAAGGCTATGATCGGCATTCGCAGACCGCTCAACGTTTTACCTGGTGCTTGTCAGAACGGGGAGCGGTAGCGACCTGGTCTCGACAGCAACATTCAACCCGGTCGCTACCGCTCGCGGTTCTGACATAGAAGAGCCTACCCACCCCTGATGGAAACACTGAGTTCCATTGACGAGCTAAGTTTCCCTGTGGCTTTGCGGCAGGAGGTGATTGCTGATTCGACTTCGGATCACGCGTTGCTGGAAGCGACGCGTACGGGAGATGAAGATGCTTTCGCCGAGTTGGTTGGGCGTTATCGTAATCAAATTACGAGCTACATTTACCGGATGACGAATGACTACGATGGCGCTGTCGATCTTGCTCAGGAAACCTTTGTCAGACTCTATCGAGCGGTGGATCGTTACCAGAGTAGTTATGCATTTTCGACCTACATCTACCGGATTGCCACAAACCTGGCAATTAGTGAGCTGCGCAAGCGAAAGCGGCGGCGGCTGGTGTCACTGACCGGCTTTTTTCAGACTCATGATGGGAGCGAGAATTGTGAGCTGGATCCAGTTGACGAACGGCCGCTGCAAGATACGGAACTCGTTGCCACGGAAAGGCGCCTTGCAGTGCAGCGAGCAATCAGTACTTTGCCGGAGAAATATAGGGCGCCGCTGATTTTGCGGGACGTCGAAGGCAGGAGTTATGAAGAGATCTCCCGCATTTTGCAGACCTCCGAGGGAACTGTGAAGTCACGTATTAGCCGGGCGCGCGATTTCTTGCGCGAAAAGATGAGCGCTTATCTCTGAAATGGAGTGTTATGAGAGTAGTCAATTGCAAAATTGTTCGTCGCGAGATTGAGGAAGCAGACCGTGGAGAGAACCTCGCTGCGTCGGTGATGGAACACCTGGCAGGTTGCGGGCAGTGTCAGAGGTTTTACGATGAACGACGGAAACTGCGGCAGTTGGTTGCCAGTTTGGAGACCGTCGCGGCCCCTCCCGACTTTGATTTGCGTGTTCGTTCGCGGCTAGCCAATGAAAGAGCCGGTGCGAGTGCGGGGTTTTTGTTTAGCAATTTCACCTTCGGATTTCCTTCTGTTGCTTTCGCCACGCTGGTGTTGGTGATTGGTGGAGTCTTCGCGCTCAAAGCCTGGAATGCTTCGACTACTAACACAACCACTGTACAGACTGAGACGCCTAAAACGAGTGGGACCAGTAGCCCCCAGCAACAACAGCGGTCAACTGAGTCGCGGTTGAAGTCGAACGCTGAGGGTCAAGTGGTGACTACTGCAACGCATGATGCCAGTGACGCGATCCCGAGAGATCCACAACCAAAGAAAAGAAGTCCGGTAACCAATGCGGTCGCTAAGGCGAGGAACGACAGACGCCTCGTCACCAGAGAATTCAGCAGCACGGTCGCTCCTGTAGTTAAGAGAGACGAAGCGGTAGCGAGTCTGGAATCGTCTCCGATCTTCCCGATCGAGGCCGCGGCACAGCCGCTGAGACTCTCGCTTGATTACTCCGGCGGAGTCTCACGAACAATTTCGGTGCCTGCCCTGAGTTTTGGATCAGAAAGGGTGCTGACGGGAGACGGGTTATCTTTGGTCAAGAACTCGCCGAAGGGTGCGTGGTAGTTGAATTGAGACGTAGGCAGAACCCAGACTGTTGAGGGGGTCCACACAGGCGAAGCAAAATCGTTGGTGATTCCGAAATGATCATGAGAAGTAACAAGAAAGTTCGGATGTTGGTTTTCCTGGCAATTGCAGCCGTGGGCTGGCAGGTTCCTGGTTTCGCTCAGGTACCCTCGCCTTCTGCTCCGCCACCGCCTGCCCCACCAACTTCCAGGTCGGGCAAGGTATCTATCGGCCCGCGCACTGGACCCGTGATCGTAGAAAACCGTCCGGGTGCCCCCCAAGTAGTGACAATTCTGCACCGACTAAACGGATTGAAGATGTTTCGTTTGCTCCTTCGCTCCAACGAAGAGCTACGCGCTATCGCCAGTCTCGACGACGCTTTCACAATTACGGACGAGGTTCATACGAATGTGATCGCGGGGTTAGCACTCGATGACGGTGAAACTATCGTGGCGTGGTTACCAGATGCGGAGGCTGAGATGGGACCGCCACTCAATCCCTTTGCGCCGGTTGCTCCATCTGCGCCAAGGGCTGCTCCTCCTCGCGCTAGTGCTCAATCTCCTCGGGCAACCACCCTCCTACCGGGAGGACCGCTGACTGCTGGACCTACGAACTTTTTTGAGCGACCTGACTTAACAGTTATTGCCCGAGATGGCAGGCGGCTGATTGCCCGATACGTCGGGCTGGACGGCGTCACCGGCCTCTCAATTCTTAAACTCAGTCAGAGCAGTCTGCCTCGCGCCATTGACGCAAGAGAAGACCGGGTAGGTATGGGCCAGCGTCTGCGACTCTTTGGTCCCGAGCCAGTGCTCAAACCCGAATCGCGTACCGGAGGTAAGATCTATGCGCGAATGGGAGAAACTGAGGGAACAGTGGTGGGACTCCCGCGATCGCCGTCAGGGGCAATCGCACGGGTCAAAATAAAGTCGACGAAATTCTCTCCTGCAAACATTGGGGGCATTGCCGTCAACGACGCCGGAGAAACCGTCGGAATTGTGGATGCTGTTGAGGACGGCGAAGCGAGCGTGGTACCAAGCGCGATGGTTCGAACTGCGGCCAAACGAGTGCTCGATCGCCAGGCCAGTGTGCCAAGGCCCTGGCTCGGTGTGCGGGGCGAGCCTGTTGGTGCGCTGGAACTCGATCAGATTGTGCTCAAAGGGTGGGAGCGAGAAGGAGCCAGGTGGTTGGCCGAGGCTCGCCGGGGAATCATGCTGACTTCAGTGGCGCCGGGAAGCCCGGCGGCAGTGGCAGCGCTTCGTCCCGGTGATGTGATACTGCGTGTCAACCAGGAAGATGTTCGCAGCGCTGATGACTTCTCTTGGTTACTGGAAGAAGTAGGACCCGGACGATCAGTTAGTTTCACCGTCGCTCGACCCGACACCGTTTCCCTCGAAGCAGTGGAGATCACGCTAACCGAATCGCCGGATCCTGTTTTCGGATTGAAGGCGCTGGATGGTCTGGATACCAAAACGTGGGCGCCAAGCGCTCTTACCTCACCTCTGTTGAATTCGTTACCACGATCCCTGATTGCCCAGGGCATTGAGACGATAGCCTTAATGCCGCAAGTAGCAGCACGCTTCGGTGGGATCGGAGGCCTGCTGGTCGTCTTCGTTGAGCCCTCGACGGCTGCATTTAAGGCGGGGCTCCGCTCGGGAGATCTCATCGAAGCAATTGACGGAAAGCTAATCTCATTCACGTCACAACCCGGCAGTCTGTTCGCCGGTAAAGGCAAGGGTCACTCATTTAGCGTGGTTCGTAACAAAGAGAAACTAGTCATCACGGTGGCGCCGCCGAAGTAGATTTTCATTTAGCGCGCCATCCTGCCCGCTCCCTTCTTCACCCTACTAGTTTCATGAGCGAAGCAGCCGAATCCGGCCCTCGGATTCGAGGCTCTAGAGTTCTACTCTCAAGAGAGGTAAGGTGACCGTGAAGAGGGAACGAATGTATGAGGTCATTTCGCTTTCGTCTCGGAGTCACACTGAGAGTATTCACCGTTTTGGTTTTCGCAACCCTCAGCCTTGAGCCTCTGACCGTTGCGCAAACCTTATCTAAGCCAAAGACGGTCTTAGATTACTACTTACTTTTGCCTGAGAAGTATTTTGAAGCCGACAACGAGCAGCGAGTTAAGTGGATGCTCGATCCCAGTCGCGGAGCTGTCGTCGATATAAGGAATGGTTATCTTTACGCCCCCGGCGATGGCGCCCAAACGAGTATTTATGTTTGTCTATTCAAAAAGCCTAATGGAAGCTATGTGATCGCCGTCAAATCTCACGAATCAGATACGGACGAATATACTCAGCTTGATTTCTATCTTTTCAAGGCGGGGAAATTCATGGATGCTTCGAGCGCCGTGCTCCCAGTTAGAATAAATGAAGAATTCAAATATGAGATGCCCCGCTATAGTAAAGAGATACAGGTGAGGAACAAGAGAGGCAGAAAGATTTATAGTCTGATTTGGTTAGGGAATAGATTCGTCATGAATAGGTCGTGACGTTTGGTGGGCCAGGCCCTAGAATGGATGCCAGCAGGAGCGAAGACGGGAGTCATGGCAAAGCTGATTGGAGAATAGACATGATCGACGAAACACTGCTTGGACGCATCACTGCCAACACGGACATTTTTGGTGGAAAACCAATCGTTCGCGGGATGCGTATTTCAGTTGAGCTTATCCTGAGCCTGCTCGCCCAAGGAGAAGCGGCCGAGACAATCCTCGCGGACTACCCAGATCTCGAGCCGGATGATCTTCGAGCTTGTCTTGCATACGCACACGCGGTAATTGCGAACGACAAACTTGATTCAGTTCGGGTTATGGGCTGATGAAGTTTCTGATAGATCGTTGCGCTGGACAACTCATTGCAAAGTGGCTTCGCTCGCAGGGACACGATGTAGTTGAATCGCGCGAACTCGGGCCGGATCCGGGAGATCGCATTTTGCTCGATTGGGCAGCAGCCGAATCAAGAATCCTCGTCACCATCGACACAGATTTCGGTCAGTTGGTATTCCTCGAAAATGTGCCTCACTGCGGCTTGATCCGCCTGCCAGATGTTCCGGCAAAGGAACGACTGCGGCTCATTGAAGATGTGCTAGTTCGCTTCTCCACACAACTCGAAGAGTCTGCCATCGTCACCGTGCGCGGCGGCAGAGTCAGAATATCCAAGCCGCCGCGATAGCCCGCAAGAAAGCTCAAGTGAAGAGTTATTCATTATTCCGCATAAGTGTCAGCGCCAATTCTTGACGCGGGGCCAGCCGGTTCGCAAGTCCCACTTCAACCCGCGACAAAGAAGAATAGGCTGCGTTTCGTACCAGAAGGCGTACTCATTGTGGTGGGTGGCTGCTACGGTGACGGAATCGAATTGTTCTTTCGCCTCGCGTTCGCCTTCGCCAACTAAAATCACAATCTCTCCAGCGTAGTTTCGCGGTCCCCACAGAAAATAGCTCTGATGTCCGCTGATCGCCTTAGGCAAGCCATATTGCTGGCCGAAGAAGTCGATCGCGGCCGCCTGACCATAATTGCCGCAATAAATCGCCGTCTTTGCCTGGTCCTCAGGCGTAAGCGAGTGATAGACGCGCGCGACGGCCGCGACCATCCCCGGCCAGGGAAATTCGTCGGCGTAGTACTGAGGCAAAGCCGCCCCGATGAAACTGCGTTCCGCGCGCGGGACCTCAAATGGCAAGCGCGATTGATAGCGCACGAAGGCTTCCACCGGCAGAACCGGCAGTACGAGAGGTAGCAACGGCAACACGCCGGCGAGCAACCACACGAAACATGCCGGTTTCAAAACAGCACGTAGAGTAGGACGAACAGAGAACCGGGCGCCCATGAGCAGACGTTCCGTCGCGACTCCCCCTGCC